>NZ_FOWD01000042.1 GCF_900115365.1 Anaerocolumna aminovalerica
ACTCCTGATAGCGGTAATCGTGAATACGTTTGGTCTGAGCACCACAATGGGGGCAGGTTTGTATGGTAGGATTGGTTTCGATGAATATCCTAACATAATGATCTGCATGAACCACTTTCTTAATAAAAACATCTTCTAAATTCAGTAGATTTTTGGTACAATGAGAGTGCATCTATCGAAAACCTCCTTTTAATGTTTGTTTGGACGACGTGCATTTACTTAGAGGCTTCGTATAGATGCATTTTAATATAAAAAATAAAATGTTGGAAGTATGTCTTTTGCATACCCCAACATTTATTATAGAACCATTATTTTTTATTTATTTAACATAGCCATGCTTGTATACTGAGGTTAGGTTTGATATTCCAACTCTTGTTATCTAACCAGATTACCCCTCCATTCCTGTCTATCTATTGTTTGCCCTTTTATAGATATTACTTAGAATGAATTCATAATTCTATTTCTGCCGTGAAAAGTAGCATAATATCGGAAGCCCACTTCTTTTAATAGCGCTTCTACTTTATCATAGGAACATCCTAAATGTTCTGATTTGTGAGCATCGGAACCAATGGTAATTAATTCTCCGCCCAGTTCTTTATAACGCACCAGTGTAGAATACTGAGGATTAGGGGCACCAAGACCATATCGGTATCCGGCAGCATTTACCTCTAATGCTTTGCCTTTGTATATAATATGTTTTAATATTTCATCCAGAACATCCCCGTATTCTGAATAGGAGTAATTATCAAACAGTAACATTTTATTTCTGTCCGGATTCTCTTTTATATCTTGATATCGTATAATGTAGTCAATATGCCCTAAGGTATCATAATTATTATAATTTTGAATATTCTCCAATATTTTTTCAAAATACATCATGGTACCTTGTTGTGGAGTCTTACCTTCCCAATAAGTAGAATAATAGGGATCTAAATTATTATAAAGGTGGGTAGATCCAATAATAAAATCAAACTCATATTGGCCTGCCAGTGTTTCGTATTGGTCTCCAATTTCAGGAATCAGGCCGAATTCAACACCTTTATAAATACTAATTTTTCCCCTGTATTTTTCTTGCATCTCTTTGATTTTCTTGAAATATTCCTCAATAGAAAAGTTAAATTCTCCATATTCCTTGGGATAATCCAAATCCATATGCTCCGTAAAACATATATCCTCCAATCCAAGTTCTATTGCTTTTTCAATCTGAGATTCCATGGGTGTCTCGCTATCGCTTGAAAAGGATGAATGTAAATGATAGTCTGCCTTTATCATAACTGCCTCTTTTCTATAACGTTATACGTTATCTATCTCAACCTATGTGCTTCTCTGTCAGGATCTTATCTTTTACTTGTTTCACTAATTCTTTTACACCAATGCGGATTTTTTCTAAATCCTCTTCTAATGGGGAACCAAGGAATTCTACAGGTTCGATAAAATCCCAATTCATATTAAGTCTTGTTAAAATTTCATCTAATTCCTTTTGTGCCCCTCCTGACCAGCCATAAGAACCAAAACGGAAGGCTTTTCTGTTATAAACTTTCTTCTTTCCAAGCTCTTCTAAAACTGCGCCCATTGGTGGGAACATTTTAAATTCATAAGTGGGCATAGCTAAGATTATACCGGTGGAAGTCCATGCTGAAGTGAGAACGGTACCCCAGGAATCTTTTGGAACTTCATGAACATGTACAACAATATCTTCCTCTTCCAATACTTTAACTGCATGCTCTACCGCTTTTCTTGTCATACCATACATTGAGCCCCATATTAAAGTAATTTCTTCTCTTGCAGGGCCTTTTGAACAATCTGCATATTCAGAATATGCCTTAAATACTTCCTCCGGATTTCTCCAAATAAGGCCATGTCCAGGTGCTACTAATTTTACAGGTAATTCACTGCATTTTGCAGTTGCTTTTTTTGCCTGTAAAGAGAATGCAGCCAATACGTTGGAAAAATAACGAATGGTTTCTTGTTCATAGGTTATTTGCTCTTCTTTACTTAATTCATCTACGTAAATTCTATCATCTATTATTTTGCCAAAAGAACCAAAAGCATCACAGGAGAACAAAGTGCCGGTTAATGTATCAAAAGTTCCAATGGTATCTGGCCAATGTACATTAGGAATATCTATAAAGTTAAGAATATGACCCTTCCCCAAGTCTAAAGTATCCCCTTCACCAACGCATATAAAGTTATCATCCTTACCATAAAATGCATCCAGTAACATTTTAGCTTTCTTACTTCCTACTACTTTAAAGTCTGGATTTATTTTTCTAAAGCTTTCTATCCAGCCGGAATGATCCGGTTCCATATGATTCACGATTAAATATTCAATGGACTCAGGAGTAATGTTCATTTGTTCCAGCAATGCATATAAGCTTTCAGGAACCCCGTCCCATCCGCAAACACCATCTACAATAGCTGTTTTTTCACCTTTTATAATATATGAATTCAAAGAAACTCCTTTGGGTATTTCCCATAAGCCCTCAAATAATATATCTTCCACGTTAACAGAAAGCTGATATATTCCTTCTGCTATTTTCATAGGTTTCATAATCATTTCCTCCTCATAATAATGTATAAAAATTTAGTTTTGTCATTAAACGAAATCATTTTACCAGTAATAGTATGTTTCGTCAATTGTAATTGGGTATGTCTTACCTTTTTATTTCGGATAATTTGTATCCTTTTTATAGTTTTCTATTATAATGTTTAGTAACGGATTTTAAACACATCCTATGTTTAATCTGTATTCTTTGTGACTACATCACAGAAATAACTTTCATAATGATATATAGTATACTCATAAACTTAAATAAATTAACGGATTTTCTAAAGAGTAATAATCCATATATTTAGAATTGAAAGGAGTAATATTATGAGCAAGATACTTCATATAACAAAGGATAATTTTGAAACTGAGGTAATTAAATCCGATAAACCTGTATTATTAGACTTTTGGGCATCCTGGTGCGGTCCATGCAAAATGGTTTCTCCCATTGTTGACCAAATTGCAAATGAAAATTCATCAATTAAGGTGGGTAAAGTAAATATAGACGAAGAAAGCGAACTGGCTCAAACTTTTAGAGTAATGTCAATACCAACCTTAGTTGCAGTAAAAGATGGTAAGGTTATTAATTCAACCGTTGGTGTTCAGCCAAAACAAAACATATTAAAATTACTGGCGGAATAAACAGATATTAAACAACCAAAGATTTCCAATTAGACCTTTGTTTAGTCATTCTGAGAGCATGTGAACAGGAGCCTCCAAAATGTTTTACCCCCTTCTTAACTCTCAGAATGACTCTACATAATCAAAGCCTTCAGTTTCTTTTTGTCGGCTATCTTAACTCCACCTCTTGATAATTCAACTATCCCTTCCCCTTGAAAATATTTTAACATACGGGAAACTACCTCTCTGGCACTTCCAACATATTTTGCAATTTGTTCATGGGTAAGTTCTATTACATCGGATCCAGTCCTTGCAGCTTCATCTGAAAGGAATATTGCAAGTCTTTTGTCAAAGCTCATGAATAGAATTTGTTCCATAGCCCACATTACATCTGAGAAACGGTCAATTACTAACCTTTGAGAATAATTTTCGGCATAAATGTTCTTATTACATAACTGCTGATAATATTTTGATTCAATCACCAATAAATCACAGGCTGATTCTGCATCTATATAAACATCGAAGGTAATATTATCCAAAATACAGGATGCGGATAATATACATATATCTCCATCTGATAACCGGTATAAAGTTACTTCCTTCCCTTCATCCGATAGCATATATACTCTGATATCCCCTTTCCGTATCAAAAGTACTCCAATACAATCCATGGAACCGCTATGAATTGGTCTGCCTTTCTCATATTCCACAGGAAATATATGATTTAATAAAAACTTTTTATCACTCTTATCCAGCTTGCTCCAAAATGGCAGAGCTTTCTCTATATATCTTATATCTTCATCCTTTAACATAATATCACTCCATTCCAAACACATAGTAGCTTCCATTGCATAATCATTGTGTGAAGAGTTTTTTATCATTCATTATGATTATATACATAAAATTATCTTTTTACAACTGTTCTAATAAATATAAAATTATCATTATCCACATCTATCTTGTATATTATTGACTTTTAAATAAGATATAAGTAAATTTACTAGAATTTAATTTTGATGCATTGTATAATTAAGCAATATTGTACAATTACATTAAACTGCCAGTTAAAGAAAACCTTCATTGATTATGAATGATAAAGGAGTTAAATATATGAAATTCAATAAACTTATTGGTGCAGGTAATACAGCAAGTGTATATGAATGGGAAGAAGGTAAAGTACTTAAGCTTTTTAATAAAGATTATCCTGGTAAATCAATTGAGAATGAATTTAATAACGCTATGGCAATAAGAGAAATGAATTTCAAAAAACCTAAAGCATATGAAATAATTTCTTACAAAGAAAGAAAGGGCATTATATATGACAGAATTGAAGGAGAATCCTTACTTGAATGGGTTATGAAAACTGGTGATTTACAGGAATGTGCCAGATGTATGGCAAAGCTTCATAAGGCAATTATTCAAAATAAGATCAGTAATGTGGCTAATTATAAGGATTTTTTAAAATATCATATAACAAAGACTCAATTAACTTTAGAAAAACAGGATGAATTTTTACAGATGATAGATAAATTGCCAGGTGGAAATGTACTCTGTCATGGTGACTTCCATCCAGGTAATATATTAATATCGAAAGGGCATGGATATGTTATAGACTTTATGAATGTCTGCTACGGAAATTCATTATATGATATTGCAAGGACAGTATTCCTGATAGAATATACACCTATACCTCCAGAAGCAAATAACCATGATATGCTTCTATATTTTAAAAAAACACTGTCAGATTTATATCTGATTCAAATGAATGTTACCAGAGAAATGATACAGGATTACTTATCTGTAATTATTGCAGTAAGAAAAGGTGAATGTCCTTACGAATAAAAAAGATATCGTAGAATTTTGAATCTTTATAGTAGTATGTTCTTTAGTTATATAAAAAGTATTGTTTTATTTAATTCAATAAACGACTATCTGCTTTTAAGTAAATCGACCTTCGGGAGCATAGGATACTCTCGAAGGTCTTAATAAAATTATTAGGCAAAACCTTTATTTATTTTCTGTTTTCCATAATCCATGCAGATTGCAATATTCATAAGTTGCAATAAGCTTTTCATCGCTTAGTTCGAAAGTTGCCTTTGGTTTATCAGATGGAGTTAAATATTTCATCTGTAAACCTTTGTCTGTCTCAATATAAATCCATTGGATGTAGTGTTCAGGTGTCATAGGATGTTCAACGCTTCCGATTTCTACTGTTATAGTATTGCCATCCACTGTTACAACTGGTAAATGTTTCTCCGTTGCAGCTTCTGTTGTATTCGCTACAAGTTCATTCATCTCTTGTCCGCAGCAAACTAATGGTGCTCCTGATTCATGAATCAGCGTTACCAGATTACCACATTGTTTACAAATAAAAAACTTTGGTTCTTTTTTCATATCCTCTTCGATCCTTTCATTTTTAAAATTTTGGTTTTATTAATTATTGTATCTTTCATTACAATTAAAGCATATGCTATAGGTTAGCACTTTACTATCTTTATTATTAATAATTTTGTGCTAATATTTTAAAGTATCCTTGTGGATGATCACAAATCGGACATTTTTCCGGTGCTTTCTTTCCAACATGGATATGCCCGCAATTAGCACACTGCCAAATAGTTTCTCCATCTCTGGAGAATACGATTCCGTCCTCCACGTTTTCCAGTAACTTTCTGTATCTTTCTTCATGCTCTTTTTCAATTTTTGCTACACCTTCAAATAGGTATGCAATTTTGTCAAAGCCTTCTTCTCTTGCTTCTTTTGCAAAATTTGCATACATGTCAGTCCATTCATAGTGTTCACCAGCTGCAGCATCTAAAAGATTTTCGCTGGTAGTTCCAATGCCGTCATGAAGTAATTTAAACCAAATCTTAGCATGTTCTTTTTCATTATTAGCGGTTTCTAAAAAGAGTTCGGCAATTTGTTCATAACCTTCTTTTTTAGCTTTGGAAGCATAATATGTATATTTGTTTCTTGCCTCTGATTCACCTGCAAAGGCAGTTTTCAAATTTGCTTCTGTTTTGGTCCCTTTTAATTCTTTCATGTTCATCCTTCTTTCTTTTCTTTTGCTTATTGATTGATTGATTTGTTTTTTAAAAAAGAGAGTAAGTATACAATATGCTTACTCTCTTAAATATTAAATTATAACTCTACAAATGCTTCTTTCTCTAAGCCGCATACTGGGCAAACCCAATCTTCAGGGACATCTTCCCATGGTGTACCTGGAGCAATTCCGTTATCCGGATCACCTACTTCAGGATCGTATACATAACCGCAAGGGCATTCATACTTTTTCATAATTAGCACCTCCAAATTTATCGTTCATATTTAATCTTTTTTATCTTTATTAATATTATTCAATACCTGTAAAGATATTGTAATTATAGCACAAACCGGTAATTAAATTCAATATAAATTTTGTAAAATTTCTGATAACATTTTAAAAAATTAATAGTTTTCTATTATGATTTTATAAATATAACAGTTTACAAACATTAAGACTATTAGACTATTTATTATCTGATTCAGCGAATTTTTGAATTCTTGACATCATGTTTTTGTTAAAATTATCTACTTTTCTATTATATTCTTCTTCCATATACTTAGAAGCAAGTAAAAAATCTGCCGTTGCAAGGTTATTGGCAATGGGAATATCGTATACAACAGCAATTCTAAGTAATGCCTTAACATCCGGATCATGGGGCTGTGATTCCAATGGGTCCCATAAGAATACAACAAAATCAATGTTTCCTTCTACAATTCTGGATCCTATTTGTTGATCTCCCCCTAGAGGTCCGCTGTTATACCCCTTTACCGGCAGCCCTGTTTTTTCAGATATAAGTCTTGCGGTGGTTCCTGTTCCACACAAAAAATGATTTTTTAAAATATCCTTATTCCTTTCAGCCCATTCTGCCAGTTCCTTTTTCTTTCCGTCATGAGCTATTAAAGCGATGTGCTTCTTTTTATCAATCTTAAAATAAATGTAATCATCTAACAGCATATGTTTCCTCCTGTCTTTTTCTGTTATTGTACAAACGATTCTTTCAAAATACCAGTCTGATAATGGATAAGTATACCATTACCAACAAAGTATGATTTTATCTATCTCTGATAATAATATCATAGATGATTTGTTTATAAAAAGCAATTATAAAGTGATAAATTATATTCTTTATGTATAAACTTAAGGCTATTTCTTTTCCTTCATAGGCTGCATTTTTATTCGTTTTTTTATATGATTTTTATATATTTTTTCTTGTCAATTCAATATATTATGTGATAGAATAAAGCAACTATTATCACTTACAAAATTATTTGCAAAGATTTCCATTTTACTTAAATGGAATATTGGAACTTTTTATCGAGATTTGTGTAATTATATGCTTTACTTTTTATTTTTATTAGTTTTTCCAATATTCCATCCATTATTTTACGCTTTTCTTTCTGATGCTTGTAAACATATTGGGATAATCTTCTATCTCAATTCTCAACTAATTCATTATATCTATGTTTTAGTCAGGACAAAAGGAGGTAATTATGAACAGCAATCCATTTTCAAACATTACGCCAGATATATTAGAACTAACAGAATTATGTAAAAAGAACAGTAATATCAATCCTGAACTTTATGTAAAGTACGATGTAAAAAGAGGACTTAGAGATGTAAGCGGTAAAGGTGTATTAACAGGATTAACTGAAATTGCAGAAGTTCGTTCTTATACTATTGTTGATTCTGAATTAGTCCCATGTGAAGGTAAATTATTTTACCGCGGAATTGATGTGGAAGAAATTGTAGATGGTTTTATTAGTGAAAATCGCTTTGGATTTGAGGAAGTTACATATCTTTTACTCTTTGGCCAGTTGCCGGATAAGAATGAACTTCAAAAATTCACAACCTTATTGGGAGAATATCGTTCTTTACCAACTTCATTTGTTCGGGATATTATTATGAAAGCACCCAGTCCGGACATGATGAATACTTTAGCACGAAGTGTTTTAACTTTATATTCCTATGATGACAAGGCAGATGATATATCCATACCTAATGTTTTAAGGCAGTCTTTACAGCTTATATCCTTATTTCCGTTATTATCTGTATATGGGTATCAGGCATTTAAACATTATCATGATGGACAGAGCTTATTTATTCATACCCCTGAACCTAAGCTCTCTACTGCTGAGATGATATTACATTTATTAAGACCTGATAGTAAATATACACCTTTAGAAGCTAAAATCTTAGACTTAGCTTTAGTATTACATGCAGAACACGGCGGTGGTAATAATTCAACTTTCACAACCCACGTAGTTACTTCAACAGGTACGGATACCTATTCTTCTGTTGCTGCTTCATTAGGCTCCTTAAAAGGACCTAAACATGGCGGTGCTAATATAAAGGTAGTAAAGATGTTCGAAGATATGAAGGAAAAAGTAAGTGATTGGACAGATGATGATGAAGTATCTGCCTACTTAACAGCTTTGCTTCATAAAGAAGCTTTTGATAAAGCTGGTTTAATCTATGGTATGGGGCATGCTGTTTATTCCATATCTGACCCTAGAGCAAATGTTTTAAAATCATTTGTTGAAAAACTTGCCAAGGAAAAAGGCAAAGAAAAAGAATATAACCTATATAGCAAAGTAGAAAGACTTGCTGCAGAGACTATTGCAAGAGAACGTCAAATATATAAAGGTGTCAGTGCTAATATAGACTTTTATAGCGGCTTTGTATACAGTATGTTGGATCTTCCTATTGAACTGTATACTCCAATCTTCGCCATTGCGCGAATATCCGGTTGGAGTGCTCACCGTGTTGAAGAACTTATTAATGCTGGAAAGATTATAAGACCTGCTTATAAGAGCGTGGCAGCACCAAGAGAATATGTGCCTATAATAGATAGATAATTGTAAGAATAATCATCTGTAGATTAAAGAATTTGTTTATTAAGAATTGAACAAGAAATGTTGAACTATTAATCTTCGATTAAAATTTCGTTATACCAAATTTTAATCG
The DNA here is from genome assembly GCF_900115365.1 of Anaerocolumna aminovalerica. Classification (GTDB taxonomy): domain Bacteria; phylum Bacillota; class Clostridia; order Lachnospirales; family Lachnospiraceae; genus Anaerocolumna; species Anaerocolumna aminovalerica. The sequence continues at coordinate 9,177 of NZ_FOWD01000042.1, forward strand.
AAGATTTCTTTTTAACATAATAATAAGTCACTGGCTAGGAACAAAGCAGTATAATAAAAGTAGTAAGGTGGTTATTTACTTGTCCATTTTATTTACTGCTTCAATCATAGTCGATGTCCTGATTACAACATTCTTAATTACATAATATAATTCTGGTATAGAGTTCAGCTTTACTTTACTAAATCATAGCTTTCCCCAATCATTCTTTCTATTTCTTTTCTTGGTACACTTCCGTCAAGAATAATGGTATTCCAGTGTTTTTTATTCATGTGGTATCCCGGTATTATCCCTTTGTAAGCATTTCTCCAAAATTCAGTCCATTGAGGAGCACATTTAATATTAACACACATAAAACCATTCCTTTCATATATAAAAGCAAATGATTTTTTATTTCTTTTACAGCGCATGACAGTCATATTATCATCATGAAAAGGATAATCTTCATAAACATTTTGAAAAGTTTTGCAATAATCAATGACTTCTTTCCTTGTAAACATCTGATACCTCCTGGAAGGATTACATTATTCCTATCTGGTCTTATTACATATTGCGAAATCTTTCATAGCGTTCTGCTACAAGTTCTTCCCTTGTTTTTTCTTTATATCGGTTTACAAATTCAATTATTTTGTCTCTCATAGTTACGGCAACGGTGTCAATATTATCAACACATAAGTGTTCCGTCTCCGGAATTACATCCTGGATAATATTCATATTCTTTAAGTCTTCTGCGGTAATTTTCATTACTTCTGCTGCTTCATCCGCTCTTTTACTGTCTTTCCACAGAATAGAAGCAAAGCCTTCTGGTGATAGAATGGAGTAGGTGGAATTCTCTAGCATCCAGACTTCATCCGCTACTCCTAAAGCAAGGGCACCTCCGCTTCCGCCTTCACCAATTACAATAGATAGAATAGGTACTTTTAACCCGGACATTTCAAAAAGATTTCTTGCAATGGCTTCTCCCTGTCCTCTTTCTTCTGCTTCTATACCGCAAAAGGCACCCGGTGTATCTATAAAGCATATAATAGGGCGGTTGAATTTTTCTGCCTGTCTCATAAGGCGAAGGGCTTTACGGTATCCTTCGGGACATGGCATCCCATAATTTCTTTTCTTGTTTTCTTTCAGATTACGTCCTTTTTGCTGCCCGATTACGGTAAAGGAAATATCGTCTATGGCTGCAAGCCCGCCTACAATCGCACCATCATCGCGGCATAAACGGTCTCCATGCAGCTCCATAAATTTATTAAATATGGCACCGATATAGTCAAGACTGGTGGGGCGTTCTTGTCCTCTGGCTATTTGAACACGGTCCCATGCTGTTAACTCATTTGCCATAACAACCTCTATTCCGGCGCTTTAGCGCCATTTGATAAATGTCTACAATTTTTGCATAACACAATGTAGGTTGAAAAAATTGTTATTCAACCTGACCTCGCTTCCAGCGCTTTGCACTTTACAATTACAACTGCAACTTTGCATCAGCACAAATTGCCGGTTAAAAACCAACATGTTTTTTCAATCTAACCTCAAATTCCCAGCTTAGTACTTTCAACTTTTAATTAATATAGATAATGTCTGTTTCAATTTACTGCGTTTTACGATTTTATCAATAAATCCATGCTCTAACAAAAATTCAGCTCTTTGAAATCCTTCCGGAAGTTTTTGTCCTATTGTTTGTTCTATCACCCTAGGTCCTGCAAAGCCGATTAGAGCCCCCGGTTCGGCTAAGATTACATCTCCTAACATTGCAAAGCTTGCCATAACGCCTCCGGTTGTAGGATCGGTTAGTACGGGTACATATAAAAGTCCTGCTTCATCGTGTTTTTTAAGTGCTTGTGATGTTTTTGCCATCTGCATAAGAGATACGATTCCTTCCTGCATTCTTGCACCTCCGGAACAGCAGAATATAATAAGAGGAAGTCTTTGTTCGGTAGCCCTTTCAATTAATCCGGTTATCTTCTCTCCAACTACTTTACCCATGCTTCCCATTAAAAAATCAGAGGACATAACACCGATAGCTACATCAGTTCCGTTTATAGTTCCAACACCGGTTATGACTGCTTCGTCTAAATTCGTTACCGTTTTTACATGTTCCAGCTTCTGTTTATATCCTGGGAAGCTTAAGGGGTCACTGATTGGGTATTCTGTACTCCATTCTATAAAACTTCCTTTATCCAATACCATGCTTAATCTTTCTCTGGGTGTTATTCTAAAGTAACTCCCGCAATTTGGACATGTATAATAGTTGGAGACAACATCTTCCGCATATAGAATTTCATTGCATTTTACACATTTTTGAAACAAGCCATCCGGTATTTGCGCTGAATCAAGCATCTTTTTTGATTGAGAAGATGTTTTTTTAAACATATCTTTTAACATGATTTCACTCCATTCTATTCATGTTTTATTTTAATGCATTACTTTTTCAATAATCTTTCAATAAATCCGGTATCTATGTTTCCGTCTTTAAAATCTTTATTATTAATTAATTGATATTGAAAATCTATATTGGTATCGATCCCTTCTACTACCAATTCTCCCAGTACTCCACGGATTTTGGCTATAGCCTCCTCACGGTTACAGCCATGTACCATAACTTTTGCAATAAGCGAATCATAGTTTGCAGGGATTTTATATCCGGTATATAATGCAGTATCAATACGAACTCCTTTACCTCCCGGCATATGAAAGCCGGTAACCAATCCCGGTGACGGTGTAAAATTCTTATAGGGATTTTCCGCATTGATTCTGCATTCTATTGCATGGCCTTCTATTTTAATATCTTCTTGCTTGTAAGAAAGTTTTTCTCCATGGGCAATTTTAATTTGTTCTTTTATTAAATCAATTCCGGTTACCAGCTCTGTTACACCGTGTTCAACCTGAATTCTTGTATTCATCTCGATAAAGTAATAATGGTTGTTTTCATCCAATAAAAATTCAATGGTGCCTGCATTACAGTAATTAGCAGCCTTAGCAGCTTTTACGGCAGTTTCGCCCATTTCTTTTCTAAGTTTATCATCTATTGCAGGAGAAGGAGATTCTTCAATCATTTTCTGATGTCTTCTTTGTAAGGAACAGTCTCTTTCCCCTAAATGTATTACATTTCCATAATTATCTGCTAATATTTGAAATTCTATATGTCTTGCTTTAGCAATATACTTTTCAATATACATGGTGTCATCACCAAAGGCATTTTTGGCTTCCTGACTTGCTGTTTCAAAATGATGCATAAATTCTTCTTCTGATGTAACAATCCGCATTCCTTTGCCGCCGCCTCCTGCGGAAGCTTTGATCATAACAGGATATCCCATTTTGTCTGCAATCTCTTTACCCTCCTTAGAAGAATAAACAGCTTCCTTAGTTCCCGGTACCACAGGTACCAGAGCTTCCATCATGGTTTTTCTTGCTTCTGATTTATTACCCATTTTATCTATTACTTCACAGGAAGGTCCAATGAATGTAATATTACACTTCTTACAAAGGTCTGCGAATTTACTGTTTTCAGACAGAAACCCAAAACCGGGATGAATGGCATCTGCACCGGTTGCATAGGCCGCACTTAAGATACGATCCATTCTTAAATAACTATCCTTGGCAGGAGCCGGACCCACACATATGGTTTCGTCTGCTAATTGTGCGTGAAGAGCATCTTTATCTGCCTCTGAACATATAGCTACGGTATCAATGCCCATTTCTCTGCAGGCACGGATGATGCGAACCGCTATTTCTCCCCGATTGGCTATTAATACTTTCTTAATCATATACTATCCTCGATTCCGAATTAGGCTATAGCAAAGACTAATTCTGCCTCAGCAAAGACTTTATTCTCGTCATAAGCTTTAGCAGTTGCAACTCCTATATTCCCTTTTTGTTTAATCAGCTCTACCTCTAAGGTCAATACATCACCCGGAAATATTTTATTTTTGAATTTCGCTTTGTTAATTCCTCCGAAGTAAGCATTTTTACCCTTATTTGCTTCCACAGACAAACAAATAACAGCTCCTACCTGGGATAACGCTTCAATAATAAGTACACCCGGCATAACCGGTTCATCCGGAAAATGACCTGTGAAAAATGGTTCATTGTAAGTAACACATTTTCTGCCTATGGCGCGTTTACCAGGCTCTAATTCATCAATTCGGTCTATTAATAAAAACGGACTTCTTTGGGGAATTATTTTTTGTATATCCATTACGCTTAACATAATTTTTTCTCCATTCTACAGCGGTTTTAAGCTTACTAAAGGCTGACCATATTCAATCATATCTTTATTCTTTACTAAGATTTCTTTCACTACCCCATCATACTCAGATTCAATTTCATTCATTAATTTCATAGCTTCCACAATACCAATAATCTGACCTTTTTTTACTACATCACCTACAGATATATATGGTTCGCTTCCCTCTGATTTTGCTGCATAAAATGTACCTACCATAGGCGAGGATATTACCAGGTTATTGGTACTGCATGAGCCTTCCGGCTGTTTTAGCTCTGGGTTACTTTGTACCGGTACACTTTCCGGAGTATCACGGTGTACCACATTACGATTAATTTGCAAAGATAGCCTGCTGCCTTCTTCTTCATATTCAAAAGAAGTCAGGGCTGATTCGGATACGGTTTTTATTAACTTGATTATATTCTCCATTTCCATAGTTAACTTCCTCCTAACCAATATACTTCTTAACTAACAAGCTTCCGTTATGTCCGCCGAAACCTAAGGAATTACTGATTGCATAATTCACTTCTTTTCCGGTTTCCGGCTCTTTCGTATAATTTAGATCCATTTCTTCATCGGGGATTTGATAACCAACGGTAGCATGGATGTAATTTTCCATAACAGATTTTATGCAAGTAATGAATTCTACTGCACCTGCTGCACCTAATAAATGTCCTATCATGGATTTGGTTGAATTCACATTTAATTTATATGCATGTTGGCCAAAGGCTTTCTTGATTGATCTTGTTTCAAATAAATCATTGTGATGAGTACTTGTTCCGTGAGCATTTACATAATCAACATCTTCCGGTTTAATACCTGCTTCGTTTATTGCAAATAACATTGCCCTTGCTGCACCGTCTCCGTCTTCACATGGAGAAGTAATATGGTAAGCATCACAAGTTGCACCATAACCTACAAGCTCTGCTAAGATATTCGCGCCCCTTGCTACGGCATGTTCATAAGATTCCAATACCACTACGCCGGCACCTTCACCCATAACGAATCCGCTTCTCTCTTTATCAAAGGGAATGGATGCTCTCGCTGGATCTGTTGCTGAAGTAAGGGCAGTTAAGGCGCTAAATCCTGCTATTCCAAGAGGAGTAATAGCTGCTTCCGTACCGCCAGCTATCATAACATCTGCTTCATTACATTGAATATAGCGATATGCATCACCTATGGAATGAGTTCCGGTTGCACATGCAGTTACGATGTTGGTGCATTTTCCTTTTAAGCCATATGTTATAGCAACATTTCCGGCAGCCATATTAGAAATCATCATAGGTACTAAAAGTGTAGAAACCCTTCTAGGCCCTTTTTCCAATAGCTTCTCATGGTCTTTCTCAATTGCTTGCAGGCTTCCGATACCGGAACCAACAGATACACCAATTCTTGTTGCATCTTCCTTCTCTAAATCTAGCTTAGCATCTGCAATAGCCTGGCCGGCTGCTGCTACTGCATATTGCGAGAATTTTTCCATTCTCTTTGCTGCTTTTGGATCCATGTACTGTGAAGGATCAAAATCATCTACCTGAGCGGCTAATTTTACTTTATAATCTGTTGTATCAAAATATGTCAGCGGTTTAATAGCTACCTTTTGTGCTTTTATGTTATTCCAAAATGTATCAATGTCATTACCAAGGGGAGAAATTATTCCCATACCTGTGATTACTACTCTTTTCATACTTACACTTCTCCTTTTCTTTATATGTAGAATGGGCTGGCCCTACATGCCAAGACCGCCATCAACTTGTATGGTCTGGCCGGTTATATAAGACGCCTTATCTGAAGCCAAAAATGCAACCGTTTCTGCAATATCTTCTACTTCTCCTAACCTTTTTAACGGAATTAATTCAGTTACTTTCTCTTTTAAATCATCCTTTAGCACAGCAGTCATATCAGTATTAATATAACCCGGTGCCACTGCATTAACTGTAATCCCTCTGGAACCTAATTCTTTAGCTAAGGATTTGGTTATACCAATAACCCCTGCTTTTGCAGCACAATAATTTGCCTGGCCGGGATTACCAACTACACCGGATATGGAAGATATATTGATGATTCTGCCTTCCTTTTGTTTTAACATTATACGGGAAGCTTGTTTTAAACAGTTGAATACCCCTTTTAAATTGGTATTAATAACAGCATCAAACTCTTCTTCAGACATTTTTAATATCAGATTATCCTTTGTGATTCCTGCATTATTTACTAAGATATCAATTCTTTCATATTCTTTTGTAATATCAGAAAACATTGTTTTTACTGCCTCGAAATCAGCTACGTCCGCCTGATACGCTATAGCAGTACCACCATTTTCTTTAATTTGATTAACTATTTCTTCTGCTTTCTCTTTTGAGCCGCAGTAATTTATAATAACAATAGCACCATATCCGGCAAGGGTAAGAGCAATGGCTCTTCCAATTCCTCTGCTGGCACCGGTTACCAAAGCAACTTTATTCTTTAACATAATGGCACCTCCTGTAACTTTTCTAAATCTCCTGTTTTTTCAATATTAATAACCTTACATGTTTTATCTATTTTTCTTACAAAACCAGTCAAGGTTTTTCCCGGACCAATTTCAATAAAGGTATCTACTCCATCTGCAATCATCTTTTCAACACTTTGCTGCCATTTTACAGATGAATAGACCTGTTTGCCTAAAAGATCACGTATATTCTTATTATCCTTTATATATTCTGCATTTACATTTGCAACATAAGGTATATCCGGATTATGAATGGTAATTTCCCTTAATATTTCATTTAACTGCTCTCCGGCTTTTTTTAACATAGGAGAATGGAAAGGTCCGCTTACATTAAGAGGCAGTACCCGTTTAGCACCCTTTTCCTTTAATGTCTCACTTGCCCTTTCTACTGCTTCTTTTTCTCCTGAAATTACTATTTGACCGGGGCAGTTATAATTTGCAACAATTACAATTCCTTCCGTCTCATCACATACCTTTTCAATAGTTCCATTATCTAAACCAAGAACTGCTGCCATACTGCCAACTCCAGGCCTTACAGCATCCTGCATTAATTTGCCCCGTTGATGGACAACTTTAATTCCTTCTTCAAAAGTCATAACGCCGCTTGCAATCATAGCAGGGTATTCCCCCAGGCTTAATCCGGCGCAAACATCGGGTTTTATACCTGATTTATTTACTTGCAGCAGCATAGCCATACAGGTGGTTACCATTGCAATCTGTGTGTATTCCGTTATATTAAGGTTTTCATTATCCTCAAAACAAAGAGCCGGCAAGTCCACTCCTAATATACCGGAAGCTTTTTCATATATTTCCCTGGAGTCTTGAAAGTTTTCGTAAAAATCTTTACCCATGCCAGCATATTGTGCCCCTTGACCAGGGAATACAAATGCGATTTTTCCCATACTTAATTCTCCCTCATAGATATTTTTATATAATACACCCATTGTATTCTCTACTTCATGATTAATCTATTTTTAGTAGTTTTTCTGCCTCTTCTATAATTTCACTAATAATTTCTTTACAGGACTGTTCTTTGGATACCAATCCGGCAATTTGTCCTGCCATAACAGAACCGTTATTAATGTCACCTTCAACAACCGCTTTCCTTAAAGAACCAAGGGTTAAAAGTTCTAATTCTTCAAAGCTTTTTCCCTCTTGTTCTAATCTGGTATATTGTCTAGTCATCTGGTTTCTTATGGAACGAACCGGATGGCCTGTTGATCTGCCGGTTACCGTTGAATCAATATCTCTGGAGTCAATAAGACGTTTTTTATAATTAGGATGGACAATGGATTCATGAGAAACCACAAATCTGGTTCCAATTTGTCCGGCCTCCGCACCCAGCATAAATACAGCTGCAAGACCTCTTCCATCACCAATTCCACCAGCTGCAATAACTGGAATGTTTATAGCATCCACGATTTGGGGAATTAAAGCCATAGTGGTTAATTCTCCAATATGTCCCCCTGCTTCACAGCCTTCCGCCACCACAGCGTCTGCTCCATGCTTTTCCATTCTTTTTGCTAAAGCAACAGAAGCTACTACAGGAATCACTTTGATTCCTGCTTCTTTCCACATAGGAATGTATTTTTCAGGATTTCCTGCACCAGTTGTAACTACGGATACTTTTTCTTCTACCACTAAGTCCGCAATTTCAGAGGCATAAGGGCTAAGAAGCATAATATTTACGCCAAAAGGCTTATCTGTTAATGTTTTAGCTTTTCTAATTTCTTCCCTTACCACTTCCACAGGTGCACTGCCTGCTGCAATAATACCTAAACCCCCTCCATTGGATACACCGGCAGCCAAATGATGTTCAGCAACCCATGCCATACCCCCTTGAATAATCGGGTATTTAATGTTTAATAATTCACTAATACGTGTCTTCATCTTTACCCCCATTGCATTTCACATCTGTTTATGATGTAATGCTGCCTCATAATTACTCTACTCCTTTTTCTTTTAAGTAATTAACTACTTCTTCCACTGTATTAATACAAGCCAAATCTTCAGATGGAATTTCGATATCATATTCCTCTTCCAATGCCATTACCAATTCAAATAAATCTAAGGAATCCGCTCCTAAATCATCTTTAAAAGAGGATGAAAGTGTAATTGTACTTTCCTCCACGTTTAATTGTTGTGCTATAATTGATTTAATTTTTTCTAACATCTTCTTTTCTCCTTTAATATTATTTTAATAGATTACTTGTATACTCTTTTTCAATAACTTGATGCCACTTTTGTGACGCTTTATTAGTATGATTATTATGCTTAAAATTACTACAAATGTGGCTGCAATTCCTGAAAGGACCTTTGTTAAATTTCGAATATTCTTTTTAAATATTCCGATACTTAATCCACGTGTATCTGGATCATAAGTTTCCTTATCCTCATTTTCTATGTTATCATCATCTTCACTGTAATAATTACTCTTTCCGTTATCTGTTATATGCTTACTACTATGTTCAACTATGTCATTACCATAGATGTTTTCTCCTTCTTCCTTATTATTATCTGATTCCGTTTTATCCTGTTCTATAAGTTTTTCACATTCATTTTTATTGGAATATTTTTGTAAGAAAGAGCTGCCATATTGTTGTTTTGCTATCTTTTTTAATAATTTACCAAGAAAAGAAAGAATGCCTTTTTTCATATCTTTTTCCATGTAATTATCCTGTAATAATTCAGGATCTAATTGACCAATCATATTAATTAATAATACTTCGTTCATGTAACCTCCATTCCGGCTCTTAAGCGCCTTTTAAAGCAGCTAATATCTTTCTTTTTCAAATTCCTTTTTCATCTTTGTTCTTAATCTTGATAATCGGCTATCCACCGCGGTAACTGTCATTTTTGTGGCTTTTGCAATATCCTTTGAGGATTGTAAATAAAAATATTTACGTATCACCAACTCTTTATCCGTTTCTTTTAGATGACTAATTACGTTACTCAATTGTTTCACATTTTCCTTACTAAATACCTTCCCCTCAACATTTTGACTATTATCAATATAATATTTTGCAATCTCAGAAATATCGTCAGGGAATTCACTTTCCTCTCTTCTGCTTAGATCACGAAGCTTATTAATGGCTGTATTACGTAAGATCACTTTCAGGTATGTCTTTAACGAAGCCCTTTCCATGTCATATCGATCTATATGATTCCAGATTTTTAGATAGGTATCATTAACACATTCTTCAATATCTCTTGAACGACTACCAAGTATACTTTTTGCTATATGTATTAACAATTTTTCATACTTGTCAGCTAGTTTAGATAAACCCAATTCATCCTTTTCATAAATTAAGTCTATAATGGCCTCATCCTTCAAGTTTAAGCCTCCTTCCTAAGCACTTAATTACTTATACACGTAATTTTAGATTTTCTTGCAAAAAATCTAAAAAATAATTTGAAATTCAAAGTATATTTTATTTTAATGATTTTATAGCTTTATTACAAGAATTTAAATATATATTTTGTGGTAATTTTTTAAAATTTTTCCATCTTCATTTTTTACTATTATGTACTTATGTGTGGGTTCAAGTCAATATCTTTTTATGTCTTTCTATGTAATAGCCATGTCTTCATATCTTTAAACAGCCGCAAATAAGGGTAAAATAAACAAAAAGGCTGCAGCAAAATTATCATTCTAAAATCAAGTATAGCAGAATTATTTATTTGAATCTCTCCATGAAAGTGAGATTCACACCTATAATTCAACTATGCTGAATTTGTAATCAGAATGGCAGTTTTGTAACAGCCTTTATATTTATTCTTACTTTCCATTTTTCTTAAATCAATTTTTAGACTTCTCTAAATCAAATTCACTACTGAGATGTTATTCTTTTAATAGGCCGCCCTTCGTATAATTATTGCTTCCATTCCATAATATCCATTCTTCGTACCCTGCATCATTAACCGCTTTAATCTGTGCTTTGATTTCCTCCGGCCCATAGGATTTATGATGGGTCAACCAGACGGCAGTAAAATCTTGAAGCCATGAACGAACAATTGCTTTCTGATTGCCTTCTTTAATCTGTTTCAATTGTTCCTCTGACTTTTTCAGTGCCTGTAATATCAGATTATAAGGCTCTAAATCCGGATGTTTAATTCCATATGCCCCATCTGCATAGTGTGAAGGGTAAATCATAGGGCAAATATAATCTAAATATTTAGACATCTGTATATAGTCTTGTCCAACTATATTCGCATCCACTTCGCTGTCTATAATTGCTCCATAAACATCGGCGGAAACATAAACACCTTGAGGTTTTAACCTTTCTGACGCATATTTTGTAAATTCATTGATTGCATCAATTTTTGTTTTGTCTTTGGCCTCTTCACCAAAATCCACTTGTTTCATACCTGAGTCTGTGGAAAAACGAATATAGTCAAATTGAATCTCGTCAAATCCTAATTTAACGGCTTCCCCAGCCACTGCAATAAGGTAATCCCAAACTTCTTTCTTATATGGATTTACCCAGCTAAGTCCATCTTTATCTTTAAAAATGGAACCATCTTTCTTTTTTAGACTAAGCTCCGGTTTGCCTTTTGCCAGAATGGGATCTTTAAAAGCAACAATTCTAGCTATTAAATAAATATCCTTTGCCTTTAGGTCCTTAATTAATCCTTCTATATCTCTGATATAATTAATAGTAGCATCAATCTCTTGGGCAATGTTTAAGTCCATGTTATACGTAATCTCACCGCTGTCATTTTTAATGTCAATTACCATTGCATTCAGTTCCGTTGTATCAACTAACTCTATTAATTCCTTCATATAAGTTTCGTTACCTGCTCTTGGTCCGGAAACATAGATCCCCTTTACTTTTACAGGGCTTCTGTTATCTATAAAGTTTGGCATAAAAGGCTCTTCCTGTAATCCATCTTCTCTTTTCCCAATAGCTAAGGTATCCTCTGCTTCTCCTTCGTCTGAGGTTTCATTCCCATTGGTATTACCGGAAGTGCTATCTTTCGCATTACCAGCAGTGTCACCTGCCTGGGGGCTATTTTGCGTGGTTTTTTCAGAACCTTCCGCATCTTCATCCACCTTTGCGGTATCTATATTATTTTCCTGCCCCTCTTGATTTATTTCTGCATTTAATTTTTCATTCCCTTTTCCAAACAAATTCTGATTGGAGTCCGATAATATATGATTAGCTATATAGAATGCCAAAAACCCAAGACCAATTGCAATAATCAAAATTATAAGAACATAAAGAAAACCTGGTTTTCTGCCTCTCCTTCCATATCCTCGTCTTCCTTTTCTTCTGTTTTTTCCACTATAGGGATTATTAAAATTCAGGTACATATCTTTTTTTCTCATTCTCGTCTCCTATTTGCTATTCCTTTTGTGTCATCTCCTATTATAAAATTATTTTCGTTACGAGTATTCACTATGTAGATAAAATAGGATATGTTGCTAAATATTATGGTTGATTTATAATATAATCATTCAATTATTTTTAATAATTCGTATAAATGAATCAAGGGTATTTTCTGATGAAATTTAGTATAACATAATTTTATACTTAGTTCTACCTCTAATTAGATATTACTTACAATAATGAATACAGAATTCACAGATATCTGGTAATAATAGAGAAAAAAGCTTGGGTAATCCATAATTCTTAAAGTACAAAATCAGCTATGCCGAATTATATCAGAAGAATCTTGTACTTTAATAAAATACTTCCTTTATAGTTCAACATAGCTGAATTTATACTCAAAAGATAGTTTTGCTACTATCTGCTGTTTATATTCTTATTGGTTTGCACCACAACATTTTTTATATTTTTTACCGCTGCCGCATGGACATGGGTCATTTCTTCCGACTTTCTTTTCTTTTATTACAGTACCGGACAGTTTTGAATTACGGTATAAATCTTTTCTCTTTTCTTCTGACAGAAGGTTGTCCCAAGCTGGTAATTCATATAGCCAATCTGCTTTTGCTCCTACCATATTAAAGTATAATTTTTCAAGATCAAAGCCTAAATTTACTTTTGTAGCAGCCTCCATTTCCTCAATTGGGTTTGGATTTTTTAAACTATCATTAATACCGTCAAGGAATCCTACCATAATAGATAAATCAGTGTTATATTTTGCAGCTAATTCTTCAACAGTTCCTTCTACTACAGTATTAGGCTCTGCTAGAAGCTGTTCATAGATACCTTTCTCAATGTTAAAATAATTAGCCCAAAATAGTTGATCTTCCCTTGGTGTTTTTTCTTGTTCGTAAGCAACTGCTCTCCACTCTTGTAATAAGCTCATTTTGTTCATCCTTTCTGTTTATCTCTTTCGTCAAAGCAGACATACCCATCTGCTAAATTTTTAATTTTCATTGGATAAAATGTTTCACATTTTAATAACTTAACATGGGTTGAAAGCTATGTCAAGTAGTTCGTTATTTTTAAAAATTAAGCAAAAAACTCATTTAATTGAATAATTTACAATTTTCATTATAATCAATGTATAAAAAACTGATAGCCGTATCATACTATAGTTAATCTAATTCAAATAATTAGATTACACAAGATGCGTAATCTTATTCAATAATTGGATCCCCCCTCCAATTATGATCGTTCAACAAATGAAAAACTTTGTTAAACGATTGCGCAACCAACACCAAAGAAAAGTTAAATACTTATCCTCCCCTTTTTAGTGAAACCCCCGTTACAATGGCGTAACGGGGGTTTTGCTTTTCATGGCACAGGGATTTTTTTATCTACCTATCAATTATTAAGTAGCTTGAACTCGTTTTTATAGAAATCAATTAAACCGTCGCGTTTCATCCATGCAAGCTCTCTGGATAGGGCACTACGGTCTACATCCAAATATTCGGCCAGGGCTTCTCTATCAAAGGGAATTGAAAAAGTTTGCGCTCCAACCTCACTACTAACTCTTATTAAATAAGTTAATACCTTGTCGCGGATAGTAGGCATAATCAGACAATCATTACGATCATGTAGTTCTAATGCTCGTTCTGCAATACTATCAAAAAGATTGCCGAGTAATTGTTCGTGTACCATACAAAGCTTTGTACAGCGGCTCAATATATTTTTGACGGGAATAAAAAGAACTGCAAGGGGCTCTAATGCCTGTACTGACATAGGACACTTTCGTCCACGACTAACTGCTGTTAAAACAGCGGTGTATCCTCCCGGATAATGAAGAGATACAATAATTTGTTTTCCCGCAATATTCAATTTGGTGCTTTGGGCGATACCGTGCAATATGATACCTATATCATTTACAAAATCACCCTCACGGACAATCATTTCATCCTTTGCATATTCTTTCCGTGTGGCAGATAAACATTTAAGTATTTTTTTAATATCATTCGGTGCAATCTCCGAAAACAAACTGGATTGGCATAAAGAATCTAAGTCGTTCATAAACTTTTCCTCGTTGCACGTGCAACATACTTTTTCTTTCTATCATACTATGCTTATAATGAATATACAAGAGGTTTAAACATTCCCAATAATCAGAATGGAGGATAGCAATGCAAGAGAAAGATAATGCAATAAAAGCGAGAAATTGTCTTTTGGCACTAAAGATAATTAAAAATCTGCAAAGCAGAAAATTTGAAGCCTATTACTATGATAATGCCACCGAAGCTGTCGAAAAAGCATTATCTCTTATTCCCGAACAATCATCAGTGTCGTGGGGAGGTTCCGTCACACTTGAAGAAATTGGATTGCTTGACAGGATATATCAAGGCAAATATACAATCATTGACCGTGATAAAGCGCAAACAATGGATGAACGATATGACCTTATGCGTCAATCACTTTTGTGTGATACCTATTTGACAAGTTTCAACGCAATCAGTGAGGATGGCATATTAGTCAATGTGGATAGTGTTGGAAATCGAACTGCGGCAATTACTTTTGGCCCGAAGAGCGTTATCGCTATTGTTGGGATGAATAAGATATGCAAAACCGCCGAGGATGCAGTAGTTAGGGCAAGAACATATGCCGCTCCCATCAATGTGCAACGCTGCTCTTCCAGCCCATTTTTACATCCGCCTACAAAGACCCCTTGTGTTATCAATGGTGCTTGTGGGGATTGCAAAGCAGAGGACTGCCTTTGTTCTTATATTGTCCAGACAAGAATGTGTAAAACTGCCGGAAGAATAAAGATTATTCTTGTTGGTGAATCTTTGGGACTATAAGTTTCATTCTTCAGTCATTATTATGATGCATTTTAATTGTACTTTAACTTTACATTTACCTTAAACCATTCCTTTTTAGCAATAGCCTGCCACGCAGAGCGAACTTGCTAACTACAGTTTGTTTTACATATTTCAAATTCTACCTTTGCTATAAACACATCATCATCTATTTTTACGCTAAAATGTCCGCTACAGGCTTCGGTATAGGTTTTGGCAATGGCTAGTCCCAAACCATTGCCACTTGTTGTCCGTGCTTTATCTGCTCTTGTAAAACGATCTACAATCTCACTTTCCAAAAAATTCATTTCATAATTTGCAACATTCTTAATTGTTAAATTAATATGACTAGCATGAACAAACGTTGCAATTATAATTCTGGACCCCGATAGAGAATATTTAATTGCATTTTCAATCAAATTCTGACAAACACGATACATAGAGGCACTATCTGCTATGAAATCAGTAGCATCTTCTGTCAGGGAAAGCTTTATTATTTTATCATTGCTTTTTATTATATGATCCATATCCGCTATAATTTGTATTACCAACCGATTCATATTAATCGTTTCCATATGTAAGTCCATATTTCCGCTTGCTGTTTTGGCCAAATCGAATAAGCTCTGAATCATTTCGTTTAATTTCTCTGCTTTGTCTGCGATACCCGTCACATAATCTTTCATAACTTCAGAGAGTTCTTCCTTCTTTATCAGATCAATATATCCAATCATTGATGTCAAAGGTGTTTTTAAATCATGTGAAACATTAGTAATAAGCTCTATTTTCATCTTTTCGTCCCGCAATTGATCTTCCATCGCCTGTGACGTGATACTGCCCAAATTCACAAGAATCTCCCCATAGTTAAAGAACGATTCCTTCTCACTAAAAGGATTACTGATATGCCAATTACCATCTGCGATTAATTCCAGCATCATCTCAAGCTTTTTAATCTGTCGTTTTTCGGGACTATAATAAATTATTATATGATAACAAACTATAATTTCATAACATACAGGGATTACCAAATAAATAAACCATAAAATATAAGTAAGATGGTCATATGTAATCAGGTCCTGCGCAAATGTATAACCTCCGCTCCTCTTACATAAATTTAAGATTAACAAACTTAACAGATAATAAGGAATTAGCGGAATATGAAGTTTACAGATTCTTTTTTTTAAAATTTCATCATTTTCTAATGTTTTATTTGGTTGTTGTGCGTTCCACTTAATGAAGATTTTATTAACTCCAATAATAAAAATCCCGATAAGGCTAATAAACATTAATACAAAGGCTCCTGAATTGTACCTATAATAAACAGCTTTTTGGATTAATGTTGTTAATGCTATAAAAAATATTATCCCACATATTACAAAAACTGTTGTTTCAATTTTTGATTTTTTCAATTTTATATCCAATTCCCCACACCACCTTTAAATATCTTGGATTTTTTGTATTTACTTCTATTTTCTCTCTAATTCTTCTGATATGTACCATAACTGTATTTTCTACAGCAAAGCAATTTTTATCATCCCATACTTTTTCATATATCTCCTCAGCTGAGAATACTCTTCCTACATTACGAATAAGAAGCTCCATAATATGGTATTCTTTCGCTGTAAGCCTTACCTCTGTTCCATTTACAATAACCGTTTTCGAGGATATATCCAACACCAAATCACCATTGATGATTTTATTCTCAGTATTTTGAGGTCTTCCTTCATTCCAGACCAGATAGCGCCGTAATTGTGCTTGTACTCTTGCCATCAATTCCGCTGTATTAAATGGTTTCGTAATATAATCATCCGCCCCCATAATCAGGCCGGATACCTTATCACTTTCCTCCGTCTTTGCTGATAAAATGATGATTGGTATTTTTTTATGTTCACGAATTTTCATCATTGCTGTTAAACCATTCATCCTTGGCATCATAACATCAAGAAGGATTAAATCAATAGGATTATCCTTTATGATTTCCAGCGCCTCCATACCATCATAAGCTTTTTCAACCTCATAACCCTCAAATTCCAATAATTTTGATAATGTATAAATTATCTCCTTATTATCGTCTACTAAAAGTATTTTCTGTTTATCCATTACATTCTTTACGCCATTCCTTCCATTGATTAATCACCGGTGTAATTACAACTCAAATTAATATTTTTTAAGCTGGCTTTATTATAAATTAAAACAATTTCACTAAAGTCAACATTATTCTTACAAATTTCTTAACTATGTGTTTTAGTTCCCCTAAATACTGATGCATTAAGATACAGCCCGATACTACCATAATTTCCTGATGTTTCAACTGAATATGACCAATACGTAACTTATATATCGCTAGATGGCTCAATATGAATTCCAACCTCCCTATATTCCCTTTTGAAACACCATATAGCACAGGATGGCGCCTCATGAACCTTCAAATGCTCGCCCTCCCCTTTTAAGCAACCCCCATGACAAAGGCGTCATGGGGGTTGTGTTTTTTCTAAAACCCTTATAAATATAATTCCAAGCTCAGCCACAGAGCGGGACGAACTCCACCGCTGTTATCGCCTGTTAAAGGGTGAATCGTGTTGCTGCTGTAGCGGAAGGTGCCGTTTCCTTGAATGCCTATATTGCCGTCGCCGTGGATATATACGGCTCTTCTATTGTCACGCCCGGGCGACCGAAGCCACCACCACCATACATACCCATCGAATGTCGATCTTCGCTTGTTGTTGTTCTCGTCTTTCCTTTGAAACCAGTATCGTTGTTTGGCGCTGCGATTTTCAAGGTTTTTACTGCTGTCACCGAAATATTTGCACACTACTTCTTCAATGCTTAGAAGAAATATGTAATCCCGAGTATCTTCTCCGCCTCTTGAACCGTACCACTGATTGTCGTGGTTTTTGTTCAATACCGGAATGATTTTTGACTGTTCGGCGGCGGTGAATTTGTTATAAAACTCACCGTTAAGATATTTTCTTAGCGAGCAGTCAGCCCATGTCACATCACCAGCGCAATTATTATAGGGTTGTTGTTCGATCATATATTCAGTTATAATCAAGGCCGCATTGCCTTGTATATCAAGAATGCGCCAATGATAACCGCCAAATGGCACGATTGAGCCGATATTAAACTCCCTCATTCTCTTTCTCCTCGTATAATATAAATTTTCTGTAGTTCTGTTTTACTCTACTGTTCCCGTTTTGATTCGTATTGGTATGATTCAAAATCGAATATCTGATTTTTAAACACTATAGCTTTACATTTACCTCTGGTCATGTTATAGTAAAAATAAGAAAAGGAGTAACCGACCACAAAGTGGTTAGCCTCCTAATTACAGTTTAGTAACTGCCCTTAGGTGTCCGGTAAGACAAGGGGCAGTTATTTTTTATGCTTATTATTCCTATTGTTTAAATAGGTAAGCAGCGCTATGATTACTAATACAAAAGTAAATAAATATGTAACATAATTCATTAATTCAGCATAGCTGAATTTCACCACACTCCCTTCCGGGAGGATAACACACCTTGTCTCGATTACTCCTATATTATTTTACTATATAATCCCTGTGGCTACAATCGAATAAGATATTAATTTCAGCTGTTTCTACAATGTTATTTCCTCGTCTATATACAACTTTATATGCAACTTAGTTATCACCAGAAGCAAGATGAATTTGTAATCCCGCATATCCCCTCTCCGGGCATCATATAACACAAGATGAAACCTCATGAAATCTCAACTGCAAATCCTCACCTTTTTAGCAACATCCTGCTACAAGGACGTGGCGGGCTGTTTGCTTTTGAGATGATTGAAAAGAATAAATTATAACATAGAAAATACGAGTTAGTTTATCTGAACCGCTAATTCTTCCATTCTTTTTTCAGAGGTATAATACTTACCATTATGATAAATTGACAATCCATATGTTATATCATCAAGTAACCATGCGACAGAAGCTTTATACTCAATCCAACCTGCAGGAACTTCTTTCTGCCCTCCTAGATAATAATCCATTGCCTGCTTTTGATATTCATTTAATCCTGATGAATCTTTCGTACTGTAATAATCATTTTCAGCATCTTCAATAGCGGTTTTAACTTCATATTCAATATTAACAGTCTCCTTTTCCTCATTAGCAGCTGATAGTGTAAAACATGTTATATCCGTTTTTTTATCCAACTGTCTGGTATATTTGATACCATCACATACAGCCATAAGCAACTCTTCATTTACATATTTATTGTATATATCCTCATTATCTTTTATTATGCTAAGCTGTTTCATTATTGCAGTTGATTGTTCAACTGCAATATCAGTTGTTGCACTGTTTTGTGTAAATGCTATGATTGAAGATGCGCACACCATTTGACGTGCATATGTAATGTCTTTTTCGCTTGATGTTCTAGCAGGATATTTATATTCAAGGTAAAGAAAATCAGCATTTTGATTCATAATACCGGTTAAAACCTCTTGATTTGGGAATTCATATTCAAATGTATTATATTTATCCCCCTTCTTAATGTTAATATCTCTAATCTGATATCCTTTATTATCTGCTATCGCTTCATTAAATCTTTTTATGAATTCATCTATATCTATTCCTACGGGATAATACACTTTCATATTATCAGCTACGTTATTCGATTCAATAACTTCATCATTTTGATATGTTTTCTCTTCTTTAGTTATACTTGGCTGCGGACTAACTTCAGGTGTTGGTGTTACCTTTGAGTAATTTTTATTGGTAATTTCATCTTGCTGTACTACCGTTTCTTGCATCGGACTATTTCCGTTATCTAATTTTTTCCCACAACTTATTAATGCCAGCATACACAATAATAGACATATTAAATATAAAAATCTTCTCATCATGTTTATCCTCTCTAATTTTAGATGTAATTATATAATAATCCACGCCCTCAATCCCAAAGGCCGCCATTACTTACATTATATTATTAACAACCATTTCCATAACCAGGTAAATCCTATCATATTATTTGAACAACCTGTGGTTAATGATAATAAAGATATAAGTGATATATACTTTCTCTTACTCATGCCATGTGTTTCCCCTATACATATAGTTTTTAATATTTTCAATTGTTAATTTGTGCTCATATCAATGTTTTAGTTTTGGTATTTGTTTCATGACATTAACCACAAAACTAATTAGAGTAAGAAAACCATTCTATTAATATAAAAATATTATTCTAATTACCATGTTCTGTCAAGTATTTAGGCGATATATAGCGAGCTAAAACCATGGATATCGTTATTTTCCTTCATCATACCTTCATAAAAAAGAAAAACAGCTTTTCCATTTGATAAAGAAATGGAGAAAGCTGTATGTTATGCTTACTATATCATAACAGTATGTAATTTACAAGCTTATTATACAGCAAGCCTACCATATAATAACTAATGTAATAACAGAGAATCTTATCCTAGTCATAAGGTATTCAAAATAACCACTTTACAGTATAGATATATTATTGAAACTTCGCATTTCAAAAATATCCAGATAGAATCGCATTTCATACATCAATGTTAATCTTCTAGATCCAGAAAGGTATATGGAGGATTTTTTTATCCATATGAGTTGGCATTTAATTTATATGTAAGTTTATCTCATTTTACTTTAAAATAAATATGTCTAAGAAAGTATTTTAATATATTTAATAATGAAATTAAAATTTTTAATATAATAATTAATATTATTAATTTTATTATTGACATATTTAATTTAAAGTTATATATTGTTATTAATAATACATCAGGATGGTGAAAACAATGAAATACAAAGCTCCAGGTAAATGTCCCGTATGCGGTGAAAAACTTTCCATAACCAAGCTGGGCTGTCCCAAGTGCTCCACATCTATTGAAGGAGATTTCCAGCCTTGTGAATTCTGCCGTCTTCCAGAAGAAGATCTTGAGTTTGTCAAGGTATTCATAAAATCCCGGGGTAATATTAAGGATGTTGAGAAAGAACTGGGCATCTCTTATCCCACAGTTCGCGGTAAACTGGATTCGGTGATAAGAAGTCTTGGATATGAAGTATCATCAAAAGAATTCATTAAGGAAAATGAAGATAAAACAGCTGCCAAGAATGAAATTCTTGACCAATTATCAAAGGGTGAAATTTCCCCGAAAGAAGCAACGGAACGGATTAAAAATTTATAATTAATAGGAGGTTCAGTCCATGAGTGAACAACAAAAAATATTAGAAATGATTGAAAAAGGGCAGATTACCGCTGCCGAAGGCATGGAACTTTTGGAAGCTCTGAATGTGACTAAGGAATCAGAAGCAATTCAGAAGGTTGAAAACGTAGCAGCCACAAGACGCAACTATAAGTTCCTTAAGGTCAAGGTTACATCTGATAACAATTCCGTTAATGTTAACGTAAATGTCCCGTTACGTCTGCTGACCACCATCGGTGAAATCGCTGACAAGATGACTACTATAGTTCCTGCTGATGCCAGAAGGGAGATGGAGGCGAAAGGTATCGATATTACCAGTATAGATTTTGCAAAAATTATTGAGGAGATCATAAACGGTACCTTGGATGATCCGAACATCGTTGATGTGGAGGCCTGGGATGAAAGCCATAAGGCAATGGTAAAGGTGAGAGTATATGTGGATTAAAGGCTTTCGTTTATTGTGGATCAAACTTGAGACCTCGAACAATAGGTTCATTAGTATTCCCTTTCCAATCCCCTTGTATATCTTTGAGGAATTATTAGACTGCTTTCTGGACTTACTGACTGTTGTATGTTTTTTTATAACGAAAGTACCTGAACCAAATTCATCCTCCCGAATCACCATCTATTCAATAAAAGCTCTTGTTATTATAGTCATGAAGCTGCTGGACTCTTTAACAGGAGATGAACCTTATGATCTTGTTGATATTACAACTGACAAAGCTAAAGTATTAATTAAGGTCAGGTAAAGAATGTCTATTGGAGGTAAAAATGACAAAATTGTTCATGAAATATATATCTATCATATTAACCATATATCTGCTGTCATTTGTAGTACACACCATTGAAATTGACAGTACCTCGGCACTTCTTATTATGGGATTGGTGCTGTTAGTGGTGAACCTTATATTAAAGCCGATTCTGCTATTGATTACATTACCGGTGAGCCTGCTGACATTAGGATTATTCAGCTTTATTGTAAATGCCTGGACGATCATGATTGCAGATCATTTCGTAACAGACATAAGCATGGGTGGGTTTCTTAATTCGCTGCTGGCCGCCTTTATCATCGTTATCTTTAATCGTTTGTTCAAGGATATGAATAAGGTATCAAGGTAATTAGTCGATATAGTTATATAAGAAAAGGAATGGCCGACTACCAAGTGGTTAGCTTTCTATCAAATTAACTGCCCCCAGAACCGGCTAAGTCAGGGGCAGTTGTTTTTTATGCTTATTATCCCATTATTTAAGATAGGTAAAGCCGTTCAAGATTGGTTATGCAGTCATTACCAATACAAAAGAAATAAATAGGTAAAATACCGGGTATCTCTGTGTTTCTTCTTACATTAAAAATTGTATTATTTATTACTCCAATGGCCTCAATAATGGAAACATAATAAGGTTCTTTATATTATCCTGCCCTGTGAGGACTTGAAGTACTCTGTCAACTCCCATACCCCAGCCTGAAATTGGAGGCATTCCATATTCCATTGCCGTGATATAGTCATTATCCATAAACATAGCTTCTTCATCACCACCAGCTTTTAATCTTGCCTGTTCCATTAACCTGTTTTTCTGTTCAATAGGATTAACCAATTCAGAATATGCATTAATAATCTCAGCACCATTAATAATTAATTGAAACCTGTCCACAACTTCCGGATTATCGTCATTTGCACGGGCAAGTGGAGATAATGAAGTTGGATGTTCTATTAAAAATGTTGGATCTATGATTGATGGCCGGCTGACTTTCTTATACAACAGGTCAATCAGATTACCTCTCCCAAGCATATGAATGTCTGTTTCAGACTCCAATTGGATTCCCATACGCTCTATTTCAGCAATCAACATTTCTGCTGTATCATACTGATTAATATCAATTCCGCAGTCACCATATATTAAGTCCCTAAATGTCACTATAGGCCATTCACCTGAGAAATCAATTTCCTTATCTCCGATTGTTATCTGGGCTTTACCAAATAATTTTGTAATGACATTAATAAGCATCTCCTGTAAAAACGCCATATTATCAAGGTAATTGTAATAAGCACAATACCCTTCAAGCATTGTAAAATCCTGGAGATGGCTTGCATCTATACCTTCATTTCGAAAACACCTGGCAAATTCAAATACCTTTGTAAAGCCCCCAATAATTGCTCTCTTAAGATATGTTTCCGGAGCTATACGTAAATACACATTCATATCCAAAGCATTATGATGTGATATAAATGGTCTGGCTAATGCTCCTGAGGGATGGTCAATCAGCACAGGCGTCTCTATTTCCATATATCCGTTATCCTCAAGAAATCTTCTGACTTCCTTAATAAAGTTAAATTTAAAAAGGAATCTATCTCTCGTTTCCTTGTTCATAATCAGATCCAAATATCTCTGGCGGAAGCAGCTGTCAATATTCGTTATTCCATGAAACTTCTCCGGAAGTGCTCGCAATGCTTTTCCCAGAAAATAAATTTTTGAAGCCCGTAAAGTTTTTTCTCCCGTTTGGGTTGTAAATATATCACCTTGGACTCCAATAAAATCTCCGATATCAAAGCTCTTTTTAAAAAATTCATATTCTTCTTCACCAACTGTATCCTTTTTAATTGCAATTTGTACTTTTCCATTCACGTCAAATATAGTTAAGAAAGATAACTTACCCATCTTCCGCATTAGTACAATACGGCCAGCTGCTCTCACTCCTGAGATACCATCCTCTAATGCTATGATATCTTTTAATTCATGGGTCTTTTCAAATCGCTCCGGATAAGGATTGGTACGCCCCCTTACAAACTCTAACTTGTTCATTCTTGATTCATCCAATGAATTTTCGATCATATAAAACCTCCTGTATAGTAGTTTACGGGCGGTTTTAAAACAAAAAAATCCCGCCCTTATTGAAAAGGACGGGTATTATCACCGTGTTACCACCTTTTTTCATCTGCATCTCACAATGCAGACCTCAGCAAGTACGGATAATTATACCGTTTGCTTAAATAAGACAACAAGTACGGATATTTATCGATACTCTTACGCTATAATGGGCGTTCCCATCGTAATCTCAGCCTTATGGCAGTCGGTACGCAGCTCCAAGTCTTTCTTCAATACCTTCCATCGTATCTCTTCACACCAACTGAGACTCTCTGTAACGCTTCTGATATCTACTTTCTCTCTTCATTGCCTTTGTTATTCAATAGAGAAATATTAGCACATGTGTATTATATTGTCAATCAATCATCTTACTTTCTCTTACTATTTATTATAACAAATTCTGGTATGTCTATGGAGATAAATGATTATTCTATAAAATCAATCCCCAAATACATATTCAAGCACAACATCAGTTCCGCTCTTATAATCTACTATTGTAGGCTGAATGGATATGTCGGGCAAAAATGTTCCAACACCATCGTTTTTATAACTGAAGTTCTTACTGAACTCAAAATACTTGGTGCTATAGCTTATTGGAATTTGAGAATTAGGCAGATTGATAGTTTTAACTTCTCCATAGCAATCCAGCGCACCACCTGTGGGTTCACCTATGGAAACAGCTTCCGGAGCCGACTCTTTTATTCTGTATATTGCAAACATACCCGATGAAAAGGTATTGCGCCCTACTAGTATGTAAACCTTTACATTAGTATTTTCTGCAATATAGCTCTTAAGACGCTTTGTAAATGGGTTAAGTATTTCAGAATTTCCACCGGAATTGTTTCTTAAATCAATAATAACTTTTTCTACAGCATTTTCCTCAATAGAATTAAACATTTTTTTATTAAAATCTGCGAATCTTTGGTTATCCCCATCGGCACAAACATTATATTCAAAATAGAGAGCTTTGTAATCAGATAAATATTCATAGTCATAGTATTTATTATATTTTCCAATAAGAACATCCTCTGTATTTTTGTTAACAAAATCAAGACTTTCACCGTATTCAAGTGCAGAAACGGTGAAATCCTTTACTTCACCATCTTTTTCTACTGTAAATACAGCCTCATTCTCATTCTGAAGGATACCCAGACCATACATATAGATGGGTGACTGCAGGTAGTTTGGAAGCATTGCCAATACCCAGCTCTCATTTTCATGGGATATTAAAGTTGTAAGTTGTTCAATCACAATGTTAATATCAACGCCATCTATTTTTAGTACCTGTGAAAAGATCATCTCTTCCAGACTTGTGTCAGCATTTACTACATAAATCTTTCCGTCAAATACCCAAAATTGAAGGGGATAGCTGTACCCATCCCAGATATTTATCGCTGTATGCGCATCCCCAATAGAAGCAACGATCTTATTAAGTTCTACAAAAACCTGTTCATTGTTGATCTGGTCTATTTTATCAATCAACTGGTCAGTCAAATCATTAAACTCTTCCTTCGTAATAATACTAAACAGATTTTTATGCCTCTTAGGAAGCTCTTGTTTAAAAAACAAAATATCCTTAGTCAAAAGAAGATTACGTTCTTCATTTGTATTATCATTTTTTAATACAACTTCTCGATTTGTTGATTTGCTCATGGTATTCTCTCCGTTGCCAGAGCATGCTGTAACAGAAAATAATAATACAACGATAACCAGTATTGTGACAATTTTTGTCCGCATTTAATCACTCCTTATTATTCTTGTTCTCCCTTGGTGTTAGACAAGTTTTGTTTTCTAGCCTAAGTGCAAGCATCAATTTCGTATATCCAATCTCTAATATACTAATATCCTCTCACTACCTTCTTAGTCAGAAATAAATTTCTTTAATATTACAGCGTAGCTAAAAGAGCTATTTTTACTACCTTTAACACCTCCTGTACACGATACTCCTTCGTTTATCTTACTATATAATTCATGCAGATTCAATAATAAATGGAATTATTTTCTTTTTATTTCTTTCCTGCTATTACCCCTCTATATGCAATTTTTCACAAATTATATCATAGGACCATAAAAATAAATTAGAATTTTCCATATACTACCTTTCAAGAAACCCTAGCAACACGTGTTGAAACCCTATGGACCCCCCAATGTCCCCCTGCCCTTAGTCAAGACCACCAGCTTAGCTGGTGGCTTGATTTGCCCCTATAAGGGGCTTTTACCTGCTTGCGTCTAAAGACGCACTGAATAGTTCGCCAGCCGCACTATTTTCTCGGGCAAACCCTAAAGGGCTTTATTTTTTGCCCTTTTGTACTGGCTCACCCGTAAACGGGTCTATATACTCTTTCAATGATATCTGGTCATATTGCAAATCTTCCTGTATTTGATTTTGTATATATTCTTGTATTTTCTTTGCATTTTTTCCTACTGTATCTACATAATATCCTCTGCACCAAAAATTTCTGTTTCCATATT
>NZ_FOWD01000031.1 GCF_900115365.1 Anaerocolumna aminovalerica
ACTATTTTTTTCTTAAATTCAAATGAATATTTAGCCATAAAAATACCGACCTCTCAATCGCTAGATTTTTGGTCTAACTTTTGGGGGTCGGTACAAGGGTATTAATACTCTGGAAGGTCTATTAACGCAATATTACAAAGATACAAGTTCTTTAAAAATATATTTATTGAATAAAATCCATCAAGTCTGAAAATTTGGATAATCGATAGGTTATCCGGGAGGATTTTGCTGCTTCTCCTATCCCTGCGCAGTCCATATTGCCGGATAGGGCTGCTTCTACTCCAGACACAGCATCTTCTACTACCAGACAGTGCTCAGGCAATATTCCCAGATATTCGGCCGCTTTTTGGAATACTTCCGGGTCTGGTTTGGATTTGGTAATATTATTACCATCGGATATTGCATCAAAAAAGTTTTCCAATCCTATCTGTTTTAGAATCAGTTTCGTATTCTTACTAGAGGAACCGATTGCTAGTTTTAATCCAAGATTCCGAAGAGCATGTAAGGTTTCTACAACATCAGAGCTTACATCATTGGGAGTCATTTTATACAGAAGTTTCTTATAGATTTCGTTTTTTTCCTCTGTATATTTTACCTTGTCTTCGTAGGATAAAGCTTCTCCCTGATATCGTTCCAAAATAATTTCAAAGCTTTCCATGCGGCTTATTCCCCGCAATCTGTTGTTGATTTCTTCATCAAAATAGATACCCATTTTGTCTGCAAGCTCTTTCCAGGCAAGATAATGATAATAATCCGTATGGCAGATTACGCCGTCTAAGTCAAATATAATCCCTTCGTATTTCATAAATTCCTGCTTTCTGTCTATTTATATATCCAAGAATTATCCCTGTTATTAAGACTCTCTTATCACTGGAAGATAATATTCCGGAAATATAAATCACTGCTTTTGAAGTTTGATAAATGTTTCCTGCTACAATATTCTATTTTACACTTCAGTCATAATTAATACAATAGAATCTTTTAATTCATATGGTTTGTCATTTACATATATGTTCTTAGCTTCTCCCTTTAACAAAGTAAATATGACATTTTCTTTTGTTACTTTTACTTCTATATGGCTGCCTTCATAAATAATCTTAAATTCATAACCTTTCCACTCTTTCGGAAGTTTAGGCGCAAAGTATAGGCCTTTTTCTTTCAGCCGCAGACCCCCGAATCCGTATACAATGGCCATATAATTTCCGCCCATATTAGCCGTATGTATACCGTCTTTGGAATTCTGATGGGTGTTATATAAATCTAACATAGCAGAATCACCGAAATAATCGTATGCCTTATCCACATACCCTAATTTTGATGCCATAATACTAAAGATGCAGGCTGACAAAGAGGAATCATGGGTTGTAATCTTTTCATAGTATTCATAAGAATTCCTAATGGTATCCATCGGCTGGAAATCTTCAAATATAAAATGTGCCAGCACCGTATCTGCCTGTTTGCAGACCTGGTGCCTGTAAAGATACATAGGATGGTAATGTAGCAGCAATGGATAATTCTCTTTAGGTGTATGGTCAAAGTCCCAAACTTTTTTCTCTAAGAAAGAATCATCCTGAGGATTTATTTTTAATTCTTCATCATATGGAAGATACATCTGATCTGCCGCTTTTTCAAATTCCTTAATTTCTTCTTCCCTAATTCCTATCTTATCAACAATGGGTGCCAGTTTTTTCTCCTTTATCAACAAATAATAAAATTGAACCGCCCATTGCAGATTATATTTTGCTGATGCATTGGTGTAATAATTATTATTTACCATACAGGTATATTCATCAGGTCCCGTAACTTCATTGATTCTAAACCGGCCTTTGTAAAAATACCCTGTATCCATCCACAGCCTAGCTGTTTCAAAGATGATTTCTCCACCCTTTTCCGCTATAAAATCTATATCTTTCGTTGCAAGATAGTAGGATGTAATGGCATAAGCAATGTCACCGTTAATATGATATTGGGCAGAACCGGATGGAAAATATCCGCTGCACTCTTTTCCCATAATAGTTCTCCACGGATACAGTGCTCCCTTCTTATGTCCCAGCAGCTTTGCATTTTCTCTGGCTGAATCCAGAATTTTATAACGGTATTCCAGTAAACTTCTGGCAATGTCCGGATTGGTCAATATAAAGTAAGGAAGTATATACATCTCCGTATCCCAGAAGTAATGCCCTTCATAGCCTTCCCCACTTAGGCCTTTTGCCGCTATATTGCAGTGTTCATCTTTGCCAACAGACTGCATCAGTTGATACAGATTATAATTAACCGCTAAACTTAACCCATCATCTCCATCTATCCGGACAAAACTATTCTTCCAGTAGGAATTCAAGAATGCCTTCTGACGGTCATATAATTCATTAAGGGACAGGCTTAGGGCCTTTTTCATCTCCCCTTCTGCGCCTGCCTTACAGTCATCATATCGGATGGTGTCTGCAAAGACGGTATATTTGGTTAAAGTTACGGTTTCTCCGATCTGAATGGAGGAATCTATTACCGCTTCCATACTGTTTTCTTCTTTTTTTATGGTACAAGTACCTGCATTTGCACCTTCTTTTGATAGCAGGTTCGTAACACCGGTGCATACATATAAGCCGGATTTTGAAGTTCTTGATGTAATATAAGAAGTTTGATTTTCTATCTCCATCTTTTCCGGAAGGATATGGACAAAACTTTCCCCTGCCACCCTTGGGTCATTGGGGTTACTATAATTCAGCACATTACCTATATGACCGGATATAAATCGGATATCTCCATTGAAATTTAATGCTTTCACACTATATTCAATGGTAAATAAGGATAATTGATAAAAGGAGGTCATCCGCTTTATGATTATTTCTGCTTCTTTTCCCTTTGGAGATCTCCATTTTACCACTCTGCTTGTGAATCCCCGTTCCATGTCCAACAGCCGCTTGCTTTCTAATATGGTACCTTGAAACATAGAAAAGGTCTCTTCCCCTAGCTGAAGCAATATACTTTGTGTATCTGCCACATTTACCATCGTCTGCTTTTCTTCAGCCATGCCATATAATCTTTCCGCCTGTTTCATTTCAGAAATATTATAAAATCCGTTAACATAGGATCCCCGAATGGTATCATATCCATTTGGGTAGCCCTCTTCCAGATTTGCCCGAATGCCAATATATCCATTGGCATTGTGAAAAACAGTTTCGTTTAACATTAATTCATCATTATTTAAACTAAAATCATTGATTTCATAAACTAGTAATTCTTCTCTCATGCTTTTTCTCTTTCCTTATCCCTTCTCTTTTGGTGCACCTTATTTTAAAGCACCTGCTGCAACACCTTTAATAATATATTTTTGGGCACACAGATAGAATATAATAACCGGAATAATGGTTAACATCAGCCCTGCCATTGCCAGATTCCACTGAATAGTAAATTGTCCGAAGAAAGAAGCAGTGGACAAGGGAATAGTGCGCAATTTTTCTCCGGAAAGAACAAGAGATGGCAGCAGATAGTCGTTCCAGATCCAGATAACATCCAGTATAATTACCGTTACAGTAGTGGGTTTTAACATTGGAAATACAATTTTTGAAAATACTCCAAATTTGTTACACCCATCTATGGTTGCCGCTTCCTCTAATGATACGGGTATGGATTTTATAAATCCATGGTATAAGAATACTGCCATACTCGCTCCAAATCCAACATTCATGTAAATTAAACCACCTAAGGATTCCAGCATAGGTATATGCAGATTATTTCTAACCCAACCCATTACCTGCATTAAAGGCATCATAATAGTTTGAAAAGGAATCAGCATAGTTGCAACAAAGATCATAAATAAGGTTTTGCTTAATTTGTCATTGGTTCTTACTAACATCCAGGCAGTCATAGAAGCCAAAACAACAATGATTGCAATAGAAATAATGGTGACAATGAGAGAGTTGCTAAATGCCTTAAGGAATCTCATTTTTTCCATAGCAGTAACATAGTATTCTTTCGTAAATTTACCCGGTAAGGCTAACATATTTTCATAAAGTTCCTGGCGGTTCTTAAAAGAGTTAACAAAGACCATGTAAACAGGAAATAAATAAAATGCACATGCCGCCAGTAATAGAATCTCTCCCAGAATCCTGACTACTCTTTTCATTACATAACCACCTCTTTCTTCTTGGTTATTGAAACCTGAATTAAGGTTATGACTGCTACAACAACAAAAAATATAATTGCTTTCGCCTGCCCATATCCATAATGATTCAGAGAGAATATTTCATTGTATATATTCATCGCAAGCATTTCCGTTGCCCTGTTGGGTCCGCCTTTTGTTAAGGATACATTTACGTCATAAATCTTAAAACAGTTGGACAACGTCATAAACAGGCATATTGTAAAAGAAGGCATTATAAGCGGAAATTTAATCCGAAACAAAGTCTGCCAGAAGTTTGCCCCATCCACCTGGGCAGCTTCCACCACATCTTCCGGTATCGCCTGGATACCTGTTATATAGATAATCATTATATAGCCCGCCATTTGCCAGGTAGCTACGATAATCAAGGCAAACAGTGAAAATTTAGGATCCAGAAGCCAGCTGAAGAATATATTTGTAAGCCCTGTAGTTTCCCCTATGGATTTAAAAACATCAGTAAATATGAACTGCCATATATAACCCAGAATTAAGCCGCCGATTAAGTAAGGCATGAACAACATGGTTCTGGCTATATTCCGCACTTTAAGTTTACCGGTTACCAATAAAGCAAATGCTAAACCTAAAATATTAATAATCAAAACCGCAGCTACCGTGAATAACAAAGTATGCCCGGCAGAGCTTATAAAGTTTTTATCTGAAAACAATTGTATGTAATTAGAAAACCCTACAAAAGTTTTTTTATTTAACGGCATTCCATCCCATGATATAAAGGAGTATCCAATTCCAATAAAAAAAGGAATTATGACAACCGTTGTAAATACAAATACAAGAGGTAATACAAACAATGCATACCAAGCCTTGTCACTTTTTCGCTTCATTAAATCCCTCCTGCCATGTCGGATATTCATAATCCTAACTATCAACAATCTGTATGTCATACTGAAGGCTTTTACCAGGAAGAGCTTTACATCTGAATCTCTCCACCAGGCTTAGAATGACATTTTGATATACCTTTTCTTACAGAATACAGCCGGGGTCTATGCTCCGACTGTATTGGCAGATCAGTATTACTTACCGGCTTCTACAAATGCTTCATTTAAAGCTTGCAGTAATTCCGTTCCGGTCATATTTGTTGTAAAGAATTCTTGTGCAACTGGCACTAAGTAAACATCAACAATACCAGCCGGCCAGTAGGAGTTCATTGGCCATGGAATAGTTTTGCCGCCATTGGTATATTCTGCAACAGCTTGTGAAAGTGGATCCAGTTTTTCGTTTTTCATATTTGCAACAACCGGAATAAATCCGAACTCTTCCATTAAATACTTCTTTCCTGTTTCACTGGTATATAACCACTCTATAAAATCCTTTCCTGCCTGAATTTCAGCATCTGTAGCCTGAGAATTTACATACCAACAGGTTGGAACGCTTACAGCAATTTTATCATTGCCCAATATAGGAAGGGGCATCATACCCATTTCAAAGTTAACATCATAATCCGCAAACATGCCGTAACACCAGTTGCCCTGATGAATAGAAGCGGATTTACCCATGGCAAAATCACCGGTTTCTTTATCATATTTAACTTCAAGAGGATTATTAGTATTCTCTCTTATAGCTTCCATGAACTTTGCAAATTCTACAAACTCAGGTGTTTTTTCAAGAGTTACTTCTCCTTTAATAAGCTGTTCAACATAAGCCCCAGGGTCTCCTTGTAAGGCAAAAGGAGTATTCAGAATATGCCCGATTAAGAAATAGCTTTCAGAAGATAAACTAAATCCATTAATACCGGCATCTTTTTGTTCTTTCAGCATTGTTTCGAAAGAAGCGAAATCTGTAACCTTTGAAGCATCTATTAAACCTTTATTATAAACAACACCAAATCCCTCAACAGTATAAGGAATGCCCGTTACTTTCCCTTCTTTAACATCAGCCATATTCTCGGCAATATCACCTACGAAAGATAAATCACTTAAATCTGCCAAGTAAGCAGAAAGTTCATTGGACTCTGAACCAGGGGCAAGAGAGAACACTGTAGGTCCCTGATTATTACCCAGTTTAATTTTTAGTTGCTGTAAATAATCATCCCCTGTTGTATTCCATACTTCCACTTCAACTCCTGTTTCTGCTTTGTATTCCTGTGCAAGTGCTTTTAGCTGATCAGTAATTTCTACTTTTGACTGAAATACAACTATCTTCTTTGCAGATTCTGTTGTTCCTTTTTCTTCTGAATTTGTCTTATCTTCTTCCTTTTCCGCAGTCTTTCCATCCGAATTGGCTGACTTGTTATCTTTTGCCCCTCCACATCCGGTTAAGGTCATAATCCCAATCAGGGTCATAACTAGTAAAATACGAAATATTTTTTTCATTTTCATCGTTCCCTCTCCTTCATAAACATTTTTAATAAAACGTTACACTATTATATTAGGGCATATTCCCATATATGTCAACTATTTGTTTGCTGTTTTTGATTAAATTGCACAAATTTGATTATTTTGCATAGTAAAATTAAAATAAAACCACTATTAAAAGCTTGCTTTTGTAACTTTTAACAGTGGTTTTATTAAAATCTAGTAAAATATTAATTATTATTTTACTAAATTACATATTTATCTCTATTTACTCTTCTTTTCAGAAACACTATTTCTCCATATAATCTTAGCCGATATTTTAAAGGGTTCTACATTCCGTTTACCTCTGATATTCTCTATTAAGTACCTGGCTGCAATATAGCCTCGTTCATAGTTAGGAATGGAAACAGTTGTAAGCCCCATAGGTTCTGCTAAATCACAATTGTCAAATCCCGTTACAGCAATGTCACCGGGCACCCGTATTCCATTGTCCCTGAAAGCTTTAATCGCTCCAATAGCCATATTGTCATTGGCACATACCAAGCAATCCGGAAGTTCCTGGCTTAATAAAAGAATCTTAGCTGCTGTATAGCCGCTCTTTTCACGATAATCTCCTGCAAAATAAGATTTTTGCTGAAAATTAATTCGATTTGCCTCTAAAACATCTCGAAATGCTTTATATCTTTCTTTATTGTCTGCTGTTTGCTCCGGTCCTCCCACAAATCCAAAATGGCGGTAACCTCTGTCAATAACTCCTTGAATAAGCTCGCTCATAGGATCGTAATTATTTACCACAACGGATTTGATATATGGGTTGTCCAAGATTCTGTCCAGAACTACAATAGGGTAATTTTCACCGGCTATTTTAATTAAAGTATCATCCTTCATATTCTTGTCCAATATGATGCTTCCGCTGCTTAGATTGCTTCGCATATACTTTTCGGATGATTTATCCGTGCAAATTATCAAATCAAAATCATTGTCATTGACATAATCACTAATGCCATTAATAATTTTTAAATAAAAGCTTCTGTCAAAATCACTGAAATTAAATACAATCGTATTACTTTTTCCTGTTTTTAATGTCTTACCTACGCTATTAGGGTAATACCCCATCTCTTTGCATATATTCAGTATTCTTTCCCTGGTTTCTTCACCTACATTCTTTTTTTCGTTTAACACATTAGAAACCGTAGAAATAGAAACTCCTGCGGCTTTTGCCACTTCTTTTATACCAACCATATTCCCTGCCTCCCAGAATACTCTTTCTTATAAATTATTTTACTTCTTTTTTAAATATTTTACAACAATTTTATTAATATTTTACTAAATAATTTGGCAAATTATATCATTGCTGTTATTGGAGGAATGAATTTTCTCCTCCGAAAAACTTCCTAATCTCTAAATGCTGGCATAAAAACAATATAAATCTAGTATCATATCATTAAGAATGACTAACTCCAAAGATTTTTTTGTAGTCTTACACACTCCCATATTTGTAACATATAATAAAGAAGTACCCTATTTGCAAACTCTAAAGATGAGGCTCTTTCACCTATGCTTAATGTAGAAAATTTCTCTTTCTGTAATAGAAAAAATTTCTCTTTCTTTATAGTACTTGCTGTGCTATAATGTTATTTGGTGATAATGACGCCATAAGAAACGAATTTACTAAGTATATTTCCATGAAAACACATTTCTTTTTTTATCATGGTAATGTAAATAGTTTCTTTTTTTATTCGATTAAGTTTTATTTAACATATAAGATATTTTTCTTTTGAATAAAGCAGCAAACACTTGGAGGAACGCAATGAACGATGTAGTACATAATTTTGAAGAGAGCTTAAAAGAGTTATTAGCTTTTGCAAATGCTAATAAGGGTATTGTTGAGGTTGATAAGGTAAATGACTTTTTTAAAGAGTTAAACTTGGATGTTAGGCAAATAGATAAGATTTATGAGTATTTGGAAGCACATAACATCGTTGTTTTAAATCCTGTAGAAGAGGACGAGCCGGATGACGATACACTTTTAGAATTAGAAGAAAGTGAAGAAGCTGCATTACTTGAATATGATGATGCTTCCTTTGCATCTACCATAACAGATGATCCGGTAAAATTGTACCTAAAAGAAATCGGTACCTATCCTTTGCTATCTGTTTCAGAAGAAATAGAATTAGCCAAAAAAATAGAGGAAGGAGATGCTCAGGCCAAGCAAATGTTAGCAGAATCCAACCTCCGTTTAGTGGTTAGTATTGCAAAACGTTATGTGGGCAGAGGTTTATCTTTTCTTGATTTAATACAGGAGGGTAACTTAGGTCTAATTAAGGCAGTTGACAAATTCGACTATAACAAGGGTTACAAATTCAGTACTTACGCCACATGGTGGATCCGCCAGGCAATTACAAGATCCATTGCCGACCAATCCCGTACTATCCGTATCCCGGTACATATGTCTGAAGTAATTAATAAAACATACCGAGTATCCAGAAACCTGCTTCAAGAGCTGGGCAGGGAGCCTTCCGAACAGGAAATTGCAGATGCTATGAAACTTCCTATTGAAAAAGTAAGGGAGATTTTAAAAGTTTCTGCTGATCCAATTTCACTTGATACTCCAATCGGCGAAGAAGATGACAGCCATTTGGGAGATTTCATAAAGGACGATTCCATTATGGGACCTGAAGAAGCCGCCTCTTATGCAGTTCTTCAGGATCAAATCGCTAAATTGCTGGAAACCTTAACAGATAGAGAGCAACGTGTATTAATTCTACGTTTTGGATTACAGGACGGCAGAACTCGCACACTGGAAGAGGTAGGCAAAGAATTTAATGTAACAAGAGAAAGAATAAGACAAATAGAAGCAAAAGCACTAAGAAAATTAAGACATCCAAGTAGGGCCAGAATGTTAAAAGGATATGATATTATATAAAAGAAGCTTCACTGGAACAGTAAACTTTTGTAATTTCAGAGAAAGCTGGAAATCATGAAAAGAACTTTCCGTTTATATCACCCACGAAACTTTAAAATATAAACAGAATTAGATTAATTACATGTTACTTGCAAATGCTGATTGGAATGTCAAGATGAAGAAAACATTTTATTTTCTTGATATAATACATGAAAGGCTGGGAGTCAGCTATGAAACGAATCATTTTAATGGCAGTTAGGAGCATCTTCCAACTACCTTTTTGGTTTTATAAAATACGAAAATTATCTAATGCAGAGAAATACCATGAATCAACTAGATATGCTTTACTGCATCATTTAACCCCAATTGCAAACCGCCGCGGCCGGGTCAAAATAGAGTGCCACGGACTGGAGAACCTTCCTAAAGAGGACGGATATGTTTTATATCCAAATCATCAGGGATTATTTGATGTATTAGCAATTTTAGAGACTCATGAACGTCCGGTTTCTACTGTATCCAAAAAAGAAGTTGAAGACCTTTTTTTCATTAAATATGTTTTCCGAATGCTGGGTACCAAATTTATTGTCCGGGAAGACGTACGCCAATCCATGAAAGTTATGATGGAGGTAACCAAGGAACTGAAAGAAGGACGAAATTATATAATATTTGCAGAAGGAACCAGATCTCGTGATAAAAATAATATTCTTGAATTCAAAGGCGGCAGTTTCAAATGTGCTGCTAATGCCAAATGTCCAATCGTTCCGGTAGCAATTATTGACTCCTACAAAGCTTTTGATACCAATTCTTTATCTAAATTAACCGTTCAGATTCATTATCTGAAGCCTCTTTATTATGAAGATTATAAAGATATGAAAACAGTGGAAATTGCCGAAACGGTTTCTCATATGATTCAAAAAACAATTAAAGAAAATGAAATAATTTAAAACAATAAATATACATATTGTTTTGTTTAATAACAGACCTTGGACAAACTGCTTTCTAAGGTCTGTTTCCTTTTTGATAAGAGCATTTTACTAATTAAATTGAATATGCACATGTTTTGAATTGGGGCATAGGATATTAAGACGTTTATTTAGAGGAATTTTTTCCATGGCCAAAAATTATCCGCTCTCTATGTTATCAGTAGGAAGTTCTGCAATTATACAAAGTTCTGATGATACTTACTCTATGAAGAGGCGCTTATTGGATCTTGGCTTTTCTGCCGGTGCAAAAGTAAAATGCATTCAGTCTGCACCATGCGGTGATCCAATTGCTTACTCTATTCGAGGTACTATTATTGCTTTAAGAAACGATACAGCTCAGAAAATAATAGTAGAGAATATAGAAGGGGTTGATTAAGTGGGTCTGAGTCTTAATTCCGTTGGATATAGGGCATCAAAATCATCCCCAGAACTAAATGATAAGGAAGGTCATGTTATTGCCCTGGCAGGTAATCCTAATGTAGGCAAAAGTACCGTTTTTAACGGTTTAACAGGAATGAAACAGCATACCGGTAACTGGCCGGGCAAAACCGTCGTCAGCCAGACTGGGAATTGTGTATACGAAAACCAGAATTACTTACTTGTAGATTTACCCGGGACTTATTCCCTGATGGCACATTCCAGGGAAGAGGAAATTGCAAGAAATTATATTTGTTTTGAAAATCCGGATTTGATTATAGTTGTCTGTGATGCCACCAGTCTTGAACGTAATTTGAATTTGGTTTTACAGATCATGGAAATAACCAATAAAGTTCTGGTTTGCGTAAATCTTATAAATGAAGCCCGGAAAAAGCATATTTTACTGGATTTAGAAAAGCTGGAAAGCATATTAGGCGTTCCGGTTATTGGTATAAATGCCTTTCGAAAAATGGATCTGAAGGAGCTTCTGAAAAAAGCTTCTCATATAATTAACAACAATTCTTACGGGACTCCCAAACCAATTCTGTACTCTGAACAAGTGGAAGAAGCTATCAAGGAATTAGAGGTATTGTTACAGGAATTTCTTCCGGAACATTTAAACAGCCGCTGGATAGCCATGAAGCTGCTGGAATGGGATGATACTTTAATACATTCTTTAAATCATTATCTGGACATAGATTTATATCACTATACAGAGATTATTAATAAAAGAAATAGAGCCCTGGAATCTTTACATAAACACGGTATAACAAGAAGGGTTTGCGAAGATGTAATGATTATAGAATTGTTACATAAGGTTGAAACATTAAGTAAAAGCGTTATCAGTTACCAGAATATTAATTATGATACAAAAGACAGAAAAATTGATCGCATATTAGCCGGAAAACGGATCGGTTTTCCTATCATGGTGTTACTACTGCTGTTAATCTTTTGGATAACCATATGGGGAGCAAATTATCCTTCTCAATTACTATTTCGGTTTTTATTCTTTATAGAAGATAAATTAATGGAATTAACCTCTTACCTGGGCTTTCCAAAATTTTTACAAGGACTTTTTATTCAGGGAGCTTACCGGGTACTGGCATGGGTGGTATCGGTTATGCTGCCTCCTATGGCTATCTTCTTCCCTATGTTTACCTTATTGGAGGACCTTGGTTATCTGCCCCGCATTGCCTTTAACCTGGATCATTATTTTAAGAAGGCCTGTGCCTGTGGAAAACAATCTTTAACTATGTGCATGGGATTTGGCTGTAATGCTGCCGGGGTAACCGGATGTAGAATCATAGATTCTCCAAGAGAACGGCTGATTGCCATGTTAACCAATAATTTTGTTCCCTGTAACGGAAGATTCCCTACTATCCTTTCCATTATTACCATGTTTTTTGTTACCGGAATATTGGGTACTCATAACATACCATCCTCTAACTATATAGAAAGTACAGCAAATACTGCTTCGGCTTCGTCTATCCTTTCATACAATATATTAAGCTCTTTACTATCTGCTGCAATTTTAACAGGCGTTATTATCTTAGGTGTGGTAATAACTTTTGTTGTATCCCGCATATTATCGAAAACCATTTTAAAAGGGGTTCCTTCCTCTTTTACTTTAGAGCTTCCTCCCTATCGAAAGCCACAAATAGGGAAAATTATCATTCGCTCCATATTTGACCGGACATTATTTATTTTAGGCAGAGCAGTGATAATCGCTGCCCCTGTAGGATTCATTCTTTGGCTGGTGTCCAATGTCAGAATTGGCAATATTGCTATATTAAATTATTGCACCAATTTTTTAGATCCCATAGGTAGGTTAATGGGCCTTGACGGAGTTATATTAACTGCTTTTATACTTGGTTTTCCTGCTAATGAAATCGTACTGCCTATCATCATAATGACTTATCTGGCAAATGGCACCATTATGGAATTTGATAATCTAGCGGCCTTAAAACAGCTTCTGGCAGCACAGGGATGGACCTCCTTAACTGCCATATGCACCATCTTGTTCTCCTTAATGCACTGGCCATGTTCCACCACTTGCCTGACCATTAAAAAAGAAACCGGAAGTTTAAAATGGACTGCTCTGGCAATTGTTATACCAACTGCAGCGGGCTTCTTTATTTGCACTATAGTTGCTGCAATAGGCAGAATAGTTATCCACATTATATAGAACAGATTTTCCTTTTATCTCAGAATTCTTATATTTAATACAAAAGAATTAGACGAAGTCGATTTCCTTAGTAGCACTGAATAAATATTCAGTGCTATATTTCTATGTACAAATTTGATATAATAGATTCAGTTAGTAAAATCAGAATTATAAATATCAATAAATCCCGTGTTAATGGGGTGGTTTAATGATGTTCGTAAGTGCATGTATAACTTTACTTTTAATAGGTGTAGGTTCTATTGTGTTCTTTTTTTGGTAAATTTTATTTAATCCTAATTTCATAACAAAGGGTTTAAAAAGGCACGGGGAGTATGGCTGAAATGCCAGAAACCTTGAAAATATAGAATAAGGAGTTTGAGAATATGATAAATGTAATGTTCGTCTGTCATGGCAATATTTGCCGTTCTCCAATGGCGGAATTTTTATTTCGTGACATAGTTACTAAGAAAGGACTTGGCGGTGATTTTCATATCGCCTCTTCTGCTACCAGTACTGAGGAAATTGGTAATCCAGTCCATTACGGCACCAGAAATAAATTAAATGAATACGGCATATCCACAAAAGGAAAATATGCTGTACAGCTGACCAGGAAAGATTACGACAAATACGATTATCTAATTGGAATGGATCAAAGAAACATTATAAACATAAACAAAATCGTAGGCTCTGACGGGAAAAATAAAGTAAAAAAACTCTTAGACTTTACTGCTAACTCAAGAGATATAGCAGATCCCTGGTATACCGGAGATTTTGATCAGACCTACCGGGACATTTATGAAGGCTGTGAAGCCCTATTGGATTATATCATGAACCAAGATAGCGATTCATGATTTTGCACTACGTTCAGAACTTGCAAGAATAAGCTTGCAGTTCTTCACTCCATTTGGATTATATCATGAACAACAACGGTAACTAGCTGTAAGGAGGCTGAAAAATGCGGGAAGTAACTTTTAAAATGGAACGTCAAGGTTTAGTAAAAGAAGGTGATGAAGTCAGTATCATCGAGCGTCCTTCCCCGGTTAATTATTCTTATATCATAGAACCTGCCGTAGCAATGTCTGGATGTATTCCATTTAGCGAACGAATCAAATCTAAAACCGGCATTGTGAAAGAGGTAAAACATACCCAGCGAGGTTATTATGTAGTAGTGGAATTTAACGAATAGTTAATGAATGCTTACCTCTGGGATACAAATAATTGTTAATATCATAAAAACACCTTAAGAGGGTAAAGGAATGGCATATGCAATGAAGCCAATCCTTTACCCTTCAAGATATTTACAACTTAAAGCAGCATTATAATATGTTATCAATAACATATTGCATCATACATTATTTTAATTTTAAATTTCTATCAAATTCCGGGTTAAAAGCATAGAAGTTTCTAGAATCTAATTTATCTTGAACAATTCTTAGTGCTTCACCAAATCTTTGATAGTGAGCAATTTCTCTGGCTCTTAAGAAACGAATTGGATCTGCTACATCTTCATCTGTTACCATACGTAAGATATTATCATAAGTGGTTCTTGCTTTTTGTTCTGCCGCCATATCTTCGTGAAGATCTGTAATTGCGTCTCCTTTTGATTGGAAAAAGGTTGAAGTAAAAGGCATTCCACTAGCTGCCTGAGGCCATAATCCTACGGTATGATCAACAAAATAAGTTTCAAAACCTTGGGCTTTAATCTCTTCAATAGTAAGGTCTCTCGTTAGCTGATGCACGATGGTACTTACAATTTCCATATGAGCCAATTCTTCTGTTCCTATGTCATTCAATACACCTGCCACTTCTCTATAAGGCATGGAGTATCTTTGAGAAAGATATCTCATGGAAGCTGCCAATTCTCCATCTGGACCACCAAATTGAGTGATGATGAACTTAGCCATTCTGGCATTTGGGGTTTTAATATTTACAGGGTGTTGTAATCGTTTTTCATAACTCCACATAAATTAGCACTCTCCTTCCCATGGCCATGGCTCAGTAACCCAAGTCCAAACATTTTCTGCGTTTACATCATAAGAAGAGATAGGACCAAAACAATCTCTATACTCTTTTATAGCTTCATTTCTTAATTGTCTATAATTTTCGTAATACTCTAAAGCGTCCTTGTCACACGGATGGGTATCAAGGTATAGCTTTACATCATCAATAGCAAAACTTACTTCTGTAATACAGCGCATTAATTGTTCTCTGCTTCTTGTCATGATCTATCACCCCTCATTCCACATCCACATGTGTTGTTTTTGTATCCGCAGAATGGTAGTACTAATTCTTCGAATATAGTACCATGAGCAAGGCCTGTAGGTGCGTCAAATACCTTTCTCCATTTTTGGAACGGGACATATGCCATAGCTAATGGCATTCTATCCAGGCATGTATTTGCAAGATCTTCGTTGCAAATTTCTCTTTTTACTTCTTCTCGCAACTCAGATTCACAGCCACAGGAATCATCAGAATTCCGGTATGGTTCCATCATTCTACGATTGGAACGTCCATACCTTTGTTGTCTGTAATCCATTTAGTAAATCTCCTTTATTTTATATATACCACTATTTTATGAAACTAATTTTGTATGGTGACAATTAAAATAAAGAAAGACACATATTCTACGGATTTATCACATAGAATATGTGTCAAAATAAATAAACAAAATTGAATTTCCCTAAAAGAACACTACAAGCCTGTTTAACCTTATATTAACCTCGAAATCCCCGCCCAATGATTTCACTTGTATTGGTTATTAGCATAAATGCTTCCGGCTCAGTCTGTTTTATAAACTTACGTAATTGAATGGCCTGTACACGGCTCATTACAGTTAGAATAATTTTTTTATTCTTATGTGAAAATGCCCCTTGCGCTTCAAATACAGTAGCACTTCTATTTAAACCATTTATAATATAATCACAAATAGGATTTGGATCTTCGCAAATCACTGTAAAATACTTGTGTAAATTCATATTTTCTATTGCACTATCTACTACTGCTGATTTTAATATCAACCCAAGTAAAGAAAGTAACCCCGTTTTTACATCAAAAACCAGAAATGCAGCTAAAGTTAATAATAAGTCCGTATAGAATAACGAGCGTCCTATATCTGTATTCGTGTACTTTTTCAGTAACATGGCAACAACATCCGTACCCCCGGTGGATGCGCCTATATTAAAAAGTATGGCCGCTCCTGCTGCCGGAAGTGCAACAGCAAATGCCAGTTCCAAAACCGGCTCATTAGTTATTGGTCTATTCATTGGTACAAGGACTTCTAATGCCTTTAAAGCCAGAGACATTAAAATACTTCCATATGCTGTCCTGTTTCCAAAATTTTTCCCTAAGATAAGGTATCCAACTATAAGTAATAAAATATTAACTACTAAAACTATAGTTCCTGAGCTGACCCCTTCACCAAAAAAGCTGCTTAGAAGTATTGCCAGTGCAGTAACTCCCCCGATGGAAAAATTATTTGGAAATTTAAAAAAGTATACTCCGACAACTACCAGCAACACTCCAATTGTAATCAGAACATACTCTTTCACTTTTTCTTTCATAGTATTAAATGGTATCACAGGTCCTCCTCTAAAATACACTTAAGCCTCTATACAAGTATATTTTTATCATGCTATTATAGCTAAATTTGCCATTACTCCACTCCATAGTATGCTATTGTCCAACTAAAAAGTCAAGGGTTTATTACAAAAAAACACTTATTTCGTCACTTGCAAGACATTGGTATTATAGCATTTACATCCTATATAATAAATAGACTTTTATGTCTATTTATATGCAAGTTTAAATACATATTAAGATTCCCAGAACAGACAAGGAAATAATAAAATTCCTTATACCCTTGTAATATTATTTATATTTTTAAATAATGATAATATTTTATAATTTCGCTAAAACTATTTCTATGTTTACACCGTCTTATTATTAGAATAAGATAAAGCATGCAATTCTTATTTATAAATGATTTAATTATTTCATCCGGGATTGTGCAAGAAGGGAATTAGTATGAAACCAAAGATTAACCAAAATATTGTAGAGAATTTTTTGATAGAGAATAGAGAAGCTTATTATCGATTAGCTTATAGTTATGTACATAACAAGGACGATGCTCTTGATATTGTGCAGGATGCAATCTGTAAAGCATTAGGCTCTTCTAAAAGTTTAAATGATCCTACCGCTATAAAGTCCTGGTTTTACCGCATTGTGGTAAATACATCCCTTGATTTTATCCGGAAGAATAAAAGATTGGTATATGTAGAAGATGAGGACTTAGAAGTGCTAGGACCAAGCAAAAGCGATCAATATGAGGATTTTGACCTTCAGCAAGCCCTTGAAAAACTTCCAACCATGAGCAAAACAATTATAACCTTACGTTTTTTTGAAGACATGACCTTTGAAGAAATTGCTCAAATATTGGATCAAAATATTAATACTGTCAAAACAAGGTTTTACACATCCATCCGAAAGCTTCGAATTGAGTTGGACGATATAGCAGAGTTTCATTAAATTCCCTAACCCGAAGAAAGAAAAGAGGTTGAATATGAAAAAACTTTATGATTTAAAAAATGATTATCTTAAAGTACAAATACCTGATGAATTAGAATTTCTAGTTAAAAAATCAATTATGAAAAAGGAGAAAAATATGAAACGAAAGAGAAAATTTTTAACTTGTACAGCATCTGTGGCAGCTGCAGCTGCAGTTTTTGTGGGAACAATTAATATTAGCCCTGTTGCAGCTCAGGCTATGTCAAATGTTCCTGTTCTTAAGGATTTGGTTAAGGTGGTAACCTTCCGTGAATATCATTATGAGGACGACAGCCATGAACTGGACATTAAAGTTCCCCAAATTAATGGATTAGAAAATAGTGAGCTGGAAGACATACTAAATGATAATTATATTAAAGAAAATGAACAGCTTTATAAAGAATTCATGGAGCAAATCGGCAATGAAGACAATTTAAATGAAAAGTATTTTGCACTTTACACAGACTATGAAGTAAAAACAAATACAGACAACTTATTGGTTGTAGCTAATCACAAAACAGAAATTGCTGCCTCCGGTTATGAAACCGTGCATTATAACAATATTGATAAACAGAATAAACTTTTAATTACACTTCCAAGCTTATTCAAAGATGACAGCTACATTGAATTGATTAGTGAAAATATTAAATCTCAGATGAAAGAACAAATGAAAGCAGACGAAGATAAGTCATATTTCTTAGAGAATGATATGACGGACAGCTTTACTTCTATTAAAGAAGATCAGAACTTTTATATCAATTCTGATGGCAAACTGATAATCTCCTTTGATGAGTATGAAGTTGCACCTGGATATATGGGTATTGTAGAATTTACTATTCCAACGAATGTACTACAGGATGTACTGGAAAGTAATTATTATATTAAATAATACAGAAGAACTTTGCAGAATGATCCGCTCTTTGTTAAGTAGATGTGGAAAAATAGAGAACATAAAAATATCTCCGGCCATGTTTATGTGGTTGGAGATATTTTTATGCTGCTCTATTTTTTAATATTATCTAAATGGTTCATTTAATTTAATTTTTTCGGTAACGAGCTTTTAA
Organism: Anaerocolumna aminovalerica; assembly: GCF_900115365.1. Classification (GTDB taxonomy): domain Bacteria; phylum Bacillota; class Clostridia; order Lachnospirales; family Lachnospiraceae; genus Anaerocolumna; species Anaerocolumna aminovalerica. The sequence continues at coordinate 18,544 of NZ_FOWD01000031.1, forward strand.
TTCATTTCTGCAATTACTAGTGTAGGAGTACCAGTTGAACCTATAATCAGAATAGGATTGAACAGTAATTTCCTCATTTTAAATTCCAAAAGATAAGCGTTTTTATTTGCGAACTTTCTGAAATTATTTAAAAGACCTTTATATATCATCAACATCTCTTGTCACCTTTCTCTCTTTGATTTATTACAAATGTTTTAATTAACAAGGAGCTATTGCAAAAGGATTATTCATCTGTTTGGCAATAGCTCCTTCTGTTCAAAAAAATTAATTTATAGCAAGATAACAACACTATGCAAAAAATAACAAATTCGTTTCATGACTTTTTACCAAATAACAAGTAAAATGAATATGGAAAAACAACAAAAAAACTAGTGCGGAATATAGTTTAATTGGGCGATTTTCATATATTTGGCGCTGAGCTTTTTAAGGGAGGAGTAATAATATGTCTAATTCGATGGTGTCTGCAAAGTCACCTTCAAAGGGTTTAGCGAAAAGAAAAAAAACAATTGTCTTATTAAGTATGCTTGCTCCAGGAGCAATTTGGCTTGTTCTGTTGCGGTACCTACCGATGTTCGGTATTGTAATTGCATTTCAGAAATTTACAATTTACACAAAAGCTCCAACTCTACTTAACAATATTATACATAGCAAATGGGTAGGCTTTAAAAACTTCGAGTTTTTGTTTGCCACCTCGGACTCTTGGAATATGATCAGGAACACAGTTGGTTATAATGCTTTGTGGATTGTGCTTGGAACTGTTATTGCAGTAGCTTTTGCGATTATGTTAAGCTTGATAACCAAAAAATTTGTAGCAAAAACCTATCAGACCCTGATGTTCTTTCCTTACTTTCTAAGCTGGGTTGTTGCAAGCTATTTCTTAATGGCTTTTTTGGATCCCACATACGGTCTTATCTCTCACCTTCAGAAGCAGGCGGGAATGGAGGTAACCCAATGGTATTTCATTAATAAGCCATGGCCCATCATTCTGACGATTGCTTATCTTTGGAAAAATATCGGCTATTCGACGGTTCTGTATCTGGCCGCCATAACCGGTATCGACAGCTCCCAGTATGAAGCAGCAAGTATTGATGGAGCAAGTAAATGGCAACAGATCCGATATATAACAATTCCTCATTTAAAACCTATGATTATCATCCTGTTTATCATGAGCGTAGGACGCATTATTAACTCGGACTTTGGCTTGTTTTATCAGGTACCTAAAAACTCCGGACCTCTGTTCCCTACCACACAGGTTATGGATACATATGTATATCGCGCATTTATGGCTACTAATAATCCTGGTATGAGTACGGCAGCCAGTCTGTTGCAGAATGTAGTTGGTTTCTTCTGTGTCTTAACTGCTAACTCAATCGTACGTAAAATAGATGAAGAAAGCAGTTTGTTCTAGGAGGAGGAGAATTATGAAATCTGATACCGTAAAATTTGTTTTGGCAAAGCGTAAGTCTAGAATGAATTCCATTGGCCTACCTGCTGAGGTTGTAATTAATATTATACTTGGTCTTTTTTGTTTGCTTTGCGTTGTTCCGTTTATATTTGTTGTAATCATTTCCTTTAGTGCCGAAGATAGTATACGAGAAATTGGCTACTCCTTTAGGCCGATTAAGTGGTCACTAGAAGCCTATAAATTCGCATTCACTTCGAACAAAGGAATTTGGCGTTCCTACTTTAATAGCTTTTTTATTACTATTTTGGGTACGGCACTAAGTGTTCTAATTTGTGTATTATATTCTTATCCACTATTCCGAAAGGATTTTAAGTATCGCAAATTCTTTACCTTCTTCTGTTTCTTTACCATGTTGTTTGGAGGAGGATTAGTACCAACCTATTATGTGAGTAAGAATATCTTGGGCTTAAACGATAATTATGCGGCGTTAATTGTACCTGCGTTATTTAATCCATTTAATATCATTGTTATGCGTACGTTTTTTCAAAGTTCAGTGCCCACGGAGCTGATTGAAGCTGCTGCAATTGATGGCAGCGGAGAATATAACACCTTGTTTAAAATAATCGTTCCGATTGCAAAACCTGGTATTGCTACCATTGCTTTACTGAATGCACTGGCATACTGGAATGAATGGTATCTGGCCATGCTGTATATCCGAACCGAAGAGCTTTATCCTCTGCAGTATCTGCTAATGAGATCGCAGCAAAATATTGACTTTTTAACAAGGAATGCCACCATGCTGGGTTCAGAGATTGCAAAAATCGTAAATGACTTACCGCAGCAAAATTTACGAATGGCGCTTGCTGTACTGATTGTAGTTCCGATTGCATTCGCCTATCCATTTTTCCAAAGATTTATCATATCGGGTCTTACGGTAGGATCAGTAAAAGGGTAAGAACGGCTTTTTTAAAAAGTCGCTTACATAATATAATATTTTTAGGGAGGGTTATAAAATGAAGAAAAAAGTACTATCAATTGTCCTGACAATCATGACGCTGACCGTACTACTTACTGGCTGTGGCAAAACAAAAGACAAAGAAACGACAGACACAAAAACTTCAAGCAATAACGTAACTGATACACCGAGCACGGATGGTAAGGATCCGGCACAAACAGAAGAAGCAAATATCGATATATCGGAGCCGGTTACATTAACTTGGTTTCTCAATGGAAATAGTGTTTCCGATGATAAGGCCGTATTGGAAAAAGCTAACGAATACCTGAAGGAGAAATTGAATGTAACCTTGAAGCCAATCTGGGGCACCTGGGGTAATTTCGAAGACAACGTAGTGCTCTCCATTAGTGGTGGGGATGACGTGGATATTTATTTCACCAGCTCATGGACTCAGAATGAATACAATAAATACGCTAAAGATGGTGCTTGGCTTCGCCTGGATAGAGAAGACAATAACCTGATTGAAAAATATGCTCCCGACGCATGGAACATGCTTCCTGATATTTTGAAAAACAGTGCTAAAGTTCCTGGATCTGATGGAGAAGGTGTATATGCACTTCCAGGATTTAAGGATTATGCTACCCAGAACTGCTGGGATGTGAATGTAACATTGTTAGAGAAATATGGCTATACCATTGATGATATTAGGAATACAGATTATTATGGTTTTGAAGAGATCCTTAAGAAAGTGAAAGAAGGAGAAGGAAAAGACTTCTATCCACTTTTAGTTGAGGGTATGGTACTTGAAAGAATGGTAAATAATTCGATTATGGTTACTGGTGACTCCCAAGCTTGTAATATGCTTTCTTACTATATCAATCCTACAGATGTATCAAAAGAGGGTAGTTATGGCAATAAGATATTTGGTAAGTTTGAGACACCTGAATATAAGAAATTTGTTGAAAAGACTCGTGAATATTATTTAGCTGGATATATTGATCCTCAAATGGCTATTGCTGACCAGGCAAATGATGCTCGTACTGCAGCTCAGGATGCAGGAAAATATCTCATAGGAACACAAAGCTATTCTCTTGGATATGAAACTCAGGCAAGTGCACGACGTGGAATTGAAGTACAGATGGTTCCTTGCACACCTGCTTATGTTGATACCACAGCTTCCCAAGGTGCTATGATGGCTATATCAGCAACTAGCAAAAATCCTGAAAGAGCTCTCATGTTCCTTAACCTGCTAAATACCGATCCAGAACTTATGACTTTATTAAACTTTGGTATAGAAGGTACTCATTATGAGGTGGTGAATGGTGGCGAAGTTAAATTTATAACAGAGGCTCGTGGCACCTATCAGCCTTGGACCAATGGTATGGGTAATGTTACCATTCTTCCTCCACAGGAAGGTCAGGGACTTAATTTCTATGATACTTTTAAGGAATATTATGCATCAGCAACTGCAATTCCAATTAACGGATTTGTTTTTGATCAATCAAATGTTGAAACGGAAATGGCTGCGTTAGCCAACGTAGGTGGAGAATACGCTCTTGCGCTTAATACTGGTGCTATTGATCCTGCAACAAAATTACCTGAATTTATACAGAAACTAAAAGACAATGGAATTGATAAAGTAGTAGATGAGGCAAGTACTCAATTAGAAAAGTTCCTCGAGGAAAAAAATAAATAATAACCATTGATATAATCTAAAAAAGACGTGTCGTATATTAACTAGAATTTTAATATCCGGCACGTTTTTATTAAGGAATCTAAAGAGAAACGGGAGGACATAGAATGCGTGAGGGGCTAAAGAATTCTAAGTACATAGATCCATCGGATAAAAATTGTGATGGGGATAATAGAAAAAATGAGAAAAACATCAGTAAAATTAGTAAGTATTTCTTTTCAATACGTTTTAAACTAATTGCATCTTTTCTGGTGCCCATCGCATTCATTATATTATTAGGTATAGTTTCCTTTCGGGTGGCAGCTGACAGCATCGTCCGTAATTATGAAATTGCAACCCTTCAATCCATTGATATGGCTAGTGAGTATCTGCGTTTTGGCTTAGAATCAGCAGAAAATACTGGGGTCCAGTATATGCAAGACGATACCGTTACTAAACATTTTTTAAATCTATATAGTAGTGATGCATTAGAATATAGGAATAGAGAAGACAGAATAATAAATCAATTAAAAACGAAAAAAAATACGGATGAATTTATCGAGAATATTTATATCATATCGGATAAAGTCTCATCAATAGCAACGGTACCCAATCTCCAAAGTAATTTATATGAAGGCTTTACTAAGACCGACCTCGGTGCTTACTTGAAGACGAATAGAATGAGGCATAAGTGGATTGGGAGGAATGAATATCTGGATAGTAAGCTTGGAAGCTCCGACGACCGTTATCCTTTGCGTTATGTTCGTAATTTTACATCCGCAGAGGCTCTAATGGTGATTGATATCAGTAAGGATACTGTGGATAAAATCCTTGAGAATCTTAAGATTGACCAGACTGGCTTTGTTGGGGTTGTTACTGAAGACGGGCGAGAAATCACATTAAATAATAGTGAAGAGAAGTTATTCTATGGAGAAGCCTTCTACCAGACGGCTGTAACTGCTAAGGAGGAAACAGGGGCAGAATACGTTGATTATCGGGGACAGGATTATTTGTTCATGTATTCCAAGATAGGGAATACCGGTATCATTATCTGTTCACTAATACCGGAAAAAACAATTACCAGTCAGGCAAATAATATTAAGTGGATTACCTATGCAATTGTAACCCTTGCATGTATTATAGCTGGTTTAACCTGCTTTGGAATATCAATCGGTATCGATAAGACGATTAAGGAAATTATCATTGGACTTAAAAAAGCAGCAAAAGGTGATCTTACAGTCTGCTTCCATTCCAGAAGCAAGGATGAGTTTCAAATTTTGATTAATGAAATACAGAATACCTTCCTGAATATGAAATCTTTAATTATGCAGGCGAAGGAATTAAGCCGTGAGGTATCAAACTCCTCCGTTGATGTGACAAAAGCCTCTGGAATGTTTTTCAAATCTACAGAGGATATTACATCAGCCATGCTTGAGATTGAACAGGGTATCTCCCAGCAGGCAAAGGAATCAGAACAATGCTTAACCCAGATGGATCAGTTATCTCAAAAAATTGGGTTAGTAAGCAATAATACCAGGGAAATTGCAGAGATTGCAGATAAAACGATACATAATACAAAGGACGGAGCCGTTGTAACAGAACACTTGAATCAACAGACTAAGACCACCATTGAGATTACTACAGATATCATTAATAAGATTGAAAAATTAGCAGAAAAATCCTCTACCATAAGCAATATTGTGAATGTAATTAATGAGATTGCAGACCAAACAAATCTGCTATCTTTAAATGCTTCCATTGAGGCGGCTCGTGCAGGAAGCTATGGAAGGGGCTTTTCAGTAGTCGCTAATGAAATAAGGAAGCTGGCAGAACAATCCCAAAAATCGGTGAATGATATTAAGGATATCATAAGCAGTATACAGGATGATACGAAAAACGCGGTACAAATTACTCTGGAAGCAGAAAAAGCATTAAAATTACAGGATGGAGCTGTAAAAAATACGATGGAATCATTTCATAATATCTCTGTCAGCGTTGAGGATCTGATGACTTATTTAAATCATATCACTGATAATGTAGGAAACATGGAAGATGCAAGAATTAGCACTACGGAAGCCATAGAGAATATCTCGTCAGTAATGGAAGAAATCGCAGCTTCAACAAATACGGTGAATCAGAGCTCCAACTTACAGTTATCATCAGTGGAAACTTTGAATAAGTCAGCAAGTAACTTAAAGGAGAATGCGAAACATCTGGTAGATGCAGTGTGTAAGTTTCAAATATAATTATAATCCTGCTGAAAAACACAAAAACTCAGTACATCATTTACCATGAAATTTACATTTTTTGATATACTCCATCAATATCCCTTAGAAATCACTTAAAAGCGTATGTCAGACATAAAATGTGTACGTTAGACATAAAGGCTATACATTTAAAATGCAGTTAATACCATTATCACAGCGTTAATACTAGTTCAATTTAATATTAGTCAGATACATTATCTGATACCAATAATTCTTCAATATATATATTTTTCAACAAATTTCAAAAGATGAAAGCGCGCAGTTGAATTTGTTGTGAAAATAGAACCTGTGATTGTAAATGAAGATTAGTCTTGCTATCTTAAACTTGAAAATTCAGTCTTCGTAATGAATGTATATTTTACAATCATCTCAAAAATAATTCAAACGAAAGGGGATTGTAAAATGAATAAGCCAAAAAAATTAAACAAAAATAACAATGTTTCAAAAAGCGGTCTCACTTCATATGCATGTACTACTTACTGCCAGTGCGATAAAAGCTGTTACGGCGGAAGCAGTGCAGGAATGCAGGTAAATACAATAGGTTCTACTGTTAGAGAATGGTAATCTGCAATCAGGCAGATGAAAGCGCCTAGTGTAACATAACTTGGGGATAAGGATATTTGATTATATAAGTATCCTTATCCCCTATAATACATAGCAGGAGGAAATCATATGAACCCTATTTATAAAACTTTTTCGACACTAAGCGGATTCTATGTTTATGATAGAAGTACGAACTCTATTATTAACATTGAAAGAAATGAATTTGATTTACTAAACAAAAATGATAATCAAACAATTATACAATTTAAGAAAAAAGGTTATATGAAAGATAATAGTATTGAGCGGATTAGGCACCTTAGTACGGATTATCTTAAACATTACCTTCATAATAATATAGAACAACTTACTATACAGCTAACACAGAATTGTAATCTGCGATGCAGTTATTGCCCTTATATGGGTGGGTATGATAATCGAAAGTATTCCAATAAAATAATCTCCATTGAAACAATCCGGAAAGGAATTGATTTTCTATTCGCCCATTCACAAAATTCAAAACAGATTGCAATCGGTTTTTACGGCGGTGAGCCATTATTGGAAATGCCTTTACTTAAAGAAGCCGTAGAATACATAGAGGAAGTAAAGGAAGGCCGGGAGGTTGTCCTTACTTTGACGACAAATGGAACTTTACTGACTGATGATAATGTGGAATTCTTTATGAAAAAAAGTTTTCAAATTCTTATAAGTCTTGATGGTGCTAAAGAATACCATAATGCCAACCGGGTGTTTCCTAATGGTGAAGGATCTTTCGATGTTATTATGAAAAAACTCAGACATATAAAGGAGAAATATCCAACATTCTTTTCCAAGTTAACAATTAATTCTGTTATCAGTACTAATAATGATTTATCTTGTAGCAATGATTTTTTTAACGCAGACGAAGTTTTGGAACAACTCGTTGTAAATATGACTACGTTAAGTGAACATAATTCCAAAGATTCCATACTTTATGATGATAGCTTTAAAATAATCAACGACTTTGAAACATGTAAAGCATATCTATATATGATAGGGAAAATCTCACAGCGTCATGTATCAAAGCTATATAAGTCAAGTATAGGGCAAGTGAATAGCATATATAAAACATTGGAACCCCATGAAATAAAAGAAAAAGAAACCCATCCCGGTGGCCCATGCCTACCTGGTGTTTCCCGCCTTTTTATGGATGTCGACGGTAACTTTTACCCATGCGAGCGGGTCAGTGAATCATCAGAGATTATGAGAATCGGTCATATAGATTCGGGAATTGACATTGTGAAAGCAAAATATCTACTAAATGTGGGAGCCATTACGGAGCAGGAATGCATAAACTGCTTTGCCTTTAATTTCTGTAAAGCCTGCTGCTCTAGTGCCGACGGTAATACGGAACTGTCGAGAGAGAAGAAACTCGCCAATTGTAACAATATCAAATATTCAGCATTAACAGATATGAAGTTAATAACAATGCTCAAAAAATTTAACTATAACTTTGAAGAATCAGCATATGAGGAAAAATAAATATGGATAAAAATTTGATGATATATCCTTTTAATAAACGGGTTAGTGCAATTGCCAGGTACGCTCAATTGTTGAAAGGTTACATATTAACAGCGGCCGTATCCCCTAAAAACTACGGTTATGATGGTAAAGATGTTTCCTACATAGATGGCGGAGAATTTGTCGGTATCACAATCACTTCCTCATTTCGAGAAGGGCTTGAACAATGTGACTGTATTTTATTTTCTGCCAGTACTTTTCTTATGGATATGAACTACTACGAAGAAAAAATTCAAGAGGCTGGTAATTGCGGTAAAGAGATATGGATTACAAAAGAATTGGTCAAGGACTTTATTAATGCTCAAAAAAGTATCCCTACAGGTGTCAAAGTGCTTGGAAGTAATCCTGATCAGCTAAGGGTATCATATAATGATACAAATACTATACAAGAAATCAACGTTCCAATTTTATCACTCTTTCAGGTCGGAGAGTTTTGTCATGGCTTTGACACCCAGCTATTGATGGCAGAACGATTTGAAAAAGAAGGATATCGGGTGAGTAAGGTCAGTTCCAATACACTTGGGGCATTATTCAACGTTCATATGGTGCCAGACTATATCTATGACCCCCATATGCCTTACGAAGATAAAATTGTCAGCTTCAATCATTTTCTTAATTCTATTGTAGAAGATAATCAACCCGATATTCTCTTGTTGGAAGTCGAGGAAGCAATCCTTCCATACAATAACAGAATTACGAATCACTTTGGAGTCATTCCAACAATTATTTCAAAATCAGCTCAGGCAGATGTTAGTATATTGAGCCTTTATTATAGTGACTATGACAAAGAATATCTTGACCGCTTGAGGACTTTTTGCAGGTATGCATTAAATGCAGAAGTAAATTATATCAACATGACAAACGAAACCATGTTTGTTAAGGAAATTAATTACACAGACCCTCTCCATTATGTATCCGTGGATCGGGATATATTGCTTAATTCCATCGGTTCTAATTTTAAGGACTATGATTGCATGTTCTTCCATACCTATGATTTAGTCAGTGTGGATGCTGTATATCGTGATATCCTGTGCAAACTTTCACAAAATGAAGACGTTGTTATAACAGGCTAACGGGGGAGGTAACTGATTATGATGGATAAAGAACTAGTTATAGAAGAATTAAAAAGAATACTGTATAATTTATTACAGATAACCGTTGCTGATGGTGATGTCAATTTATTCAGCAGTAATATCAATATTTCTCCAGTAAATATGGTTTATCTGCTATTGGAATTAGAAAAAAAATTTGCCATTACCATAGATGACCGTTTCATGGATGAACTTCCCAATATAACCATTAATCATTTAGCAGATGCAATCTGTATATGTTCCAAGTAAATATATCACGAATTATAATATATAAGTGAGAAATCTGAAACCGCCTTTTACTCATTGAAACAAGGGCCATAACACCAGAAATGAGTTTTCGTTTACCGGAATACCAAAGGGTTCTAAAGATGACCACAGATGGGGAAGGCAATGAATGAAATAAGGCATTGCCCCGCATCAATGCGGGGTAATTCATTGTTTATCATCTATTTAACAAATCTACCATCTCGGAAAAATCCTGATTACCATTATATAACTCCTCATAGGTTCCACTTACAAGTCCTTCAGTACCTAACAAAATAATCTGATCCACTTCTTTTAATACTTCTTGCTTATGTGTAACCACAATAACCGTTTTTTCCTTTAGCCTGCTATGAAGCAAATTATTAATCTGCATTTCAGAATACACATCCGTATTGGAAGTTGCTTCATCAAAAATGATAATTGACTTATCATGGAGCAACGCACGTGCCATTGCAATCTTTTGCTTTTGTCCTCCTGACAATAGGGAACCATTTTGCCCTACCGAATAATCTAAAGACACTTCATCTATGAAATCTTTTAATCCGCTATCAATCACAGCCTGCATTATTTCTTCTTCGCTTTTCTTTTTATACAGGCAGATATTATTACGGATTGTATTATCAAATAAATATACTTGCTGGCTAACCACCGATATCATTTCCCGATATTCGGATAATGCAAAAGATAGAACATCTTCCTCATTTAATAAAATTTTCCCCTGGTCAGGCTCATACATCCGTGTAATCAATCCGATTATAGTCGATTTTCCTGTCCCATTTTTACCGATTAATGCTGTCTTGCTCCCTTTCTCAAATCTTATGTACATATTTTTCAGGATTGGCTTATCAAGTACATAAGAAAAACTGACATCCCGCAGTTTTATTGTTCCAAATACAGGATGGGTCAAAGGGTTGCCTCTTTCCTCTTCTTCCTGTAAATCCATAAATTCGTAATAGCGCTTTGTGGAAGGAATAATGCCAGATAGCATATATCCAATATTTAATATTCCTGAAATGGGTGCGGTCACATAAGTGCTATAGGTAATAAAGGCAAAAACACTTCCCACTGACAGCTTAAAATCAAATACTAAATTAGCTCCCAGGATATACAATACCATAATCAGAAGTTGGATCATAAGGGTATCCATTGAAGCATTCCATACCCCAAGCAAGTTTATCTTTTTCTTTTGTATAATGACTTTCTTTTGTTTGTCTTCAAATTCCTGCTTTTTCCCATCTGCAATATTAAATAGCTTGATTTCATGGACACCACCCACAGTATCCCCAAACCACTTTGCGTACTTCTGAGCATCCTCAATATATTGATCTGCATACAACTTTCTCCTCCGAGCAAGATATTTCATGAGTAAATATTTGCATGGAATATAAATGAGTACTAGTAAAGTCATCTTATAGTTGATAATAAAAAGACCAATGATACCTCCAGTGATGCTAAAAACCTGGGTAACAATAAAAAAAGCCGCCCCATCGGTAATAGATACCATATACGCAATATCCGTATTTAAATTATTGAAAATTTCTGTATAGTTTTTCCCGGTAAAATAATTTGCTTTTATCTTTATTAAATGTTGAAAGGCTTTCTCTGATAGAGAGTATTCTAGTTTAGCCGAAATATCTATCCTTTTTTTCTCTTTTAGTAAATCAATTGCCGCATTAACGATAGGTAGAATAGCTGATATCATAACCAACTTAATCAATAATTCTTTATCCCCTCCAATAAATCCATAATCCATGATACTCCTACTTAACAAAGGGATACATAAATTAAGCCCAGTAGAAATAATTAGGCAACCGAAAATAAAATAAATTATTCTTTTATATTCTTTCAAAAGACTAACCAATTTTTTAACTGCATCTTTATTACTCATTTATATTTCCCCCTAGTATTTCTTTTATCTTCTGAAATATTATTTGTATAGACTCAAAACCTACCTCTTGAAGCAGGATTTGTTCTGTGATAATATCTTCACAGAAAAACGAAACCTGATAATTGTACTCCTGCTTTTCAAATATAACCCGTAAATCAGCCTTTTCCTGTAATCGCTCTGAGTGCGGCATAATATCTGGAGATAGACCAAGCAGCAATGCGACGTTCTGCTTACAATAAGTCTGCCGATAAAAAAAATAATCGAGAGCTGATTCATATTCCTCTTTCAATGCTTCCTCTGGTATATACTCCAAGCCATATAATACGCTTTCCACATGAAAACTAACTGTATATACATGGTAGTTGTCCTGGTAAAAACTTCTTTTTAGTTCGGAAAGAAAAAACATCTCATCCATGTATCCGTCCCATTCACATAAAATAGTTGGAATATTGAGTTCCGTTACTTCTTCATCATTTCTACTATCCAGAATATATTTCATTTTATTTTGGGAACTCCAGAAAAATCTATCCGTAATTGGTTGTTTCACTATCTGGTTACCCAAATAAACAATATTCTTATTGTAAAAGTTTCCTTCCTTTATTTGAGATAAATCATCAATGATAACAGTATCAATTAGATGCATTTTTTCTCCTGTCATTCCTTCCACTGTGTTAAAATAATACTTCGCCCTACTTTTAATCTTTGAAGTTTTGACCAAGGCTGTATGAATCCAGTCCGGTTCATAATATTGTGGGAGAAAAAATATTCCATAGTTCTTTGCAATAGGTTGTAAATTTTTTATGACTTCATGTATATTAACAGATGATATATTGGTACATATTCTGCTTATTAGTGCCGTAATGTATGGTGCAGCATAGCTATTGCTTTGCTGTATAATAATTTTCTCTTCTCGAATCATAAGTTCCTGTTTTACTGGTGCAAGCACATTAATTCCAAGATTCCCCTTGTACGTGAATCTGTTATATTTCTTGCTATCTGTTGCTACTCCAATTACATTGGAAAGAGAGGCCGGATAAGAAACATATTCACTGTTTGAATTCGCTGCAATGACAAGTAATCCCTGCATTGCGTACTGATTGATTAGCTTTTGTATCGGCTCTTTGTCTTCAAAGTATGTTGACCCAAGACTTAAGTTTATAATTTGAATTTGATGCTGCAGACACCACTCCATTGCTGGATGTAGTTTAGATAGTAAGCCCTTCCCATTTTCATTTAAAACTTTAACACTGCTTAAAATACTTTCAGGAAAATATTTTTCAATAATCATTGCACAGATAGTCCCATGCATAAAACTCACCTGCTCCATGTTATCATTATCAAAGAAACATTCTCCTTCATTCGACACTAAAATCTTATGTTCCAATGGACTTTTCAAAAGCGATTCATTTACACCATTATCAATAATGGCAATTTTAATGTTTTTCAAACTATCACCTACTCCCCCTATATCAACAACCTTCTTTAATATAATATTAAAATTCTAAGCGTTTATATTTTTTGATCGAGATACCGATTTTTGTCCTGTAATATGCTTTTTATTATTCATAATGTTCATGTCCTTCCCCTGATGTAAACTCCCAGATATAGTAAGATATAGAATATTCTTTCATAATTTCCTTTATTAGGTCTAATAGTGACAACATCTCATCTTTGTTATTCACATGCTGCAATTCGTAAAATCATACTCTTCCCCCTCCACATTATTATACCTATTTAACTTCAATACTTCTACTAAATTTTACTATTTTATGCGATTCTTGTTTGCTGCATTGTTATACTTATATATAGTCTTCTAGGGTTCCGTAATAGAAATTATTAGTCTGATCCAAGAGAAAACACACCGCCTTATAAATTGTGTACACGACGAAATAAAGCCTAGGCATTTTTTCAAATACTCCTAGGCTTATTTTTTGTTCATAAAAAGGATAAGATAAAATGTTAGGATTATTAATTACGACCATTTTGAAAAGTAAAGCAGATGGACAGATAGCAATTGCTTCTTAAACATTTTATAAATTTATCCCATTCTCTTATTCAGCTTTTAATTTGATACCCATTCCATTCTTAATATATGGAAGATACTTTAAATATTCCAAATCCACATGACCAATTACATTTACTCTATCATCCTGAGGTAAATCATGCCTTGCTATTTCCACTTCTCCCTCATATCTTAGATATTTGCTATTGGAAATGCAAATGCTGCCTTTTTTACGTTCAATACAATTTTCCGGATTAATTTTATCTTTTATTATACGTGATTCCACAGAACGGAAAACGAAGCTGCTGGAATCAATACGATCGTGATGAATCATGCTGCAAATGTTCTGATATTTTTTATCTAACGCTGCTTTTATCTCAACCATATCCTGATTCAACAACTCTATACTTTTCCATGCTTCCTCTGATACATCAACGTCTCCAACCATAACCATATCACATTTTCCATCAAAATGCATTTCAAGCATATTTAACGTAATATCATTCTTATTAAAGCGATGTGCCTCCACTGTAGGTAATCCTGCAAACAATGGCCCTCTCATTGTCATATTCCCTGGTACAAATGCCATGGTCTGAAAGCCTTCCATTTTTAAGCTTTTATTTATCTCACGTACTCTTTCAATGGAAAGCCCAGTATATTCCTTTGGATAATAATTATGGCAGGCAATGAATCTTGACAAATCTGCTTTGGCAGTTTTCCAATCTTGTATATCTTTTGCCGTAATCGTGGAAGCATTCAATACTATTTGAAAAGTCTCTGACAGCTTTGCTATTTCTATCGGTGAATATCCATAATCCAATCTTATTGATGTAATTCCCCAAGCTTTTAATTCTTCTATTGTATTGCAGGACAGTTTTTTTACTGTCTCAGGACTGGCATCCGCAATCAGCTGTATTCCATACTCTTTGCATTTTCCCAAAAGTTTTTTGGTCTCTTTTTCGTAATCATCAACATTTTCTTCCGGAATTTGCAAAGAGGTGAATGCATAAGAAACTTTCGCGGTTTTTGCTTTTTTTAAGATTTCTATATTTTTCTCCAGGTTTGTGCCTAAATATATGGAAATTCCTATCTTCACTTTTTACTCTCCCTTATTGCCTTACGAATACTTCCATGGGTTGATTTTAATATCTCTTTTGCTTCATTGGCAGGCTTATCCAATATAAACATAGTTATTGCTAATTTTGCACTTCCATCTGCTTCCTCTAATAACCGCCTGGCAGTTTCTCTGTCAGATGATGTTGCACTCATCACAATATTTTCTGTCCTGACTGCTAATTTCTCATTAGTATTTTGCAGATCCACCATCAAGTTTTCATATACTTTTCCGATTTTAACCATACTTCCGGTAGAAATCATATTCAGAATCATTTTTTGCGCGGTTCCTGCTTTTAATCTTGTGGAACCGGTCAATATCTCCGGACCAGTAACAGGCTCTATGGATATATCCGCCTCTTTTCCTATTACGGAATCCTTATTACATGCTATAGCGGCTGTTTTGCACCCTATACTTGATGCATATTTTAATCCATATAATACATAGGGAGTTCTGCCGCTTGCAGACAATCCGATTACCATATCTCTTCCTGTTAATTCCAGTTTCTTCAATTCCTGCTCCGCAAGTATTTTACTGTCTTCTGCTCCTTCTACTGCATGAAAAAGTGCTTCTTTTCCCCCTGCTATAATACCGGTTACCAATTCCTGGGATACCCCAAAGGTTGGCGGACATTCACTGGCATCTAGTACACCCAAGCGTCCTGATGTTCCGGCACCAATATAAATCAGTCGTCCTCGTTGTTCCAGTGTTTCTGCAGCCATATCAATCGTATCTGCAATCTGGGGTATAACACTTCGAACAGCCTTTACCACATTTTCATCCTCTTTATTTGCAACCAGGGCAATTTCCATAGAACTCATATTATCCAGATTCATCGTATCCCTGTTTCTTTTTTCTGTTGTATATGTAGCTAAGTTTATCATTTTATGCCTTTCCGATTATGCTTTTTTCCTTTAAAATTTTATATAATTCTATAAATTCCTCTGCCAAAATTCCAAATGCTTCTGCACTCATCAATTGATCTTCTGCATGCATTAGAAGCATTTGACAATTTTCTATATCCAACTCACCGGATGCAGATTTCTGTATTAATTCCATATGAGTATGATGCCCTTCTTTAAATTGGTCTTTTCCGAACTCTACCAATTCCATTGATTTATCAAAATCCCCATATCTGGCCTGTTCAATTGCTTCAATATAACTGCTTCTGGCACTTCCTACATAAGTAATAATCTGAAACAGCATAGTTTCTAAGTTTTCCATCACCTATTCCTCCATACTCCGTCTTGCCTGTGCCAATGCACCTTTGCCATCAATCATTCCATATACCCGCATGTCTATCGCTTCAATTATTTTTTCAGGATATTCATTTTTCAGCTTATTAGACATATATTTGACCTGTGGACCTAATAAAACAATGTCCGCTTTAGGAATTACACTGGGCGCATCTGCTATGGGATATGCATTTATTTCACATTCATAATTATCCGCTTTTGCAGCATCTCTCATATGTGATACCAGAAGGCTCGTTGACATTCCTGCCACACATATTAAAACGATTTTTTTCATATTATTTACCTGCCTTTCTTTTTTCTCTACTCGTTATCAATTAAAGCACCATGCATATATGCTTTTACAAAACCATGACTCCCTGCCTCAATGGCTCTTACGGTTCCCATGGAATGATAATAATTATAATATGGAACATCATTAACCTTACCTTTAAAAATTTTATAGTTCTGTAATCCCTCAAACCAGGTCTTCATCTTCTGTTCACTCATCCTTACATATACGGTAGGAGTAAATCCAATCAGGTCTTCGCAATTCTCTCCATAATATATTTGTATTGGACTTCCTTCATCACGAAGTATTCTTACCGCTTGTGTTACTGCCTCATAAGTATAATAGTGTCTGGGATGTAATGTTCCCCGGGCATGGGTTATTACACAGTCTACTTTTTCTCTCTTCAGATATTCCAGTATTATATTGGTAAATTCCTCCACCGCCGGTAATTCCGCGGATATGTAATTCATACTAAAGCTATCACATCCCATGGCAGCAGCCGCACTTTTAATCTCATCGTTTAATGCATCCTCATATGCCTTCTTCTCTTCCTCAGTTGCAGTTAAATCTGTAAGGCGTCCCTTCGTCACATGTACAAATGTACAGGTAGCTCCCTGCTCAGCATATTTTATTAGCATTGGTCCGCCCATAAGTTCCGCATCTAATGGATGTGCACCAATGGATACGATTCTATTGTATTTTGCCATTCAATATTCCTCCTATATATTTTTTCGGTAGAGTTGATATGTCCTATACACACTCATTCCATGGCGTTCATAGAACCTCATTGCAGCGCCATGAGTCCATAAAAAGTATGCGTAATAAATTCCTCTTTTTTGCATTTCTCTCATCTGTAAATCAAATAAAATACCTCCGATTCCTTTTGAGCGAACGGACTCTTTTACCCCAATAGGGCCAAATCTGGCATCATTGCCATCAATTTTTCGCATGCAATACCCAATTACCTGATCTTCCTTATCTGTTGCAATTAAAATAGTATCTTCTGCTTCTCCATTACGGATTGCTTGTAAAATGTTCCTAACCCAGCCGGCATCAAACTCCCTTTCAACAAATGCCAATAGTTTTTCCATATATAATTGCGAATATGTATTGAAACTTATTCCTTCTTCCTTTAACTGTTCTATCATATCCTGTGTTTTTTGCGGAATACTATAGGAAAACAAGTCTTTTTGCATACTTACAGCATCCATTCCTTTTACATAACCATTTTGTTCAAAAAAAGCCAACGCTTTTTCATACTTTAGATCAACTCCCGGTGTAAAATAATTTGGACTGTAAGCACATAGTGTAATTTCTTTTACCTGCTCTTTCTTAAGACGTTTTTCCACTTCATTTAGTAACGCCTTTCCATATCCTCTTCCCTGATACTCTGTTCGGACAAACATAATGCTGATCCAACCTCTATTTTCCTCAAGACCTCGTGTTAAATATGGATATCTTCTTTTAATTCCAAGACAAAATCCTGCAACCTTATCCTCTACCAATAAAACAAGTGCAAAATCAGGATTAAAATTTTCATCCATTAAAACCTGTTGCAAAAATCTTTCTTCACTAATCGGATCAAAAATTAATGTTTCATTCCAGCCAGTAATGAGCTGTTCCATATATTTCTGTTTGAATGATTCTATTCGATATTTTTCCATTATTTTTCCCTGCCTAATTCTGCTTCGTATTGTTCTTCTTCTTTTAAAACCTGTTTTTCCATTACTTTGAAAAATGGAAGAAACATGAAGAAGATGATAGCAATATTCATTAAAGTAATAATTGGTGCTATAATATTAAACCCACTGCCAATAAAGGATGCCAATGGAGTAGGCATAGTCCATACAGTCATGGCAACAACAGGTGGCGTGATTCCTATTACTCCAAGGATCACATTGAAAACATAAAGCCCTGCGAATCCAAGTACCCATGGCACAAACATAAGAGGGTTCAACACAATTGGCAGTCCATACATAACAGGTTCGGCTATATTAAAAATAGTTCCTGGAAGTGATAGCTTTCCTAATACTTTAAAACGTTTTACCTTACTCATAGTACAAAGAAGTGCTATCGGAAATACGGAACATCTTACATAAAAATTAATCCATTGTTCCGTAAACATATATGGTATTTCCTGATGTGCAGCAAAGGCATTAATATTATCTGTTATCATTGTAGTCCAGACCGGCTGCATAACAGAAGAAACAATATTGGATCCATGTAATCCCACAAACCAGAGTACCCTATCCAAAACAAAACCAATACCCTGTGCAATGGGTCCACTTCCTCCTACTACCAGATATGCGGTAGCCTTATTTAATATACTCAGGAAATCAAAATCGCCTAGACCCTGTCCTATCAAAGTACACAATATAATAACCGCGCAAACGGGAATCATACTGGTAAATGCTGATGCTATCATTGGTGGTACTGCTTCCGGCATCTTAATCGTGATCTTTCTTCCGATAAGGAGTCTGTAAATTTCTACTGCAAAAATACTAATCAATAATCCTCCAAATAAACTGGGGGATCCTAATATATATGCCGGCCAGTCAAAATTCGCGCTAAGTTGCGAAAAATCAATAAAGCAAAGAAATGCTATCACAGCCACAACTGACGATGCTATTGCAGTAACATTGGAATCTTTCTTGTTATAATGATCACCAAGGAAGTAACCATTCAACATAGCTGCAATCATTGCCAACAGATTAATAGTCACAAAAACAATCTGGACCAGCCATGGCCTGCATGGAGTAATCACACTATCAATAGCTTTAGCAACACCAGGCATATTTAATCCGGTTTCCGCAGCAAACAACCCGCTAAGATTTAAAATAAGGGTTGCAGTAGCACCTAATACCATATAAGGCATCAATGTTATAAAAGTCCTCTGTAATGCTTCGAGATACCGTACCTGTGACAGCCTTAACAGGGGCGGTGCTATCTTTTGCTCAATAAAATCTGTACTTCTTTCCAATACTGTTTTTTTTGCTTGTGTTTCCATAATAGAATACCTTACCCTTTCTAACTTCTCTCTTTATTCTGTTTTACACATTATACAATAATTTTTATCTCATTTCAATACTTTTCTCATTTTCTTTGGGAAATTTCCCAATATTAATTTACCATTTTGTTTTTTTATATTTATATGTTATAATTTTTACAGTTAAAATCATTATGTTATTATATGGAGAAATTATATGAACCCTATTGAATTAATTAATCTACATGAATCAGAATTTACAAAATCTGATGAGAAAATAAAAACATTTGTCATTAATAATCCTGACTATATATCCTCTTACCCAATTGTTGATGTTGCTGCCAAAGCAGGTGTGTCCAAATCTGCCTTGCTGCGCTTTTGCAAAAAATTAGGTTATAATGGATATTCAGAATTTAAATATGAGGTTTCCAAGTACCTCCAATCTGGCAGATTTAAAAATCCAACTGTTGTTAAATCTAATATGGATATTATTGAACATTATATAAGTTGTATACAAAAAGTTCCGGCTTATATAAGTGAAGACAGCCTTATTTCTTTCGGTAATTATATTCGCAACGCTACCCGTATACGAATTTTCGGCCTTCATGAAAGCGGCCTTTCTGCAACATATTTCACATATCGTCTCGCCTCTCTTGGAATTGATTCTGAAGCAATCATACATGGGGGTATCTTTAGTGAAAAAGCCGCTTTTTCTACTACTTCTGATTTTCATATTTTTATATCTGTATCAGGTACTACCGATTGTATCACAGCAGCCGCAAAAACTTCTTTTGACCGCGGTACTCCCTGTGCAATTATTACCCAGAACAGCAAGGCTAAGTATTCCAATAAATATGATTGCTTTATTTCTATTCCTTCTCTTAACTTGGATAAAAACCAATTGTTCCTTGACTCACAGGCTATTATATTCATTACTATTGACCTGATTATTAATAAGCTATCAAAATTACTTTAACTTATCGCTTTTATAAACGATTTTCCCATAATACGCATTAAATGAACAGTAATAGTTAAACATTTATATGACAATCAAAAGTTAAAAAATGAAGCAAGTGGTTGATAGCCACCTGCTTCATTTTTTATTCATATAAAATTGACTTAGTACAAGTTCATCCTCCAATCTCGTGCCTGTGTTCTAATTCTCACTGTAACCTCACCGCTACCGGGTAGTTTCGAGACTTACGCTCGTTAGATTACGCTCACGCTAGTAGCACTATAAGGACTTTTTATCAAAAATTCTTTGGTTGAAGTATTTTTGATTTCTGCATTAAAGCTCCAGCATTACATATTAGAAATTGTATTATAAAAATTCTAGTTAGAACAATTATTATACCCATATAATTTATTGTTTTTCATCATTTATATATAATGATTTTAACTTACCCTTAATAATTTTAATTAAATGCATTTCATATTCTTGATTTGATTTATTTTCCTCATAATTAATAAACATTTCATTATTCTGGACTTTAATACGAAATCCCGTT
This sequence comes from Anaerocolumna aminovalerica, assembly GCF_900115365.1. Lineage (GTDB taxonomy): Bacteria > Bacillota > Clostridia > Lachnospirales > Lachnospiraceae > Anaerocolumna > Anaerocolumna aminovalerica. The sequence continues at coordinate 39,320 of NZ_FOWD01000031.1, forward strand.
TTGTCTTTTAATTGAAGCATAATTTGCTTAATAGCATTATTATCATACTTTACATATACTGCTTCATTAATTTTAATATAATCACTTTCTATATTCGTCATTTGAACATTTTCTTCAATCGTATAATTAAGCTCATTCCGATCCTGTATAAATAAAATTAGATATAATAATGCAATAATTGACAAAGCAATTATAACATACTTAAAATATTTAACACTACGCATATCTGATAACCTCTAGCTAGTTAAGAGCTGTTTGTTATAACAGTTCTTAACTAGCTTGTTTAGAATGAAATTATTATCTATATTCATGATAATAGTTATTATAATCTTCATTAATCGTAAGTCCTGGTTCTATACTAAATGAAATTCCATCTGCACCAAGTGATATACTTGGTGTTATACTAAAAATGGCATGTCCATATTTTATAAATCCAGCAACTTCTGGAACGCTCCCCATCTTATCCCATTTAAAAAATGCATAACCATATTTTGCCACACCTTTTTCACCACCTGGTGTGTTGTATAAATTCATGTCAAATGTATTTGACATTATTCCAGTTGGTGCATCAGGTTTCATTGAATACTTTATTGTTTTATAATATTGGTTGTAATTATCCGGATAATAATAAGATACTTGATGATAAGATTCAGAATTATAGTACATATTTTCACTAATAGAGCAAGCTACTATATCATGAAATGTCCAAACTGGCATTGTATCCCAATTCCAAGAAAGCCTACATGAAAAAGTAGTTTTTCCATTAGCATATGAGAACATTACAGGAGAATATGTCCCAATTAAAGTTGCAGCCGCTGCTCGCATTTCTGCTTCTGTTCCACTATAACTTTTAACTGCTGCTATCTTTGCATCACTATATCCTTTATCCTTTAACTTACTTTCAGAAGTTTTCTGCATACTACGCAAAAGAGCATCATAGTCAATCGCTCTTAGCTCATTAATTTGCTCTTGAGTATAACCTATTTCATATAATTCATTATCCGTAAGTGCTTGTAGATCATTAATCATATCATATTCACTAATCTTAAAAATTACTATTTCTTCATGTCCAGGTGCCACTCATTTACTACAGAACTATTGCTTTCCACATTTTCTGTAGTAATAGTATTTGCACTAACTTTAATAGAAGAAGAAATAAAAACTACTAAACATAATACTGATAAAACAAACATATTTTTCATATACACCCTCCTATTTTTGTACTTAATTTTAAAATTTAAGACTCTACATAAATTAAAATATAATTCTTTCAAATCCCACTTACTGTTTGTCAAATAACTGAGTATTTAGTGTCAAATGGCTTTCCCATAATTTGAAATGGCCGCTTACTCAATAAGTAATTTAATCGTTACACTATAGAATTGAAATAAGCTTGTTACGGTTTGTTAATATTCTTTTGATTTCTTAAACGATCTGGTTTCTTGGGTTGAAACATTAAATACAATGATGCCTGATCAGTTGATTTTCCCATTGACCTTAACGTATATTGTCTTTTCATGTACTTCCCTCCCTTCGCTTAATAGTTTTTATGTATCGCAGTTTCTTTACTCGAGTTTAGCGCTAGAAACTGTTAATACCATTAGAACAAATTAACAACCTTACACAGATGATTTATATTAATATAATAACATATAATAACATAAAAATATATTTATGAGGTACGATGTTGAAATTAATACCTATTTTTGTAGAAATTAATATTTTTTGTAATAATTCGGTAGTTTTATCAGCACGGTTTCCAGATTATAATTCGCTCTAAATAAAGGAAAATTCGTGATGGAAGGTACGCCCACGGATATTATTACTGAAATATTAATTAAGCAGTTCTTTAATCTAGCTTGCACCGTTATCAGTGTTTCTGTATCCGGGTCCCCATTTATCATACCTAAAGGAAGACATCATTTGAACGGACAAACAGATGCATTATAAAAATCAGTACTAAGGAAGGGGGCATAAATACCTCTTGACATTAATCATCCTTTTTGTTATTCTAACTTGGTAAAAAAGTTAATATAATTTAAGTTTTCTAGGGTTCCGTAATAGAAATTATTAGTCTGGTCCAAGAGAAAACGCACAGTCTTATAGATTGTGTACACGGTGGGATAAAAGCCTAGGAGTTATTTTGAATACTCCTAGGCTTATTTTTTGTTCATAAAAAGGAGGAAATAAAATGTTAGGATTATTAATTACGACAATTTTCACAAGTACAGCAGACAGCCTTAACCCAATTGCTATAACACAGCAATTTATCCTGCAGGGCATGGTAAAAAAGCCAAAACATATTTGGTTTTTTATTATACCAACCGGGGTCACAAACTTGATTGGTGAATTTCTGGCATACTTTGGCCTTATCGCTTTCATAAGTGATTTTTTCGGTAAGCTTATGAATAAATATGGACAAATGCTGTATACGTTTGAACTAATACTAGGCATTGTTTTTCTTATTGCCCTTTTTCATTTGGTTCATAATGCTAAGATTCAATCACTGAAAAGCCAGATTTCATCCTTGAATTCTGATGAAAGTAAAAGTAATGACGAAACAGAAGCTGCGAGTAAAATAAAATCTGTATCTCCAACGGCCTTACTGGCACTGGGTGTATGCGCAACCATTTCAGAATTGACAACCGCCTTGCCTTATTTTGCTTTTTTGACAATCCTTTTTAATTATCAACTTACATTTATACAAGTGGCATTCATACTTATCGTGTACAATACTATCTACACATTACCATTGATGATTTTATACTTTGTTTATGTAAAAGCCCAAGACAAGTTTGATAGTCTTTATACTATTATAAAATCAAGAATTACAAAATGGTCAAATATAATTGCTCCAACTGCCGCTGGCCTTATTGGATCTATTATGGTTTATCATTCCGTATCACTTTTATTAAAATAAATTGTTTAGTGCAAAAGCATAAAGCAAGTACCTATTAGTAACATATGGCGTGTAATAAAGAACCGTCATTCATCTTGTCAACGATGTCTTATCCATTTTTATGAGATGGATATGTTCTGCCTAAGCGGAAAAATAAAGGTTTCCAGGGACTTGCATTCCCTTCAACAACTCATACGGTATACCCAGTCCCTGGAAACCCTGTAGTTTAATTCTTTTCACTATTCTCATTTCTTCATTCACGAATCAGAACTACTGTTTCCACATCCTGAAGTACAATAATAAACTATAGGCAACTAGATCTCTTAGTGATTTTCATAGGGCTATAAAAAAACTAAGCACATAGGTTATTAAAGTCAACCTAACACTTAGCCTTTTGAAAGTTAATTATTGGCTTATCTCACTCATTTCCATAATACAAATTTAGCTGTTCTCCACCCGCGACATCAATACACCGTTTTCAGTACCTAGTTGCTGCAATTCTGATGACCAAAGTATCTACCTTGACGCTCATCTCTTATCTCTCAAAAAATCTGATGCAGCGAAAAAGTAGGAGCATTTCAGATGTAATTTTATAAGGTATTTTGTAACATATTGTCGCTTGTGGAATAATCTATATTGAGGTGATTTTATGATAGACGACATGGACATTACAAATGAAAGGTCTTATCTAGGAAAAATGACAAAAACGAATGAAATACCTGCTCCTGAATTAGTTGAGAAAACTAATAGATTTTATCAAATTCCAGTATTCCTAAGTCATCCAACCAGCGTTACTATGAATAATCTTCAAATAAGTTTTTTAATTCGCCTTATGAATGAATTAAAAAAGGAATTATTATTTCCAAGGACCCTCCCAAATACGGAACAATATCCAGAGTCTACTATGACGAGTATACGAAGAATGGTAAATTCAAGCTTTGGAATGATAACTTTAAATCTTACTAGAAGGAAAGTAGAAGTAATTGAAACAAACGGTGCAACTGTATATGATAATGACATCGGAAAACAATTTTGGACAGGATCTGTTTTCTCCTTTATTGAACCGGCAATGGCATACCAAAAAGGTCTTCCTGAACTATTTATTACTGAAGCAGATGTTTCCGAACAGGATGTTAATCAACAAGGAGGTATATTTCCTTTCCGTGTTTTAATATGGGACTCCTCCAAAGGTATTGATTATTTCTTCGCAAGTGTAGAATGGAAAGAAATGCTGCAGAACTGGGCTGCAGAAGTAAGAAGCGGTTATTATATTCAAACCCGTTCAAAATATGATTATATCGGTGAATGCCAGTAATTAGTTGATATATCCCATATGATATAAATACTTATGAGATTCAAACATGGCCATCGGTTTCGGTGGTCATGATTTCTGCTTTGCCCTCCTCAATCTAAATCACTTAATACATCTCTCCAACATTAAAAATTAGAGCTTTCCCAGTACAAAAGCCTCCATTTTTCTTTCGGAAGCTCCAATACTTGAAAGCCCTGTATTTATTAACAATTTCAGTTCATCTATCTCTCTACCCTTGATATTAATACTACCGTCTCCACATGGATACTATGCCCAAATTGATCCACTACCTGAATTTTAGATATCTGATACTCTTTATCACACAGATACTTTAAATCCCTTGCCAAGGTAGCCGGATCACAGGATACGTAAACGATTCTTTTTGGTGCCATAGCCAGGATGGTATCCAACAGACTTTCCTCACAGCCCTTTCTTGGGGGATCAACTACAATCACATCTCCATAGACAGAATCTTCTTTATATTTTTTAGGTAGTATCTCTTCTGCTGCCCCTACATAAAATTCTGCATTGGTGATATGATTTATCTCTGCATTTTTTCTGGCATCCTCAATTGCCTGAGGAACAATCTCAACACCATACACTTGTTTTGCTTTCTGAGCCAGGAACAAGGATATGGTTCCGATTCCGCAGTATAAATCCCACACTGTTTCTTCTCCGGTAAGACCTGCATACTCCAGGGCTGTTTCATATAGTACCCTTGTTTGAATTGGATTCACCTGATAAAAAGACAACGGAGATATTTGATACTTAATGTCTCCGATATAATCCGTAATATAGGGTTTGCCCCATAGGGTTTTTATTGTATCACCTAATATTACATTGGTTTTTTCTCCATTAATATTAAGACTGATACTTGTCATATGAGGTATCTGACAAAGGCTTTCAATAAGCTGCTCCTTATGGGGAAGTTCATTACCGTTAACAATTAAACATACCATAATTTCTTCTGTAGTAAAACCTACACGAGTCAGGATATGGCGTACTAAGCCCTCATGTTTTTCTTCATTATAAACACTAATATGATATTCCTCTAAAAACTGACGAACCCTTTGTAAAATCTCATCATTCACAGTTGCCTGAATATAACAATGGCTGGTATCTATAATGGAATGAGTCCTTCCCGCATAAAAACCAATAACTACTTTGCCATCTTTATTGATGCCTACCGGAAACTGGGCCTTGTTTCTATAATAAAAAGGTTCCTCCATTCCTATGATCGGTTCCATTATATTTTCCTGACTGAATGTGTCAACAGGAAATCCGCCTATTCTCTCAAGACAGTTCTTTACTTTATTTTGTTTATATTCCAGCTGCCTCTTATAATCCAGGTGCTGTATGCTGCATCCACCACATTTATCTGCAATGGGACATTTGGGGGTTACCCGGTAGGGAGATGGTTCTATGATTTCTATCAGTCTTCCATATCCGTAGGACTTTTTTGTCTTCATTAGTTTTGTTTTAATTCTGTCCCCCACAAGAGCATTCTTTACAAAGATGGTATAACCCTGATATTTCCCAATTCCTTCTCCATCTGAACCCATATCTTCAATGTCTATTATTATTTCATCATTCTTATTAACTATCATCTATGTCTCCATAAATTATCTGATTTTTCTTTTTATATATTTTCTCACAGAAGATTATAAGATATCCCCTAAGAATTGAATCCCAACAACTTTACCGATTACAATTATTCTTAAAACAGCCATTTCCAATTGCAACCACTTCTCATTTCAAACATATATGAAAAACGGCTGCTTTTTCAACACTTGCTCTGTACTATATGGCTTGCTCACCTTATGTCATAGAATCGGTAGATCTAAAACTCATTAAACCTTATGTTATATAGTCGTTCTTCTTATATTGGATTCAAAAAAGCGGTTGTATCCAATCCAGTCACATTTGACATCTGCACCTTGCAATATTTCAGTCATAGTCTGCAATTTAGCATCTGCATTATCAGCAAAATTGAGAGCAAAAGCCTCTGCTATAGCCGGTTTTTTTGGTGATCCGTATTCCAGTTCACCGTGGTGGGACAGAATACAATGTCTTAATTCTAATGCCAGATGTTTTGGAAAACCCGGAATGGTCTGAATTCTATTTCCTAGAATTTCAGCACCTATAAATATATGTCCCAATAATTGGCCTTCATCAGTGTAATCATTCTCAGGAAAAGAAGACAATTCTTCCATCTTGCCGATATCATGGAACATGGCAGCCGTTATTAATAGGTCTCTATTTATAATGGGGTACTGACAGGCAAAATAATCACACAGCTTAACAACACTTAGAGTATGTTCCAATAAACCGCCGATAAAACCGTGATGAACGGTTTTGGCAGCAGAATGTTTCTTAAATTTATGAATAAAAGCGGTATCATTCACAAAAAAGCTTTCCGCAAGTTTTCTCAAATGTGGTTCCTGTAATCTACTGATATATTTTAATATTTCACTGTACATTTCTTCAATATTTTTGTTCGTAGAAGGTACAAAATCAGCTGGATTATATTCCCCCTCCTGACTTCTTCTGACTCGTTCAATATTTAATTGAAGTGCACCCTGAAAACAAATAATTCTTCCTTCCACGTGTATATATTCCATAGCTTCAAATTCTTCAATACCATTATGAAGCTTCCACACTTTACCGTCAAGATTTCCGCTTTTGTCTTGCAGTGACAAGGAAAAATAATCATTACCTGCCTTAGTCATTAAATTTCTTTTTTCCTTGCAGAGATAGGTTTCGGATATAATATCTCCTTCACGCAAATCCTTAATATATTTCATTCTGTTACTACCTGACCTTTCTAATCTCACATGTTTATATTGTACACTATTATTACATAGAATCAAAGTGGTTATTTTCCCTAATTTCAAGGAAGCCCAAAAGAAAAACCACTGAAAAGTACCTTTGCTGTCCATAACTTATGTCCAGCCTGGTCATTGGCACTTTTTCAGTGGTATATAATATCACTTTCATGCTATTTAAATATCTTCTCTAAAAAACCGGAGCTTCACTTTTAGTTCATATCAGTTATTTTTTTTCTCCAAAACAACATCCAGAGTTAAATCCTTTGCTTCATTCTTAGTGCCACGTTTTACTGTTATATGAATGGGTGCTTTCGGTTCATATAAGGAAATAATGTTATAGAAAGAATTCATGGAACTAATAGGTGTTTCATTAACGGTAAGTATAATATCACCGCTCTTTAATCCGGCTTCCAAGGCAGGGGATTCCGGTTCTACTTCTGTAACAGAAATTCCGCTTACAATGCCTGCTTTTTCTAAGGCATCCGCAGTCATGTCAATACCCTTTATTCCAAAATAAACACGGTTTTGATTATTTACCAGGCTTTCGATAATCTTTTTCATTCTGGAAATTCCTATGGCGGTATTCACATTCTCATTGACTTCATCCTTTAGGACCTGTGTAATGATTCCGATTACTTCCCCTTTCAGGTTTATGATGACTCCTTCACCATTCTTGTTGTCATTAATGTCTGTATTAAATAATTCTATTTTATTATCGGTAATATATGCGCTATTTCCTTTACTGGTAATGGCTCCAAGTTCCATTGAACCTACATAACCATTGGGATTACCTAATGCGATAATGGGAGTTCCTACAACAAGAGCAAAGGATTCTCCTAATTTAGCAGGTTTTATATCTTTTCGGTTTTGTTCCGGAATATCTTTTAATTTTACCCCAATGGCTGCAATATTCAGATCCGTATCATAACTTTTCAGGGCTCCTTCTGCTTCAATGGAGTTAAAGAAAGTAACCTTAATGCTGTTGGCCTCTTTAATCTTGTCTAAACTAACCAAAATAAGCAGCTCAGCGCCATTATCAGCCACAATTACCCCGCTGGTAACCTTTATAGCCTCATATTCATTTTTAAACCAATCCAGGCCCTTACTTACACTTGTTACGGTAACCATGGACCGGTTGGCATGATTGGCAATAGACCTTAATTCTGCGTAAATATTAGAATAATCTTCTATAGTTGCAGGTATGAATTTCTCAATAACCACAGTCTCAGGATTATGTGCCTGTTCCCCAGCGGTACCCTCATTGGTATTTTCTCCCCCTGTGGAATTCTCATTGCCTGGGTCTTGTCCGTTATTACCCTCTGTATTTTCCTTATTTTCCTCTGTTAAACCGCCAGAATCAGGATTTGTGTTATCTTTATGCTCATCATCCGGTGACATAGTTGGAAATTCTACTGTCTTTTTATCCTTATTCACATTCAGAAACCCATTCAACTTAGGAACAGAAATACAAAATGCCACACCTGCTATAACACCAAATATACATCCTAATACTATCGTCCAGACTAAGGAAAGCAGCATCCTTTTCCACCTGCTTTTCTTTTTGGATGTGATCTGTTCTTGAATAAAAGAAAAATTATTATCCTTGTTATTATATTCATCCGACATCTTTATAAGTATGCTCCTTTCAAAGTCCGTAGATATATATAGACAAATCTACGGTGAGAAGAATGAAATTCCTTCCACCTCTCCTTTAGGACAATCCATAAGGCTATTTTATCACCGACTTATGAACAATATATGAATGTTTTGTAAACATAGGGAAGGTTTATAGCTACTTTTGAAAATATAGTTTTAATTTTGTGTGAAATAAGGTAAAATAGGTAATGACATCATATCAAATACTCTGCAATTTGGCAATATAGTTTGTAAATGAAGGAGGATTCCTATGAATTCCAAAGTATTAAAAACCTTAGAATATAATAAGATTATAGATAAATTAACAGAACTTGCTGGTTCCAGAATGGGCAAGGACTTATGTGCTGCCCTTCTTCCCAGTGATGATTTAGAGGAAATCAACCTAAAACAAAAGGAAACCAGTGATGCCTTGTCCCGTATCTTTAAGAAAGGCAGCCTTGGCTTTTATGGACTGCACGACATACGTTCTTCCTTAAAACGTCTGGAGATTGGTTCTACCTTAGGCGCAGGAGAATTGCTGCATATGAGTTCACTCTTAGATGCAACCCTGCGGGTAAAAGCCTATGGATGCAGAGACAATGAAGAAAACAGCCAGGATTCTTTAGACGGGATGTTTACCTCTCTGGAGCCATTGAGCCCTTTAAACAACGAAATCAAACGTTGTATCATCAGCGAAGAAGAAATAGCTGATGATGCAAGTCCCACTTTAAAGGGAATCCGCCGTTCCATGAAAATAACCAATGACAAAATCCACGAACAGTTAAATTCCATCGTTAGTTCTTCCAATTCAAGAACTATGCTTCAAGAGAATATTATAACTATGCGAAACGGAAGATACTGTATTCCCATTAAACAAGAATACCGCAGCCAATTCCCCGGAATGATACATGATCAATCTTCCTCCGGCTCCACCTTATTCGTTGAGCCAATGGCTGTTGTAAAATTAAATAATGATCTAAAAGAGCTGGCAGTTAAGGAACAGGAAGAAATCGAGAAAATATTGGCTGAATTAAGTAATTTGGCAGGTATGGAGATTGAAAAACTTTACAACAATGTAACTACCATGGCTCACTTGGACTTTATATTTGCCAGAGCCAATTTGTCCAAGCAAATGAAGGGCAGCGAACCAAAATTTAACGAAAAGGGAATTCTTAACATTAAAAAGGGAAGGCACCCTCTGATAGATGCAAAGAAAGTGGTACCTATTGATATCCATTTAGGAAAAGACTTCAGCCTGTTAGTAATAACCGGGCCAAATACCGGTGGTAAAACCGTATCCTTAAAAACAGTAGGTCTATTTACCTTAATGGGTCAGGCAGGACTTCATATACCCGCCTTTGACGGTTCACAGTTAGCAGTGTTTGAAGAAGTTTATGCGGATATCGGTGACGAACAGAGTATTGAACAAAGTTTAAGTACTTTTTCCTCTCATATGACCAATACAGTATCCATACTGGAACATGCCAATTATAAGTCCCTTGTATTATTTGACGAATTAGGAGCAGGAACCGATCCAACAGAAGGTGCTGCTCTTGCTATGGCTATCTTGTCTAATCTTCATAAGAGAAAAGTAACAACTATGGCAACTACCCATTACAGTGAATTAAAAGTATATGCACTGTCTACGGAAGGGGTAAGTAATGCCTGCTGTGAGTTCGATGTGGAAACTTTAAGACCAACCTATCGTCTTTTGATTGGAATCCCCGGCAAGAGTAATGCATTTGCTATCTCTTCTAAGCTAGGTTTACCAAATCACATCATTGAAGATGCAAGTAATCTCATTGGTAAGCAAGATAAAAGCTTTGAGGATTTAATCAGTGATTTGGAGCAGAGCAGAATCACTATGGAAAACGAGCGGGAGGAAATCACTGCTCTTAAACAGGAAGTAGAACAACTTCGTAACCGATTGGCTCAAAAGAACGAAAAAATAGATAAAGCAAAAGAAAAAATATTAGAACAGGCAAATGAAGAAGCCAGAAAGATACTTCAGGAAGCTAAAGATTTTGCGGACCGTTCCATTAAGAACTTTAATAAGTGGAATGCAGAAGGCGGCTTCAATAAAGATATGGAAAATCAGCGAGGGGCTTTAAGAGAAAGATTATCGGAAACGGAATCTAAACTTTCCATAGGAAACAAACCAAAGCAGCGAAAGGTTTTAAAACCAAAAGATTTTAGACTTGGCGATGCAGTAAACGTACTGAGTTTAGGTTTAAAAGGAACAGTAAGCAGTCTTCCTAATGCAAAAGGAGATTTATTCGTTCAAATGGGAATATTAAGATCCCAAGTGAATATAAAGGACCTGGAGCTAATTGATGAACCGGTTATTACAGGACCTACATTAAACCGTACAGGAAGCGGTAAAATCAAACTATCTAAAACTGCTTCTATCAGCCCGGAGCTGAATCTAATCGGTAAAACCGTAGATGAAGCACTTCCTGAATTGGATAAATACTTGGATGATGCCTATTTATCACACCTTCCAAAGGTAACCGTTATTCACGGCAGAGGTACAGGTGCTCTTAAGAATGCGGTTCACACTTTCCTTAAGAAAGCCAAATATGTGAAGTCCTATCGTTTAGGAGACTTTGGAGAAGGCGGACAAGGTGTTACCGTAGTGGAATTTAAGTAACAGGTGCTAAAGCGCCAGAATCGAGGTAGTAATGGCTACGAAACAAAAAATTTTAATTGTAGATGATGATGTAAATATTGCCGAATTAATTTCTCTTTACTTGACAAAAGAATGTTTTGACACCTTAATGGTTCATGATGGAGAAGAGGCTATAAAAAGCTTTGCTTCTTATGAGCCTAACTTAATATTATTGGATTTAATGCTGCCCGGAATTGACGGATATGAGGTATGCCGTGAGATACGTAAGACCTCCTCTGTCCCAATTATTATGTTATCTGCCAAAGGTGAAATCTTCGATAAAGTATTAGGGCTTGAACTGGGAGCAGATGACTATATTATTAAGCCTTTTGATTCAAAAGAATTGGTAGCCAGGGTAAAAGCGGTATTGCGCCGTTTCCACCCTGCTGCAGCAAAGCCAGCAGAACCGGAAGTTCCTGAGCAAACAGGGGAATATGTTTCATACCCTGATTTGATTATCAACCAATCCAATTATTCCGTACAATACTACGGTCATACCATTGAAATGCCGCCAAAGGAGTTAGAACTCTTTTATTTCCTGGCTTCCCATCCTAACCAGGTGTTTACCAGAGAGCAATTATTAGACCACATCTGGGGATACGAATACATAGGTGACACAAGAACCGTAGATGTTCATATAAAAAGACTTCGCGAAAAAATTAAAGATCACCCCAGCTGGAGTTTATCAACTGTATGGGGCATTGGTTATAAATTTGATGTGAAGAAGAATTAAACTTTGTTTCTAATCTATGTAAAGATAGAAACACATCATAGAACCTGTCATTTAACGTTGTTCAGAATGGCAGGATATAATATTAATATACTGTTCTCATAACAAATAGAAAGACCAACTATTAAAAGTCAATAGGTAAGTGAAAAAGTTTTTGAATATCAGATGTAAATTTATGCATAACAAAAAGACCTGTTTTCA
>NZ_FOWD01000032.1 GCF_900115365.1 Anaerocolumna aminovalerica
TAAAAACAGCCGAATCATCGGGTATTACCGAATTTGAGAAATGTGCATCTACATATCGAAATTGGTCAAAAGAGATATTGAATGCGTTTAAATATGGGCTCACAAATGGACCAACAGAAGGATTTAATAACAAAATAAAGGTGCTTAAACGTAACTCTTTTGGAATCAAAAATTTCAGAAGGTTCCGAACCAGAATTTTACATTGTACTAGATAATTTTAAAGAGACTGACACGGAGGTTTATTTCGTGTACCCAAAAACAGATAATTATAAGTAGAATATCAAAAAGGCTCTAATACCAGTTGTAAAGTGGGTTCCAAGGGAACCCACCCCAAAACTTGACAAAGAGCCAAAAGAAAAAACCCTTGAAAATCAAGGGTTTGATGCAAGCGCGAGACGGGATTCGAACCCGCGACCCTCGCCTTGGCAAGGCGATACTCCACCACTGAGCCACTCGCGCATATAAGATTTTGTTGTATGTGTTTTACAAGCACGTGTTATAATATACCATATACAATAGATTTTGTCAATAATAAAAATATAAATTATTTTAGAGAATTTTATCCTGAATAATTGAAGCGATAAGAGATAGAAGAGTAGTAATTCAATCACAACTTCAAACTAAATCTATGGAATATAAAACTCTAAATACTAGAGGATCAAAGTTTGTCTAAAATCAGCTGTCACAGTTTTGTAAACATTATTGTTTAAACCAAATCGTGACAGCCATCATTATTGTTTATATTATAAAAGGTATGCTATCAAAAAGCCTCAAAATATTGAATTATCAAAAAGTTATTCCACAGACCTTTCTTCCACAGACCTGGTCTTTATCCAACTCACTTCTTAACCTTCAAGCTTATATATTCTTTAATACTACACTAACAGGATAATGATCCGATAAATAAATTCCATTATCACAATCCTTCCATATCTCACGTTCACTGCATTCCAAACCGGAAGAAACTACTATATAATCTATCTTTTCAGGGGGTTCCATTCTTCCATAATCATGAAATGTCCCTTCCATCCCCGAAGTAAGATCTCTTAAAAAATCACTTTTTTCAATTAGCTGTATTTCAGGGGAGTCAGGATATCCGTTAAAATCTCCGGTTAATATCATCTCAATTTTTCCATACCCTGCCTGTTCTTTTTGTTCCACTGTTTTTTTCATGTGTTTTAGTATTTGATCCATACCAAGTACCCTTGCTTCACTTCCCTCATGGTCTAAGTGGGTATTTAAGAGATAATATACTTTTTCCGTCTCTAAGTCCTGGAAGAATAATTCAGTAACCGATCTTGGACACATACTTTGCTTTTCGTATCTGGTTCCGGGTACCTCAGGAGTTAAAGACAGCCAAAAAGTATTCATAGATATTAGCTGAAATTTATCTTTCTTAATGGCCACGGTGTTTTGTTCGCCCTTTAAGTCTTTTTCCCTGCCACAGCCCAGAATGTAATAATCCCTTAAATTCTCTTTAAGCCAGCTGGCTACATGGGGTAATACTTCCTGAAAACAGACTATGTCTGCATCTTCTTTATATAATTTCTTTAAAATGATATCTTTTCTATTTTGAAAATTATTATTACCATCTTGATTGTAATCACAACGGATATTAAATGTTACCACCTTCATAGGCTTTTCCTCACTTTTGAAATAAAAATAATTATTTAAACTTATAAAGATATAATCTATCAACTGAATTATCGAATGCTTATTTCTTTAAGTAAATATGAAATTCATTGTTTTTCTCCGCAGCTTTTAAGAAGACATCTTGTGAAATTTCAAATCCGCCATTTCGGTATTGATTTTTAATGTAATTACCAGGAAGTTCTTCGTTGCCTGATTTTATACAAATTGGCTGCTCCATATTATTATCTATATGATAGATAAAGGAGACAGTTTTTCCATAGCAGGTATACTGAAAGGAAACTCCATCTAAATCCTCTGCTATGACAGGATCTATATGTATAAATCTATGTTTAAAACGAATACCCAGTAAGTCGGCGATAATTCTTCGAATATAGATTCCAGGGCCGCTGGAATATAGTCTCCAACCACCTTTTACACATATGTCACCAGTTCTTAATTTATCAAAATTAGCCGCATATTCATAGCGGTCATAAAAACATCCTTCTGAGCTGCTATAGTATACATTACTTTGGCGTGTTAATGCATTTGGTACATACTTAGTAAGCAGGACAGGAGTAATGCGCATCAGTGCATCCCAGGCTTTTTCTGCCAATCCTAAAGTAGCAGAGGCTTCAATATAGCGAATATGCGCATGAACATATTGCAGACTGATTTCTCTGCCCACATTGGCTGCTTGTTCTGCTCTCAAAAAGATTTTGCTGATTCCTCCGTTATAGCTGGCAGGATGATCCATCAGGCGGACACCATCGGGACAAGATAAATGTTGGTGGATAATTTCCATATTGCGGGCTGCCAGCTCAGGTTCTGCCAATTGGGCAATAATACTTCTGGTTAATGGCAGTAAACGGTACTGAATGGATGTTTCTGTATCCCTGGGATGCAGCATATATTTCATATGCTCCTCAGACTCTCTGTAAAGAAAGCCGGCTATGACCCCATCTTTTATCAGATACCGATAGAAAGATTCTTTAATTTCCTTAGCCATGCGGGAAAGGTTCTTTGCAAAAGCTTCATCCCTATGGGAAACAGAATTACTCAACAGTTCCAGTGTTTGCATAGCAAGTGCCTGTGTCCAAGCACTCACCAGGTTTTCTCTTAACTTTATATTGGCAGGCTGTAAAGTGTCGTCCCAATCTCCGCCGGCATAGGAGATAAGAGCTGTACCGGGAAGATAACGATTCTTTATGGCATCTACAGCACGCTTTATATGAAGCAATATGGTTTCAGGCTTATTGGCAGGCAATGCATCCTGTGCAGTGCGGTAATCCACAACTTCTTCCAGAATAGACGAATCCCCGGTAGCCTGTATATAATCACTGATGGCTTTTAAGGGCCAAAATACTACATCACCATGGCAGTCATCCTGATGCATAGGATAAAGATCAAACATAAACCATTGAGGCCATTCAAAATTTTGATCAATCTGATGAGAGAATAAGGTTAATAATATGTTTCGCACAAGTTGATAGTGCTGGGTAGTTAAGAAAAATTCTATAGGGCCCTGGCACACATCACGAGTACCCCAAGCTGCACCACCAGATTGTTCAAGTCCGTGTGGGGAAGCAAAATGGATTAAAGCGTCATGTGCATACCAGTATATAATAGCATTTAATTTCTCTGCTGTAAGGGGGATACCATTTGGAGCACTTAACTTAAAATTGCCTGTTAAGCTGTCATAGTATTTATGATAAGCTTCCTTTTGAGCCGGATAATCATAGCTGTCCAGAAAAGGAATCTCATTTCTGCTATCATAGCCCTGTATTATAATATCAAAATTGGAGCTATCTGGTATCATAACAGACAAAAGAGAGGGATTTATAGTAGTATTCTCTTCAAAGAAGATACTATCATCTGTTATAGTACTATTTTTAGGAATTCTCATACGAAAATGAAGGTCAGGATAAAAAGAATTTGTAATAACATCTGAAGATGGATGAATCTGTATTATATTATCTTCTTTTTCTAACACAATGTCGTTTTCATATTCATTTGGCCCTACAGTAAGTTGGTGAGTAACAATAAAATCATATTTTCTATTATTTACAGATCTGACTTTTAGAACTATCTCCGGTCGGTTATACATGGCAAATGTAGTTATGATTAGAATATCCTCATCCAGCTGATAGTACCAGGTACTTCCTGATACATCCATTTCATAGGCAGCAGGTAATGTAAGCTGTCTGTAGAAATCACCGATTTTGACATAGATTCTTTGCCCGCTGTTTTTTTCTACGTTTAATAGCCCTCTATGGTTGGATAGCAGCTTATTATAAGTCGTGTTGCCCACTACCAGTTGACAGTTAAATAAACCATAGATATAGTTAGTGGAGCTGACCACCCCTTGAGGTACTTTTGTTAAATCAAAGTTTGTCATCAGAATATGTCCATGTGGACGTTCTGTTATCAATTCTTTTGATTGTAAAACCACATGACTATTTGTGGGGGTGAAAAAGGAAAGTAATGAATCACCTTCTTTTTCCTCCAGTATCCTATGAGGGAAATATTTGTTCAACTGTTCCATATTCCATTGTTCAGATGCATAAGGAGTTCCTGTTTTAGTAAGAGAGGGCACTTTAACAGGCTGGAAACTCTGGGGTTCACTGGATGTATAGGCTTTATGTAATTCCTGTAGGTATTCTATTTCTTTAATAGCTTCCGGATGATTGGATTTGCAGATACCGTAAAAGGAAAATTGTTTCGTACCGGATAAGGAAAATGTCTCCGTTTGAAGTGCGGTATGTGACAATTCATATTGTTTGTTTTTACTGGGAAGATTGCTAAGCAATGCTTCTGGAATATTGGTTTTCTTATAAGAAAGGCCAAAAAACTGTGTTCCATCAGTAGAATAAGCTGTGGAACGTATTCCAAGACTTCCTTGCTGCAAATAAGGATAGGTACCTTCCTGTTCCATATTTTGTCTGGAACAAATAACATATCCCCAATCCCCTTCAAAAATACTGTGTCCTAAATATTGTGCCGCATATAGTTCGTTTGTATTTACACTTCCCTTTGAGCCAATTCCGATATCCTGGGAATAGATAATATCAGCTTTGTTACATTCACCCTTTAAAGAGATATCCCAAAACCAGATGCCATATGGGGTTAAGCGAAAAGTAACAGTATAGCTGATCTGTTCCGCAATTCCTTCAAAAACAAGGGAAGAATTACTTGATTTTAAACTACTTTTGGATGCTGATCCAATTAATGGATAAAAATTAAGTGAATCGTCTTTGTATATTCGAAGGTATATATTATTGGTCGAACCATCTAATGTATTACCTCGAAAAGCATTAATCAGAATGGATTCATGAATCCATTCAAAACTGTCTCCTCCGGGTAAAAAAGTAAAATTGCTGTTACCGTTTTTCAAGGCTATAGGAGCAGACAAAGTTTTTAGTATCATATAGTTACCTCCTTCATAAAAATGAGTGGAAACATTTCCAATTACAAAGAAGTATACAAGAACATAAATTATATGTCAAGAAAAATTAGTAATTATGATGCAGAAATGCATCTGACAAAAAATATTAAAAAGAATAGGAGATATCAGTCAATAGCTTGTCTTGGTTAATATGCATAAAAAAAAATAATTTATATAAATATAATTAACATATTGACAAAAAAACATGAATAGATTATTATAAACATATCAAAACTAAAGGAAACGTTTCCAATTGTATTTCATTAATTTTTATTTTCCTAGTTTTGATAATAAAAAGAATGGAGGAACGGAATTGAAAGTAAAGCAGGGTTTCCGTGTATTTGGAAAAGAAATACGTAGGAATTGGGTTATGTTCCTTATGCTTTTACCGGCAATCGTATATTTTATTATATTTTCTTATATCACGATGCCAGGGGCATATGTCGCCTTCGTCAACTACAATCCCACAAAAGGAATTTTTGGAAGTGATTTCGTAGGTTTCAAAAATTTCGAATTTTTAATAAAGAATGGTGATCTTTGGAGAATAACAAAAAATACATTATTATACAATGTGGTGTTTTTAATTTTAAGCCATTCTTTTCAAATTGTATTGGCTATTATGTTATCTGAAATAACCGGTAAATATTTTAAAAAGGTATCTCAATCGGTAATTTTACTCCCACATTTTATTTCTTACGTTGTAGTTGGAGTTTTTGCGTATAACTTTTTTAATTATGATAACGGATTTATAAATTCCATCTTGGTAAATATGGGTATGGAGAGATTTCCTTTTTACACTAATCCTGGGATATGGAAATACATAATTGTCTTCTTTTACATGTGGAAGACTACCGGATATGGAATGATTGTATATTTGGCAGCAATTACAGGTATTAACAGTGAGATTTATGAAGCTGCCTATATAGATGGGGCCAGTCGTTTTCAAAGAATTCGTTACGTAACGGTTCCGCTTCTTAAACAGACCTTTGTTTTATTAGTATTATTTGGTCTGGGAGGCATCTTGAGAGGATCTTTTGATTTGTTTTATAATCTGATCGGTACCAATTCACTCCTTTATCATCAGACGGATATTATTGATACTTATGTTTATCGTAGTTTAATTGGTTCCTTTAACTTTTCATCCAGTGCAGCTGTAGGTCTGTATCAGTCTGTGTTTGGTTTGATTCTGGTTCTGACTATTAATATGATAGTTCGTAAGTTAGAACCGGAAAGTGCATTGTTTTAATAAAAGGAGGCAGAAGATGAAAAAAAGTCATCAAAATGGTAATTCCATCAAAATGAGCAAAGGTAATCGGACTTTGAATATTATTTGCTATGTGGTTGTGGGAATTTTCGCTATAACTTGCCTTTTCCCATTCGCATTAATGATTTCTTCTTCCTTTATGAAAGAAAAAGAAATTGTTGCAGAAGGGTACAAGTTATTCCCTAAAGAGTTAAGTATTGCAGCTTACAGATATTTACTGGATAATCCTACAAAGCTTATTAATGCTTATAAAGTTACTATAACAACTACTGTGGTAGGTACAGTTCTTGGTTTAGTTGCCATGTCTATGGCAGGATATGTACTTAATCGTAAGGATTTTAAATATCGAAATTTCTTTTCCTTTTTTATATACTTCACTACCTTATTTAGTGGCGGTTTAGTACCTACTTATATTTTAAATGTAAGGTATCTTCATTTAAAGGACAGTTTATGGGCAATGATACTTCCGGGGCTGATTAGTGCCTGGTCCATATTCTTAATGAGAAACTTTATGAAGTCTATACCGGATGAATTGTATGAATCCGCCATGATGGACGGTGCAGGTGCTTTCACCATATACAGGAAAGTCTTTATGCCGTTAGCAATTCCTTCATTAGCTACTGTAGGACTATTCCTTGCTTTAGGATACTGGAATCAATGGTATAGTGCCAGCTTATATATTGATACACCATCCAAGTATCCGTTACAGTATTATCTCCAGAAGATGATTAATCAAACAAATATTGAAGCTTTAACAAGTCAGGGGCATTTTATTGATGCTGAAACTTTACCAACCCAGTCGGTGAAGATGGCAACAGCAGTATTAACTACGGGACCGATTATTTTATTATATCCATTTGTACAGAAGTATTTTGTGACCGGACTTACTATGGGTTCCGTAAAAGGGTGAGCAAGCAGCGAAAGTGAATTGCTAATATCCGCATAAACTAGAAATTATAGGCTTTACTTTTGAGAGGAAGGCTTATAAAATAAAAGGAGGAAAAAGTATGAAATTAAAAAAAGTTATGTCTGGTATTTTATGCCTTGTTATGGCCATCACGTTATTAGCGGGATGTGGAAAAAAGGCAAACACCAATGAAACAGGAAATCAGACTGAGAAAACTGAGAACAAGTCTGAGGGGGATGTGGATTTATCCGAGCATGTAACACTAGTTATGTATCTTTATGGTTCAGCAGGGGTGGCTAATGATGATATTTTGGCAGAAATTAATCGTAAGCTGACAGAAGATATTAATACATCCATTGAAGTCAAGTACATTGACTGGGGTGATATCGGTACAAAGTATCCATTAATCTGGGCATCCAATGAAGCTTTTGATATGGCATATGCATCAATTAACACAGCCGTACCATTCTACACATTAGCAAAGCAGGGTTCCTTATATGATATTACAGATATTGTTGATAAGTATACTCCTACATTGAAGGATACAGTTCCTGAATCAAGTTGGGCTGCAACTTCATCAGAAGGTAAAATTTACGGAGTACCTACCCTTGGTTCAGGTTATACCAGTACGGGATTTGTTTACAATAAGGAGAATTGTAAAAAATGGGGAATCAGTGAAGTTACAGATTTAGAATCCATGATTGCATATTGTGATGCTTCCGTAGCTCACGGCATCTATCCTTTCAATGGTAATGCTGATATCTTTAGGGATTTTTATAAAATGCTAATAGAAACTACTGGAAACTGGGTTCCTGCTCCTGGTATATCAACAGAAGAAATGCATTTAGTAACCCGTGATTACAAGAACTATAAAGATATTATTCACCCGGCATTCACTGATGAATTCGCACAGTTTGTAACAATGATGGATGAATGGGAAGCAAAGGGTTATTGGCCTAAGGATATTCTATCCTCTTCAACCGGTGATAAAGAAATGTATAAGAATGGGCAATCTTCTTCTTATATAACACATATGGGAGACTGGACAGGAAACTATACTAATATTCATGGTAAATTACAAGATCAGGATATTGATGCATGGTATTTTGCAGAAGATCATAATAAAATAATGAAAAGTTCACCGGCACAGGATATTACAGTTGTAAATGCTAATTCAAAATATCCGGAAAGATGTGTTATGGCAATTGAAAAATTCTTAACAGATAAATCTTACTACAATTTATGGCAGTCTGGTATTGAAGGACGCCAATACGAAATTGTAGACGGTTATCTTGAAAAACCTGCAAGTTTTGATGAAAGCGTAGATGCAGGAGGTTTTTCAGCATGGGCATTCAGCAACGCTGAATTTAAGATTCCATTAAGAACAGAACATCCAAGCCGTTACGAAAAAATGGAAGAGTGGAGTAAGACATATCTTAGTGATCCTTACACCGGATTCAGCTTTGATCCTTCCAAAGTAAGTACAGAACTTTCAGCTATTTCTAACGTAAACTCAACGCTTGGTATTCAGCTTATGTTAGGTAAAACTGATAATGTAGAAGCTGCAATAGAAGAATACAGAAATCAATTAAAGAGAGCAGGTATTGATGCAGTTATAGAAGAAGTAAATAATCAATTAGCATCCTTTACACAGGTTGTAAAATAGACAATAAAAGAGCTGTTGCACAACAATGATTGGCATTCTGGGTACATATATGAATCAAGAATGCCAGTTTTTGCAGCAGCCTCTTTTAAATAAAATAAATATCATTTAAGATGAAAATTTATCTTGATAAATTATTTATTCTGATAAAGTTTTTGTCGATACTGGAGGTACATGATGGCAAATATCAATATTAAGGATATAGCAAGATTATCGGGTGTAGGTATTGCGACAGTTTCTCGTGTAATAAATCAGACAGGTTCAGTTAGTGATAAAACAAAAAAGAAAGTAATGGATGTAATTAATGAATACAATTACATTCCTAATAACAATGCCCGGAATCTAAAATTGACTCAATCTGAAAATATTGCACTGATTGTCAAGTACATGTCCAATCCATTTTTTATTAAGATGATGGATGTAATCGAAATCGAAATGGCATCCAGAGGATATCCCCTTCTGATTCAAAACGTAGATGAAACATCCGATGAACTTGACACCGCAATCAGTGAATCTATGCACAGTAATTTATGCGGAGTAATTATTATGGGAGGTTCATTCTCCTCTTATACGGAAGCAAAGTTTAAACAGCTTGGAATTCCATGCGTTCTTCTTACAGTAAGTTCTGAAGGAAATGTTGACCCATCCCTTTACTCCAGTGTGATTATTGATGATGAAATAGAAGCCTATAAAGCAACTAAATATTTGATTGAAATGGGACATAAAAATATAGGGTTTTTATATAAGGATGTAGCCGGTTTAGTTACACCGAATATATTACGGTATCAAGGATATAAAAGAGCATTAGAAGAAAGTGGAATACCCGTAGATGATAACTTGATCTCTACCGGAATTCCTGTAAATGGTTCAGGCTTTCGTGCAGGATTCCTGACTATGAAGCAGTTAATGCAAAGAAATCCTTCCATGACTGCTGTTTTTGCCTTTTCCGACGTATTGGCAATTGGAGCTGCAAAGGCCGCATTAGCTGGGGGAAAGAAGATTCCGGATGATATATCCATTATAGGATTCGACGGAATAGAAATGACTGAGTTCTATAATCCGGCTTTGGATACTGTGTACCAGCCTGCAACTGAAATGGCTTTATCTGCAGTATCATTGTTGCACGGAATGATGAACGGAGAGAGATCACAGCACATGGTGTATGACTCTGTAATTTTAAAAAGAGGTTCCGTTAAAAAAATACTTGGATAGAATAACACATTACAGTACTGTGTATGACAGAAAGGAACGTGCAATGGAGCAACACAAATTAAAAGAATTAGTTAAAAACATGAGCCTTACAGAGAAAATAAATCAGCTCTTACAGGTGACCAGCGGATTTTTTATAGATGAAACAGTGCTTACCGGGCCAATCAGGGAAAATGGAATAACGGAGGAAAGTATTTCACAGGCAGGCTCGGTAATCGGTTTATTAGGTGCAAAAAAATATAAAGAAATACAGGATGCTTACATAGAAAAACATCCTCATAAAATTCCACTGTTAATTATGATGGATATTATCAATGGATTCCGAACCATATTCCCTATTCCTTTAGCACAAGGAGCTACCTTTGAGCCGGAATTATCAAAAAAATGCGCAGAGGTAGCAGCCAAGGAATCTGCTGTTTCCGGAGTCCATGTTACTTTTGCACCAATGGTTGATTTAGTCAGGGATGCCAGATGGGGAAGAGTAATGGAATCTACTGGTGAGGATACAAAGTTGAACAGTGACTTTGCAACTGCAATGGTGGAGGGATTTCAAGGAGATAATGTAGGACAGGAATTCAAAATCGCAGCTTGCGTAAAACATTTTGCCGCATACGGTGCTCCCACCGGAGGAAGAGAGTACAACACGGTAGAACTTTCAGAGAATACCCTTAGAGGCTATTATCTTCCGGCTTACGAAGGGGCTATAAAAGCTGGAGTAGAAATGGTAATGACATCATTTAATACGTTAAATGGAATTCCCTCTACCGGCAACAGATGGCTTAATCGAGATATACTGCGGGATGAGATGGGGTTTAATGGAGTACTGATATCTGACTGGGCAGCTATAGAAGAATTGCAATATCATGGATATGCAAAAGATCGAAAAGAAGCAGCAGGAGTGGCTATGAATGCCGGTGTAGATATTGACATGATGACAGGAATATATAGTAAAAACCTTGCCTCTCTTATAGAAGAGGGTACAGTAAAGGAAGAGCTGTTAGATGAGGCGGTTCTTCGGATCCTTAACTTAAAAAATAAATTAGGCTTATTTGAAAATCCATATAAAGATGCAGATGAGATAAAAGAAAAAGAAATTATACTATGTGATGAACATAGACAAGTTTCTTTGGAAGCAGCGGAAAAGTCCTTTGTTCTATTAAAGAATAATGGAATTCTTCCTATAAAAAAGGAAGATAAGGTAGCATTCATTGGCCCCTTTGTTCATGAAAAGGAAATATACGGTACATGGTCAATGCTTGGAAGACCGGAAGATACGGTATCCATAGCAGATGGGGCAGAGAAATATAGAATGGATTATGAGATGACTTTTGCCAAAGGATGTAACATTCTTGGAGAGGAAGATAGAAACTTAATTCCGGAGCACCATTATAAGAAGATTATACAGGAAGACCAGGATAGAATGCTAAAAGAGGCAGTAGAAGCAGCAAAGAATGCAGATAAGGTAATATTAACATTAGGAGAACACCGCTGTATGTCTGGTGAAGCTGCCAGCCGGGCGGAATTAACTTTACCGAAAGCTCAGGAAAAATTGCTCCATGCTATATATGAAGTGAATCCTAATATTGGGGTAATTCTTTTCACTGGCAGACCTTTGGATTTACGGGAAGTATCAGAAAAATCCAAAGCAATATTAAATGTATGGATGCCTGGAACAGAGGGAGGCAATGCTATTCTTAATGTTCTTACCGGAAAGGTTAGCCCCAGCGGAAAGCTGCCTATGAGTTTTCCATACTGTGTAGGTCAGGTACCGGTTCATTATAATGAGTATTTTACCGGCAGGCCTTATAATCCAGGAACCGGAGAAAAAGAATATAAATCTAATTATAGAGATATTCCCAATGCCCCTCTTTATCCCTTTGGATATGGGCTTAGTTATGCAAAGTTTCAATATTCTGACCTTAAGTTAAGTAAGGATATCATGAATGAAGAAGAGACTCTTGAGGCATATGTTACTATAAAAAATGAAGGAGAATATGAGGGAACAGAGACAGTTCAGCTCTATATCAGAGATTGTGCAGGTAGTGTAGTCCGTCCGAGAAAAGAACTGAAAGGTTATCAGAAGGTGGATTTGCAACCTGGTGAAGCGAAAAGAGTAACTTTTCAGATTACGGAAGAAATGTTACGATTCTGTAAGGCGGATTTAACCTTTGGCAGTGAAAAAGGTGAATTCCATGTGTTTGTTGGCACTGACAGCAGTACAGAAGAATATGTTACATTTGAATTAATATAGGGGATATAATTATAGATAAAATAAAACTACTTGCGGCAATAACAGCTTATCAGTAGATGCTTAATATTTCAGAAAAAAACCTATGCTATACTTTTGTAATAGCATAGGTTTTTTGCTGTGTTGTTTCAAATCTAGAAATAGGGAATTGTTTTGGATTTTAATAGCATACAATTTCTTTAATAAAGAATTCCTTGCCGCTTAGTACCTCAATATTTCTGCCATTGCATATTGGACATCTGCCTTCATATTCCAAGAATTTAAATACTTTATTACAGCTTTTGCATAAACCATTGGCAGGCAGAATCTCGATATTCAATTCTGAGCCGTCCAGAATCGTTCCTTCTACAGCGACAGGGTAGAGGGATTTCATATACTTTGGTATCATGGAAGAGAGTTCTCCGATTTGTAATACTAAGGTTACAATGCTTTCAACTTCATTTTCTGCTGCATACCGTTCAACACTTTTCACCACTTCCATAAGAACCCCTATTTCGTGCATATAACTCTCCTCCATTTATATTTTCATGTTTTATTTTAATATGTATATCATTGTAAGAACTAATAAGATGATAAGAGTCCTAAGATTATTATAGGAATATATAAATATATTTTATATACCTCATGGTTAATAAGTTAATCTATTTTATTTATTCCTTAAAAGATTCTTAGCTTTTTTCATAATTATTTTACCTTTTCTCTTCAGGATATGCTTTACAACTATCGGTTTTAGATCCTCAAAAGCCACTCCTTCTCCGTCGTATTTGCGAATCAGTGAAATTGCATCAAACTTACATCTCATGGTACAAGCACCGCATCCAACACATAGGTATTCATCCACCACTGTTGCACCACAGCTTAGACAGCGTTCCGTTTCTTTTTTCACTTGTTCATCTGTAAAGGTTGAACGAGGATCTTTAAATGTACTTTTTGATGAAACACCGGCAATATGGCCGGCACTTTGTCTTGGCTGGCGGTCATAATCACCCAAATTCAGATTCTCTTTATCGAAAGCGTGGTATTCTCGTCTGTCTCGGCCGATAATCATACTTTGACCGGGCTGTACATAGCGGTGTATGGAGATGGCTCCTTGTTTTCCTGCTGCAATTGCATCAATAGCGAATCTGGGACCTGTTAAAACATCTCCTCCTGTAAACACATCCGGTTCTCCGGTTTGATAGGTAAAAGGATCTGCCTTGATGGTTCTGTTGGGGTTAAGTTCTATTCCGGATCCCTCAATCAAGCTTCCCAAATCAATGGATTGACCCACTGATAGTAATACATGGTCAGCCTTAACGGTAATAACATCTGATTCATCATAGATGGGGTTGAATTTACCATTTTCATCATATATGGAAATACATTTCATAAATTCAACACCTGCAGTACGTCCATTCTCTATAAGAATACGCTTTGGTCCTCTGGAATTGTTAATAATAATACCTTCTGCCAAAGCTTCTTCGATTTCTTCTGCCAAAGCCGGCATGTCTTCACGGCTTTCCAGACAGAACATATTAACTTCAGATGCTCCGGTTCTTACAGCAGTTCTTGCAACATCAATTGCAACGTTTCCTCCTCCGATTACCACAGTCTTTCCGTTAACAGTTAAATCATTACCAAGGTTTATATTACGTAAGAATTCAACACCGGTAATTACACCTTCACTGTCTTCACCTTCGATTCCAAGTTTTCTTCCTGCCTGTGCTCCGATTGCAAGATAGAAAGCTTTATATCCCTGTGCTCTTAAGTCTTTTAGGCTGATATCCTTACCCACTTCTACCTGGGTTTTAAACTGGACGCCTAATGCCCGTAATACCTCAATTTCTGAATTTACCACATTTTTTTCCAATCTGAACGAGGGGATGCCTAAAGTCAGCATGCCTCCAAGTACTTTTTGTTTTTCAAATACCGTAACCTGATAACCATCAATTGCCAGGTAGTAAGCGCATGAGAGTCCGGCAGGGCCGGCACCGATTACAGCTATCTTTTTACCATATTCATGTCTTTTCTCTGGAACATAACGGTTTTTCATGTTTAAATCCTGTTCAGCAATGAATTTTTTAATTTCATCAATGGCAATAGGAGAATCAATATCACCTCTGGTACAGGCAGATTCACATTTTCTTGGACAGATACGGCCACAGACTGCAGGAAAGGGATTTTCGTGTTTAATCAATTCCAGAGCTTCGGTATATCTTCCCTGAGAAGCCAGCTTTATATAACCCTGAATGGAAATATGAGCAGGACATTCTGTCTTGCAGGGGCTGGTACCGCTTTCAACAACATTTAATCGGTTGGTACGGTAATCCGGATTCCATTTGTCCGGACCCCATTCCGTATCTCTGGGAGTTTCTGTTTTCTTTACGGGGAGAGGTTTCACTGCACATAGTTTTTGACCAAGCTGAAGAGCGTTAACCGGACAGGTTTCCACACATTCTCCACAGGCAACACATTTTTCCTTATTTACATGGGAAACATAGTTGGAACGCACCATATCTACATTTTTGAACATGGAAGCAGTTCTTAAAGACAGACAGGAGCAGCCACAGCAATTACATATGGCATGGGTTTTACCAGAACCGTCAAGATTGGGAATCTGATGCATTAAGCCATTTTCTTCTGCTCTTTTTATAATTTCAAATGCTTCTTCTTTGGTAATCTGACGTCCTCTTCTGGTACGGATATAGTATTCTGCAGCATGCCCCATCTGAATGCACATATCTTCTTTAAGATGGCCGCAGCCTTCCCCCATAGCTTCCCTTGCTGTACGGCAAGAGCAGTCAGATACCGAGAAGATATGGTTGTCATTCAGATATTTTGATACTTCTTCATAGGTAGCTCTTCTGGTTTCCCCGTCTATTGCCTGTTCTATAGGGATAACTCGCATTAAGCCTACACCAACAGGAAATGCTCCGGTTGTCTTAGGCCCCCGGACTCTTCCATATGCCTCAAAAGCTTCTGCAATCTGTGGGTATTTCTTAACATTCTCCTTGTTGTTAACCATCATTTCCATAATACCCGGTACCCAGGTGTCATACCAGTAGTTATCAACTCCGTTGATTTGATTGACAAAGCAAACACCGGCCTTTGCCAGTTCCCACAGAAGCTTTTCTGTTTTTTTTACCGGTTTGCCGCACAGAGGTGCAAGCTCAGCAGCGGTAGATTTTTTACGTATTTCCATGCATAGGGCAACTTCCGCCATTTCCTCAGTTACTACCGGTTCCAGAATCAAGTACTCCGGGTCTGTTTCTGTAATACCGGATTTAGAACCCATTTTCTTTCTGCTGATATGATTTGCAAGTTCCAATACCTTCCTATTTACCATTGAATACCTCCCTTTCAACTATGTAATATTACTTTCCGTTCCATCTTTTTACTTCCATACTCAGCCAGTCAGCAAATTCTCCAATACCTTCTCCGGTTTTTGCTGAGATTGTTATAATTTTAACATTTGGATTCAAATTTTTTACACGTTCTATACATTTATCTAAGTCAAATTCGAAATACTCCAGTACATCTATTTTGTTGATTAACAGCACATCTGTAATCTGAAACATCAAAGGATATTTCAATGGTTTGTCGTCCCCTTCCGGAACACTGAGAATCATGGCATTCTTAGAGGAACCGGTATCGAATTCTGCAGGGCATACCAGGTTTCCCACATTTTCCAGAATGACAAGATCCATATCTTTTGTATTCAGACCTTCCAATCCTTGCTTTGTCATATCTGCATCAAGGTGGCACATGCCTCCGGTATGAAGCTGGATTACCTTAACTCCGGTATCTGAGATGGTATGAGCATCCACATCAGAATCAATATCTGCCTCCATAACACCTATCTTCATTTCATCTTTCAGCAGGTTAATTGTTTTAACAAGAGTAGTAGTCTTACCTGATCCTGGTGACGACATCAGATTTAACAGGAAAGTATTTTGGTTTTTTAATTCTTCCCTCAGAAGATCCGCTTGCCGATTGTTATCTTCAAAAACACTTTCTTTAATTTCAAGAATTTTAAATGGTTTCATATGTTTCTCCTCTCAAGTATGCTAGTTGTATCTGGTCATACCAGATTATATCCTTTACTACTATTATCTACCTAATATGAAGTAAGTCAATATAGCTGTATTTATTCAGCGTTTTAGATAATATATCATCTTGTATTTAAGCAAATAATACAATATAACTGGGCTGTGGTATCTGGTCAGACCAATATCAGAAAGGAGACGTTACATGGAGTTTACAAAATTATCTGCCCCATCCATAAAAGAATTATTTGTCCGGGAACTGGAAGGAATGATATTATCCGGAAAATTAGCTATAGGTGAGAAACTGCCTCCGGAAAGAGAGATAGCTAATTCCATGCAGATTAGCAGAGGCGTGGTAAATAGCGGTGTCCTGGAATTATCCAGAAAAGGCTTCTTAACCATAAAGCCCCGAGTTGGAACCTTTGTTGCGGATTATCGCCGAAACGGAACAATGGAAACTTTAATATCCATTCTTCATTATAACGGAGGGGTATTACGCTCAAGTGAGATTCGTTCCATTCTGGAAATTCGTCTTGCATTAAGTGAGCTGACATTAAAGCTTTCAATTCCGAAACTTACTCAAAAGGAAATGGAAACCCTGCGCAAATTTACCGATGGAATTGCAAAAGCCTCTACAAACAGAGAAGCCAGTGAGAATGCCTTTTGTTTCCACCATGAGCTGGCTGTATTATCAGGGAACATGTTGACTCCTTTAATCTATTATTCTTTTAAAGATGCTGTTATTATTTTATGGGAAAGATTTTGTAATCTTCATGGACGGGAAAAATTATATCATAATACCCATATTCTTTGTCAGCTAATAGAAAAACGTGATGTGGAAGGTGCTATACAATGGTCGGAGGAGAAAGTGAAGGAGTGTATTATTGGAAAAGACCAGATCTATTATTGAGTAAAGCTTAACTAAGAAATCACTGACAAATGGTGGTAAAGGATTAGCAGGAACAGATACAGCTATTGGGTTAATAATTACGGATCAGTACATTAAAATATGATTGAATAATTGCCTGCCATATAGTATAATTTACAATTGATTGCCTTTATATGAAAATAGTAAAAACTTCATATTTTCATACTATTTGCACTTCTAAATTAGTATACATAAGGAGAAAAAAATGGAAACAAAAACGATAGCAATTGTACTTTTTGCGCTTACTTACTTATCTTTATTGGTATTTCCTAAAATAAGAGCTTATATAGCCTTAGTATCTGCAGCAATCTTTGTGATTTTAGGAATATTGCCTTTAAATCAGGTGTTGGAAACGGTAGACTGGAACGTAATCTTAATGATTGCAGGTACTATGGGGGTTGTAACTTTATTTATTGAATCTAAAATGCCATCCTTATTGGCAGACTTTATTATTGAAAAAACCCCGAATGTAAAATGGGCAATTGTTTCATTAGCGTTATTTGCAGGATTTATATCTGCTTTTGTTGATAATGTTGCAACTGTATTAATGGTTGCTCCGGTAGCTTTAACTATAGCAAAGAAGCTTAAGATATCTCCGGTACCAAGTGTTATAGCCATTGCAATATCCTCTAATCTTCAAGGTGCCGCTACTTTAGTGGGAGATACTACTTCCATTTTACTTGGTGGCCATGCAGACATGAATTTCTTGGATTTCTTTTTCTTTAGAGGAAAACCAGGCTTATTCTGGATTGTTGAAATTGGAGCATTGGTATCTACTTTTGTTTTATTATTTTTATTCAGAAAAGAAAAGCAACCTGTTAAAACAATGGAAAGAACAGTTGTTACAGATTATTTTCCTACGGTGCTATTAGTAGGGATTGTTGTTCTGTTAATTATTGCGTCCTTTATACCAATGGAATATAAACCTGCGACTATTAATGGTTTAATCTGTGTAGGCCTTATGCTAATTGGTGTTATTCGTAAGTTTATTATAGAAAAAGATACAAAAGTATTTGGAGATGTGTTAAAAGAAATTGACTATACAACCATACTTTTATTAGCAGGTTTGTTTATCGTTATTGGTGGTATTAAAGAAGCAGGTGTTATTGAAGACATTAGCGAACTTTTTATAAAAGCAAGTAAAGATAATGTTTTTGTTATATTTACTTTAATTGTATGGGCTTCCGTAATA
Organism: Anaerocolumna aminovalerica; assembly: GCF_900115365.1. Classification (GTDB taxonomy): domain Bacteria; phylum Bacillota; class Clostridia; order Lachnospirales; family Lachnospiraceae; genus Anaerocolumna; species Anaerocolumna aminovalerica. The sequence continues at coordinate 18,511 of NZ_FOWD01000032.1, forward strand.
ATTTCAGCCTTTATCGATAATATTCCATATGTTGCAACCATGTTACCGGTAACACAAGGAATTGCAGCGGCATTAAATATCGATCCTTATATTTTATACTTTGGCTTATTGATTGGAGCTACACTTGGCGGTAATATTACCCCTATTGGAGCATCCGCCAACATAACAGGTATTGGTATATTACGAAAAGAAGGTTATGAAGTTAGTGCGAAACAATTTATGAAAATAAGTGTACCGTTTACACTGGCGGCTGTTGCAACAGGATATATTCTCACCTGGTTAATCTGGAAATAGTTTTAACTGATATAATAGATTAAGTAACATCATAAAAAATTATGCATAAGTTAACTTAGATAGATCCCAGGGGGAAATATATGCTAAGTTATGAAATTCAGGTAGAAGAGATAGAAGTAAAAGGTATTCTGTACTATAAGGATACGGTTATGCTTAATTATACGATTCGTTATCCTCAATTTATATCTGACATGTTTCGTTTGTTTATAAAAGATATAAACTTGTATTACCGGATACGCGCATTACTCTTTGAGAAAGAACAAATACAAGAATTATATAATCTGGCAAAAGAACAGTATGAAGATTCCTTAAAGAATAATTTTCCCTTTCATCCCTATGAAGTAGTGATGGAATTTACTATAACATATAACCAAAACTGCTTCCTTAGTTTGTATTCGGAAACCTATCAATACACCGGCGGTGCTCATGGAATGACCACAAGAGTATCGGAAACATGGGATTTGGAACATAGAAGAAAATCAAAGCTAAGTGATTTTATTTCAGTAAGAGATTTACGGGAATTCCTGATCAGGAATATTCTGAATCAAATTGAAGAGGAAATACGAAAAGGAAATAGCTTTGTGTATTTTGAGGATTACAAAAAACTTGTGGAAGAAAACCTGAATATGGATAATTTTTATTTAAGCAATGAGGGATTGGTTATTTATTTTGGATTATATGAAATTGCACCTTATGCAAGCGGAATTCGTACTTTTACCATTCCTTATACAGCAGAGGGTATAATTCCACCTTGCTGTGAGAAATAATTTAAATTTAAAGGGTTATATTTTTAGCTGAATAATACTAACCTCCGAGACTTAGAGAAAAATTGGAAAATGCATATAAGGGCTTTTCCAGTTTTTCAAGACCATATGGAGATTAGCTTAAGTCTAAAAATAATAACCCTTTTTCTTAAATATATTATGTATAATCAGAGTAGAAATTGAAAATGGCATAGTAAAAAGTGAAGGTTCTAATCCTCCCTTACGTTGTTTATGGGTATATTTTTTGGTTGAACTACCTTCGTTGTAATAATAAAGGAATTATCCATATTTGGTATTGTTCGGATAGTTTATTGGTTACGAAAACTGCATGATAACAAGTGGTCATTGACCATTCCTATGGATTGCATGAATGCATAAATTGTAGTAGATCCTACAAACTTAAACCCTTCTTTTTTTAATTGCTTGCTGATTGTTTCTGACAAAGGTGTACTTGCAGGAACATCTTCAATCTTTTCCCATCTATTAATGATAGGTTCATAATCCACGTAGCTCCATAGAAATGCATCCAAGGAACCATACTTTTCACATAATTTAAAGTACATTTTTGCATTATGAACTACAGCGTTTACTTTGAGGCGGTTTTTAATTATACCATCATTCAATAATAAGACTTCTATCTTTTCTTCGTCATAGTTCACTAGTTTTTCAGGAATAAAATCATCAAAAGCCTTACATAACGTATCCATTTTAGTAAGAATGGTAGACCAGCTTAATCCTGCTTGTTTTCCTTCTAAAATGAGCATTTTAAATAACTCGTTGTCATCATGGACAACTTTTCCCCACTGAGTATCATGGTATTGTTTTTCCAGTTCACTCTTATTTGCCCAATCACATCTAATAATCTCCATATAATTTACAACCTCGTATTTAATATTTTTAAGTAGAATTAATGCTTTTACAATTTCTTATATTATACAATAAAATACTCTATCGGAAAAGCAGTTTGTATTCTATACAAAGATTGCATTATCTGAACCTTGAAGGAGAATAAAAGATACCCATATTTACTTAAATACATTCCGGATTAGATAAAAAACCTTTAAACCTGTTGGAAGAATCAGTTGTATTCATTAGGTAGTTCGGTTATAATAATTTTAATAAGAACAACTATGGGATTGTAAGATGATCTTATGATAGAGGAGGATACCGTATGGAAAAATATAAAATAATGGTAAAAGGGATTGTTCAGTATGAGGACAAGTATTTAATAATTAAAAAATGGTATGACGATAGAATTGGGAATCCTTTTCAATGGGAATTTATTGACGGTAAAATTGAGTTTGGTGAAATACCTGATAAAGGGGTAGTTCGTCTTATTTTTGAAAATACAGGATTATCCGTTCAAATTAATAAAATACTATATACATGGTCTTTTATGGTGGGAGATACTTGTAACATTGGCATAAGCTATTTATGTATGTCCGGTTCTGATGTAGTAGTTCTTTCTGAAGATTTAAATGATTACAAGTGGGTTACAAAAAATGAATTCAATAATTACATAGAAAACAAAGCAATTCTGGAGGATATTGAAAGAGCAGAATTATAAAAGTGATTTCTTAAATAATGAAGTATATATTCTGAGCTGATTTTAATGGTAAAATTAGCTCAGAATTTCTGAATAATGCTTTCTGGCTTTTATGATTTAAACAGAAGCTGTGTTTTCGGATAAAAATGAAAGGATGGTTCCATTTTGTCAATTTTAATTAAAAATGGGTATGTTTTAGACCCGTCAACAGGGTTAGAAGGTAAAAGGGATATATTCATAAAGGAAGGTGTCATAAAGGAAGTAGCCGCTGATATCAATGAAGAGGCAGAACGGGTAATTGATGCAGAAGGTATGTATGTAATGCCGGGATTTATTGATTTGCATGTACATTTAAGAGAGCCTGGATATGAGTACAAGGAAACTATAGCAACCGGTGCCATGGCGGCGGCAAGGGGTGGTTTTACTACTATATGCCCTATGCCTAATACTAATCCAACTATTGATAATGACCAAATGATTGAATATTTGCTTTTAAAAGCAAAGAAAGAAGCCGGTGTAAATATTCTTCCAATCGGCGCAATCACAAAAGGCCAGCAGGGACATGAGCTGGCAGATATAGAAAGCATGGCAAAAGCCGGTGCGGTTGCATTAAGTGAAGATGGCAAATCCGTTATGAATACAGCTCTTTACTTGGAGAGTATGAAACAAGCCAAGGCTGCCGGCATACCAATATTTGCCCACTGTGAGGACAAGGATCTGGTTCAGGGTGGAGTTATGAATGAAGGTGCAAAATCCAGGGAATTAAAGTTACCGGGTATTAGTAATGCTGTAGAAGATGTAATTGCCGCAAGAGATATTATTATGGCAAAGGAAACAGGAGTACAATTACATCTGTGTCATTGTTCCACAAAGGATAGTATTACTTTTATTAAACTGGCAAAAGAAGGGGGACTACCGGTTACCGGAGAAGTATGCCCTCATCATTTTACCTTATCCGATGAAGATATACCGGGGGATGACAGCAATTACAAAATGAATCCTCCTTTAAGAAGTAAAGAAGATGTACAAGCATTAAAAGAAGCTTTAAGAGATAATATTATAGATGTAATAGCAACAGATCACGCTCCTCATAGTGAAGCAGAAAAAGAAAAATCAATGGCAGAATCACCTTTTGGTATTGTAGGATTAGAAACGGCTTTTTCATTAACCATGAGGGAACTTGTGAATACGGGATATTTAACTCCAATGGAAATGGTAGAAAAATTAAGTACCAATCCTGCAAAAATATTGGGAATTGATAAAGGAAGTCTGGCAGCAGGTAAAATTGCAGATATCACCATTGCCGATCCCAAAGAAGAATATGCTATTAATGTAAATGAATTTGCTTCAAAAGGAAAAAACTCTCCTTTCCATGATAGAAAAGTAGTTGGAAAAGTAAAAACTACAATTGTTGCAGGTAAGATTGTTTATAAGGAATAAATAGAATATGCAGATTGTAGATTTCATAATGTTTAATTATTGTTAATGATTTATTTTATAAATGTATGTATGGAGGAATTATGATCGATAAGTTAATAAGAAAAATAGAAGAAAATAAAGCACCCATTGTAGTGGGATTAGATCCTATGTTATCCTATATACCGGATCATGTAAAGGAAGCTGCCTATAAAGAAAAAGGAGAAACTTTAGCAGGAGCAGCAGAAGCAATTTGGCAGTTTAATAAGGCTATTGTAGATTCCACTTATGATTTAATACCTGCTGTAAAACCGCAGATTGCTATGTATGAGCAGTTTGGTATTGAAGGTTTAATAGCTTTTAAAAAGACCGTCGATTACTGTAAAGAAAAGGGGCTAGTAGTAATTGGTGATATCAAAAGAGGTGATATTGGCTCCACATCAGCAGCATACGCAATGGGACACTTAGGTAAGGTGCAGGTAGGAAATAATTCCTTTTATGGATTTGATGAGGATTTTGTAACAGTGAATCCATATCTAGGTTCTGATGGTGTTGTGCCATTTATAGATGTATGTAAAGAAGAGAAGAAGGGACTATTCATTCTTGTTAAGACCTCCAATCCTTCCAGCGGAGAATTCCAGGATCAATTGATAGATGGAAAACCTCTATATGAACTAGTTGGAGAGAAAGTAGCACAGTGGGGTGAACTCCATATGGGAAGTGAGTATAGCTATATTGGTGCTGTTGTTGGTGCAACGTATCCAGAAATGGGTAAAATATTAAGAAAAATCATGCCAAAGACCTATATCTTAGTTCCTGGTTATGGTGCCCAGGGCGGTAAAGCAGAAGATTTGGTACACTATTTTAATAAAGATGGGTTAGGCGCAATTGTAAATTCCTCCAGAGGTATTATAGCAGCATATAAACAAGAAGCTTATGCGAAATTTGGTCAAACGGCCTACCCAGACGCTTCCAGACAGGCTGTAATAGATATGCGGGAAGACATTATGAGTGCACTTGTAAATGCAGGAAAATAATCATATAAAAGAAGAGAATGTAAATTATTTTGTAAACCTCCCTTGGATTAATGAAGAATACCTGGGTATAAATTAATTAATTAAGTTATATGTATAATTGCACTCGATAAGAGAAGCTGTCACTGAAAGTTGGCAGCTTCTGTCTCTTGGTAACCTAGTAAAAATGTTCCTGAGTTATCCTACCTTGATTATCCCAATTAAAAAAGCCGTCTCACAACCTAGCTGAAGTTCCCACTTTTGTTATGTAACGACTTTTTTCAATTTCAATCCAATGTATACAGGTCATGTACTTTATAAGTTACGACCTCAGAAACCCTTAAATTATAAGGCTTAATCCATTGTAAATCATTAGATATGTGTCGAATTTTATGCCCTTTTATTTTAAATTACTTTTTTTCAAAATTCAATACTGCACCATCCTGATCTATGGACAATACATTACCATCTTTAGTGAAGACCATTGTCTCGCCACCCTCACTAATGGTTACTTCATCTCCATCTACTTTGAAGGTACCTTCTGAAGTATCGCCGTCTGCTGTAACAGTAACTTTACCATCTGTTTTAAATTCAATAACAAATTCACCCATTCCAATTTCTTCAGCGGATAATTCTATACCTAAAGATTCTGCGCTTGCCAAAACCCATGAAGTATTATCGATATCTGTCTTTTTCTTGCTTCCACAACCAACTAAAAGTAAACTAAATAATAAAACTATAAATAATACAGATAGAACTCTTTTCTTCATCATTTCTCTCCCTTATTTTTAATTATTCGACACTAATTTATTTTATATTAATTACCATATCTTTCTATAGGTATTATTTCTCATATACATTATAACGGTAATATGCATCTCGGTAAAATTCCTGATCTGAAGGTCCAAGTTTTATTTCTTATGTTTTTGAACACGTAATGATAACCAACTTGTCTTTGATACCTATATACAGAATTTTCTCCACCCAGTTAATAAAAATGCTGCTACAGTTTTGTTATTCTTCGTCTTTAAGTTCAGAATCATAAAACTGCAACAGCATTTTATATAATTTATAAAATTTAGCCCATATATAAATGTTAGTTCATATATAAATGTTATTCCATATATAAATTTAATTCATGTCTAATTATAAACTGTGAACGGCCTCTTTTAATTGTTCTAACGCTTTCACTAAAGTCTCACGCTGACAGGCAATATTAATTCTTTGGAATCCGCTGCCCTCAGGGCCGAACATGGTACCGGCATCTAGCCAAAGACGGGCTTTTTGTAAAATCAAGTCTTCCAATTCCTCTTCTGAAAGCTGCAAGGCATTAAAATCTACCCATAACAGATAAGTACCTTCTGGTTCCACAAGTTTTATTTGAGGAATGTTACTTTTAATATAATCTTTTGCATAATTTAAATTCTCTAGAAGATATTGCTTTAGCCCGGAGAGCCATTCTTCACCGTATTCATAAGCTGCCTGACAGGCTATGAGTCCCATGGCATTTAACTGGCTGTAACCGGTTTTTCTGATTTCTTCTTTAAATGAAGCCTTTAATGCCGGATTTCCTATTAAAATATTGGATGCCTGAAGTCCTGCCAGATTAAAAGTTTTACTTGGTGCGGTACAGGTAACGGTTCTGTCAAAAAATTCCGGCTTTATACTTGCAAAGACTGTGTGCACATGACCGGGATAGATAAAGTCAGCATGTATTTCGTCAGAAACCACAAGGACATTATGCTTTACACATATGTCTCCCAGTTTTACTAATTCTTCTTTTCTCCATACCCGTCCAACAGGGTTATGAGGATTACATAGAATAAATAATTTTACATTATGATCAATAATGTTCTTTTCAAAGTCATCATAATCTATGTGATAAGAGCCATTTTCATAAACCAGCGGACTATTTATTAATAAACGGTTATTGGAGGTAATGGATTCTGAGAAGGGATAATAAACAGGTCTTTGAATTAATACAGCATCTCCCTCTTTTGTAAATGCACGAATTGCCATGGCAATAGCAAATACAACACCCGGAGTCTTTACAAGCCAACTTCTTTCAATATTCCAATGATAGTGTGAGGAAAACCATTTTTTTAAAGTATCAAAATAAACTTCCTTTACTTCTGTATAGCCAAAGATACCATGGTTACCTGCTTTCACTAAGGCTTCTGTAACTTCTGGTACCGTTGGGAAATCCATATCTGCCACCCAAAGGGGTAGAACATCATCAGGTTTTCCTCGCTCCGGGGCAAAGTCATACTTTATTGAATTGGTATTCTTACGATCAACTAGTTTATTAAAATCAAATTTCATAACTTTCCTCCTTTGATAATGCCTGAGCTAAATCTGTAATTAAGTCATCTGCATTTTCAAGCCCCACAGATAATCTTAATAATTTTTCATTGATACCTCTCGCCAACCGATCTTCTAAAGGTATATCCGCATGAGTCTGATATATGGGATAGGTAATTAAAGATTCCACACCACCTAAGCTTTCTGCAAATAAAATAAGATTCAGGCGTTCTAATAAATTCCTGGCAGTTTCTTCCGTATCCACTTCAAAAGAAATCATAGAGCCAAATCCTTTTCCTTGCCTTTTTGATACTTCATAATCTTTATGAGTTGGAAGACCAATATAATAAACTTTTTTCACCTTTTCCTGTGTGGTAAGCCAGCCGGCAATCTTCATTGCATTTTCCTGCTGTTTATCCATACGTACGGCTAAAGTTTTAATTCCTCTGATTAATAGCCAACTATCAAATGGAGACAGGCAAGAACCGGTGGTCTTATAGATATATCGAAGTTTTTCAGAAAGTTCTTTACTATTAGTTACTAAGAATCCGGCTAAAGTATCGTTATGACCGCATAGATACTTGGTACCGCTATGTAGTACAATATCTGCACCTAAGTTAAGAGGCTGCTGGTAATAAGGTGTTAGGAATGTGTTATCTACAATTAAGATAAGATTATTTGCTTTTGCTAATTCAGCCATAGCAGCAATATCCGTTACAACCATAGTGGGATTGGTAGGTGTTTCAATATAGATCGCTTTTGTTTCAGGGTTAATATGTTTTTTTACTTCCTCAATATTTGAGGTATCTATTGCACTGAACTTTAAACCATTCTTTTTGTTAATATTTTCAAAAAGGCGGAGAGTACCACCGTATAGATCATCAGAAACAATAATATGATCGCCAATTGAAAATAATTCCATAAGTGCAGTAATGGCTGCCATACCCGTTGGGAATGCCAGGGCATCAATACCATTTTCTAATGCAGCAATGGTCTGTTCTAAATATTCTCTTGTTGGATTTTGTACACGGGAATAATCATAGCCTGTACTTTTCCCCACACCCAGATGAGCAAAGGTTGCAGATTGATAAATTGGAACGCTGACAGCACCGGTATTATGAGTATTATTCTTAGCTCCATGTATACAGAGGGTTGTTATGTCCATTAAATTTGTGTCCTCCTTTTGTTAAAATAGAAGATTTATAGTTATTCATATAGGTATACTATAAATTATAATAAAATTGTTATGAGTATAGCAAAATATAAGAAATCTGTCAACATTGTAATTACAAGTACTTAGGTCAATAGTCATTATAAGTGATTCAATCATACTGGATAAATGTATTAGGTGGGTGATGACTAAATTAATTATTGAGAATAAAATTTCAGAGTGTAGGTCTGTAGATTTGTATAGTAACAGAAAAAGTTGTTAGATTCTAAAAATATAATCTAAAAGGGATGCAAAACATTGTAACTTTGCATCCCTTTCTTTTGCGTTTTATTGAACTTATTTAGGAACAGATACAAGTTGACAGATAGAATAAAAGTAATGTTTAAAAATTAAAATATCCCTTGCAATTATAATAAGAGATATCCTGTACCATACTTCCTAAAGTTTCTATATCATCAGGGTATTCCCCATTCTCTACCCATTTACCAATCATATCACAGAGAATCCGTCTGAAATATTCGTGCCTGGTATAGGAAAGAAAACTTCTGGAGTCTGTAAGCATGCCAATAAAGTTAGATAGAAGTCCTAGGTTTGCAAGGGAGGACATCTGTTCTACCATACCAAGTTTGTGGTCGTTAAACCACCAGGCACTACCCTGTTGAATCTTACCTATTGCTGAAGAATCCTGAAAACAACCAAGAAGGGTACCAATCATAGCATTATCCTTTGGATTCAGAGAATAGATGATTGTTTTAGGCAGCTGGCCGGTAACATTTAAAGCATTTAAGAAGGAAGCCATCTGAGTAGATGAACTATAGGAATTAATACAATCAAATCCTGTATCAGGGCCTAGTCTATGAAACATTAACTCATTATTATTACGTAAGGTACCATAATGTAATTGCATTACCCAGCCTAATCTATGATATTCACGGCCTAAGAATAATAAAATTGCAGTTTTGAATTGTAATTGTTCTTTTTCATTTGGAATTACTCCATCTTTTCTATTTTGAAAAATTGATTCGATTTCTTCCATAGAAGCTGGCTGATACATCACGAAATCAAGTGCGTGATCAGATACTTTACATCCCATGGAATCAAAATAGCCAAGACGGTTACTTAGAGCGTTACAAAGTGAACTGAAACCAGTAATAGGAATATTGCTTACTATTGATAGTTTATCTATGTATTCACTAAAGTCAGGTTTTTCAATATTGATGGCTTTATCAGGACGGAATGCTGGAAGGACTTTTGTTTCAATTGTTTCATCCTCTTTAATTTTTTGATGCCATTCCAGGGAATCAATTGGATCATCCGTAGTACAGATAAGTTCCACATTAGATTGTCTGATAATATTACGAACACTCATAGATGGGGTATTTAACTTATCATTGCATGTATTCCATACCATCTCTGCGGTTTTTTCATTCAGTATTCCATTGTAATCAAAATAGCGCTGTAATTCTAAATGACTCCAATGATAAAGAGGATTTCCAATTGCCTTTTGTAAAGTCTTTGCCCACATCTTGAATTTATCTTTATCGGTCCCATTCCCTGTAATGTATTTTTCATCTACACCATTGGAACGCATCTGGCGCCATTTATAATGGTCACCTCCAAGCCAGACCTGAGTAATATTATCAAATGTTTTATCCTCAGCAATTTCTCTTGGATTGATATGACAGTGGTAATCAATAATAGGCATCTTCGATGCATAATCATGATATAAAACTTTTGATGTTTCGGTAGATAACAAAAAATCTCTATCCATAAATTGTTTCATAATAAACTCCTTATGTCTTTACTAAAATTTGTGGTATTTCTAATAATCAGATCCGTAGAGATGACTGTTCGATTTGGAACAGTATTCCCAGATAAAACTCTCATTAATGTTCCTACTGTTGTAAGACTTAAAGTTTCCACATGGTTATCAACGGAAGTTAGTTCAGGCTCACAACAACTTGCTAAAATAGAATTATTATACCCAATTATACTTAACTCTTCTGGTACAGAAATTCCTTTGGTTTTTGCATATTTTAATGAGCCAACAGCTAAGAGATCTTCAGATGTAACAATTCCATCAAAAACTAATCCATCTTCAGATAACTTTAACAACCGATCTTTTACTTTTTCAATATTATTTGGACAGGATTGGATATAAACTTCATCTATCGTGGACTGTTTGGTGAGAATGGCCTCTTTATATCCCTTCATTTTCTGGATACCACTATAGGATTTCGTAGTGTATAGATACAATATATTTTTACGTCCTTCCTTTAATAGAAGTGAAGTCGCATTGTAAGTAGCCTGCTGGTCGTCGCATAAAGTACAATAAATATTTGGCTTGTTCAGGTAACCATTAATCAACATAACCGGCACTTCTTTAGCAGCTTCCATGATATAGGAATTATCCTTTACATTTGACTCTAAATAACTGGAACCGATTAATATAACCGCATCAATACGTTTTGATAATAAAAGATTCAGATAGTTCTGTTTGTTCTTTAGTTCATACCCAGTACAACAAAGAAAAGAATCATATCCATTTTTTCTTAGTTCCTGTTCAATATAATAAACAGCGTTTGCTAAAAAAGGATCTGAAGAATCAGTACACATGATACCTACCGTATTCATTGTATTTAAACCTAAACCTCTGGCAAAAACATTAGGTGTATACCCTAATTCTTTCATAATGGAAAGTACTTTTTCCTTTGTTTTTTCACTTACGTTTTGATTCCCATTAATTACTCTGGAAACAGTTGCAATGGAAACACCAGCTTTATCTGCTACGTCATAAATATTCATAGATTATCCTCCAAGCCAAGTGAAATCCAGCTCTGATTTTACATGGCGCTAAATTCAGCTGAAAGTATTTTTCTTTCATACTACCTTGAATATGTAATCGCTTACAATTTTAATACATGTTTCTCAACACGGTTTTAAATATTATACTATATATTATTTTATAACGCAATATGATCAAAGAAGTAATTTTGTGAATTCTAATAATAAATTTACATTATTATTGCTAAAATTAGAAATATTGGCTAACAACATTGACATATTATGTGAATGCTAGTATTATAAACAATGTAAACGCTTACAATTTTGTATGTTTTTTTGACAAAGGAGATTGTTATGGAAGTATTAAATAAGGGTATTTAAAAAAGGATAGACCGACCAATTGAAGTTTTTAGTAAACAGTAATGACAAATAAAGAACAGGTTAGAACAATCATAGAAATTAGGAGTTAAGCAAATACCTAATAACCAGCTATTTAATTAAAGGAGGAGGTTTATGTTAACTTTTGGTGTAAGAGCTCATGATATGGATAAAGTCCCTTTTGCAGAACTGATACAGGATATTCATAAGAGAGAGGTAGAGTGTATTCAATTGGCATTAAAAAAGTCAATTACGGAATTTAATGTTTCTAACGAAGCTTTAACTCCTGGATTAGCTGCCTATATGAAAAATATTTTGGACAATAATCATGTAAATATTGCGGTTCTTGGATGTTATCTGAATCTGGCAACTCCGGATAAAATACAACTTGAGAAGAATATAGAAACCTATAAGGCAAATATAAGATTTGCAAAATATTTAGGGTGTGGAATGGTTGGAACTGAGACAGGGGCATTAAATACGAAATATGAATTTTCTCCTGAAAATCATTCAGACAAAGCATTGGAGATATTTATACATAATTTAAGGGATATCGTTACATATGCAGAAAAGCTTGGAGTTATTATTGGAATTGAACCAGTTGTAACACATATTGTTTCTACTGTAGAAAGAGCAAAGGCAGTATTAGATACGATTGATTCACCTAATCTTCAGATTATCTTTGATCCGGTAAATTTAATTTCAGTAGATAATTATAAAGTCCAAGAACAGATGATGGTGGATGCTTTTGACTTAATAGGCCAAGAGATTAGTGTAATTCATATGAAGGATTTCCTCATTGAGGGGAATGAAAAGAAGAAAGCACCCATAGGAAAAGGTATGTTTAAATTAGAAAAATTATTATCTTTATTAAAAGAGCATAAACCATATATACAAATATTAATGGAGGATATAGAGCCTTCTTATATTAATGAAGCCAGAGATTACATTATGGATGTATTTCATAATATAAGGGAAACGAGCTAGATAATATTGATAATAAAGCATTAATGGAGAAAATTATATAATTTTGGGGAGGTTTCTTAATTGGAGATCAATAATAGGATTACAGTATCAAAAGATTGGAAAGGCGATTATAGAACTATAAAAGAAGCGTTAAATGCAATACCTGACAACAATTCTGCACCAGTGAAAATATTTATATACAATGGTATCTATGAAGAAAAACTAGTGATTAATAAACCATATTTAACTATGGAAGGAGAATCGGCAGAAGGAACTATTATTACTTATAGTGATTATGCAAGAATGGTTATGCCTGATGGCGAATTAAGAGGCACCTTTCGAACTGCCACAGTAATGATTGATACTCATAATGTTGCTGTAAAGAATATAACTATTCGTAATGAGGCAGGCCCTGGCTATCTGGTAGGACAAGCGATTGCTTTATATGTGGATGGGGACCGTCTGGAATTTGATGGGTGCCGTATCGTTGGAAACCAGGATACCTTATTTACTGGACCGTTACCTTTGTCACCATTAGTTCATAAGGGCTTTGTGGGTCCGAAAGAACATGCTCCAAGAAATCATGGAAGGCAGTATTTTAAAGATTGTTATATAGAAGGAAATGTTGACTTCATCTTTGGAAGCGCAACCACTTATTTTGAAAATTGTGAAATTTTTACCAAATGTGTAAATAGGATGGAGGAGCATGAAAACCAAACAGGTGTTAAGGGTTATATAACGGCTCCTTCCACCCCTCAGGATAAAGAGTATGGGTATGTTTTTTATGAATGTAATTTTACCAGCGATTGCCCGCCGAAAACAGTATACCTTGGACGGCCATGGAGAAATTACGCTAAGGTAGTTTTAATCAGATGCCACCTTGGAGCACATATTAAAGAAGAAGGTTGGTGTGACTGGAACAAAGAAGATGCCCATGAAACAGTTCTTTTTGGAGAATTTGAGAGTTCCGGTAGTGGGGCAGAGGGTATCCTGACTGGAAGAAGAGTTCCCTGGTCTAAACAGTTAATGAAAGATGAATCATTACTTTATTCTAGAGATATAGTTTATAATCATTCATAAAGTGAGGGAGTTTCTATGAAAACAAATAGTAATAATGCACAGTTCATGTTCCGTATGGTGTTTTCCTATAGTACTGTACTTATTATATTATTAATTATGGGTGTTAATTTATACAATATAAGTATTAATAATGTACGTTCTGATATAAGAAATCAGAATAAACTTATGCTGCAAAATGCAATTCGGAAATTGGATGCTGATCTAACAACGATGGATGCTTTAGCAGGTCAGGTGGCTTCTAATTCAAAATTAGTGACACTTGCTAACAAACCGGATAATAAAGATAAAGATTATTATCTGTTAGCATCATTTGTAAAGGATGATTTGTCAGTATTTATTCATACTGAGAATCTCCTTCCTATTGATAATTATTTTATCTATCTGCAACAATCAGGATATGTATTATCTTATTCCCAGTTTACGGATATGGAAAGTTATTATAATAGTAAGAGAATGTTTATGCCGGAACAGTATGATGACTGGCTGAATAAGATGAATGATTCTGATTATAACCGTAAGTTTATCTCCCTGGGACATTATATGAATAAAACAAATTCCTCTTATCTTTATATGCTTCCACTTAAAAATTATACATTAAGGGATATCCCAGCTGTCATATGCTTTGAAATAGATATAAACAAGCTGACTCGAATCTACAGCGATTTGAATCTTTTTAATTCAGGGTATCTATATGCTACCAATAATGAAGGTGAAGAAGCCTTTGTACTTACTGAAAATGATACAGGTGAGATTTCAGCTGATATTTTAAAGAATTTAACTTATAAGGATGGTCTTTCTGAATATGAACAGGATAACAATGAAATGTTAGTAACTTACAGTGATTCTGAATATAATAAATGGAATTATTATCTGGTTCAGCCCGCAGTTGAAGCCTTATACTCATTAGAACAGTATAGGGATATATTTGTATTTATTATTTGTTTGGCACTATCCATAGGATTTTTGCTAATACTTTTCCTCTCAAAAAGAAATGTAAAACCAATGATTGCTCTCAATAATGAATTAAAGAATACGATTACCAGGCAAAGATCCCTTCAGATGATAGTGGATGAACAAAAACCAATCATACAGCAGTCCTATTTAAGCCGTATTATGCATGGGGGAATCTCTTCTCTAAAAGAGTTGGATTATGCAAGACAATATTTGAGTATATCAACAGATCATCGTAAGTTCTCTATTTTATATATTATCGTTTATGTAAATCAGTATGAATTACAATTGGAAAATTCAGCGATCATCGGGCCAAATACGGAAAACTATGATGAGATTATAAAGTTTGCAATAGGTAAGTATTTTAAAGAAGAGGTACATATTTATCAACCTGCTGAACGTGAATATGTATTACTATTATCCAATGAGGAAGAGGAAGAGGATAAACAGGCCTCCCAAAAAGTTAAAGAGGTATTTAAAGGGTTCCATGAATATCTGATGGATAGTTATTCTATATGGAGTTTTGCAGGATTAGGCAACTGGGATAGTGATCTGATGGTAACATGGAAATCTTATCAACAGGCCAATGAAGTTGTTAATTATGCGACAAAAGATCATATTGTGAAAACCTATGCATGTATTAAACGTGATACGAATGTTTTTTATTATCCTATGGAGTTAGCTGGTCAGCTTACAAACTTTATCACAATTGGAAATGAGAGTCAGGTCCTTGAGATTTTTAAAGTAATCCGTCATGAGAATATGGAAGAACAATCACAATCAGTAAATATGATGAAATGTTTATTCTCCGATATAAAAAATACATTGTTTAAGATTCGATTTACAATTCAGACAGATGAGAAAAATAAGGATGAATTAAAGGCAATTGATGCCATGTTTGAAGAACATATGTCATTAAAGCTTTGTGAAGATATTGCACTTAGTCTCTGCAGGCTATATGGGAATAAGTGTTCAAGAAGCCAACTAATTACAAATATCAAGAAGTATATTTTAGATAATTATAATGATCCATCTCTTTGTTTAAATAAAATTTCAGATGAATTCCTAATCTCAGAAAGTTATTTTTCTTATCTTTTTAAAGAAGAAACGGGGGAAAATTTCTCAACTTATTTAGAGCGTATTCGAATGGAACAGGCAGTTCAGTTAATTAAAGAATCGGATATTAATATAAGTAACCTATACCAGGAGATAGGCTATAATAATTCTAATACATTCCGACGTGCATTTAAAAAGATTTACGGAATATCTCCTAAGACAATGCGAGATGTAACAAATAATTAATATGAGGAGGAATAGAATGAATTACATACCTAGGGTGAAACCGGAAGATGTGGGGGTATCACCGGATTCTATAAAGCGCTTTGTTAAACGATTAGAAGATTTAAAACTACCTATGCATAGTATATTAATTGCAAGACATAGGCAGCTCATTTATGAAGGGTATTATGAACCATATAAAGGGGATTCCTTACATCGGATGTATTCAATTAGTAAGAGTTTTATCTCTGTTGCCATTGGGTTATTGGCAGATGAGAGACGGATTTCATTAGAAGATCCTATTATTAAATACTTTCCTGAAAAATTACCTGGGGACCTTCACCCTTGGATTAGAAAAATGACCATTAAGGATATGTTACGAATGCAAACATGTCACTATAAAACTACTTATAAAGAAGATTTAACGAAGGACTGGGTAGAAAGTTTCTTTATTAAAAAACCTCATCATGAGCCAGGCACTATATTTCGATACGATACTTCATCCAGTCATACTCTAGGTGCTTTGGTTGAAAAACTTACGAAAAAACCTATCCTTGATTATATGAGGGAGAAATTCCTTGAGGAAATCGGCTTTAGTAAAGATGCTTATATGTTAAAAGATCCATTTGGAATATCCATGGGAGGGAGCGGGTTAGTGGCAACTCCTATGGATATCATGAAATTTGCCATGTTAATCATGAACGATGGAAGATTAGGGGAGAGACAACTGGTACCTGCATGGTATATAAAAGAAGCTACTTCCCATAAAACAGATAATAAAGTAGAGGGTGCAATATTTGAGGAAACCTTAGGTTACGGATATCAGTTTTGGTGTATCAGTCATGGTGGCTTTGCCTGTTATGGATTGGGCGGACAACTGGCTATATGCCTTCCCAAACAGGATATTATATGTATTACTACTGCAGATACTACCTGTATAAAAGATGGCAATCAATATATTTATGACAGCTTATATGAAGAAATCCTTCCTTTCTTAATATAGAGATTAAAATTTAAGGATTATATTCTATTCATAAAAATTCTCTTTTTATATCATTTACTTAGAAAATTGTAATAATTGATAAAAAAAGCCTTATTTAAAGCCTGTATACACAAGAAATGCACGCTGCAAAAATATTGTCTCTTGTTTTTGTTGTGAATATCGTGATATATTCGGACTGTGATTTGGAGAAGGTCATGCAAAAACAACAAAAAGTAAAAGGAGGTTTTTATGAGAAAGTTTAGTAAAGTATTAGCTCTTACACTTGTACTTACAATGGTTATGTCATCAGTATTAACCGGGTGTAAAAAAGAAAATGGAACAGAGGAAACACAAACAAAAACACAAACACAAGGCGCTACCCCCCAGGCAGACCAAGAAGCTGAGATTGAAAAACCTAAGAAGATTACGATCATGGTTGATGGTACACTATTTACCAAGGCAAATGGCCGTGATGCATTCGAAGCGAAATGGGAAGAATTATCTGGAATTGATTTAGAAATTATCCAACCTGATCATGATGCTTATTATGATGTAGTTGGACAGACCCTTGCAAGCGGTGATTGGCCAGATGCAATTCTTTTAAGTTCTACTTTTTATTCAGGATATGCGGAAGAAGGAGTTCTATGGGATATGACAGATTTCTGGGAGAATTCTGAATTAAAAGCTTCAGGAAGAATTAATAACGAAGCTATAACAGATAGCTTATATATAGATGGTAAGCTTTACGGACTATCTCCGGCCCGTGGTAACGGTTGTATTACCTATGTAAAGAAAGCATGGCTTGAAAATGTAGGTTTGGATGTTCCAACTACATATGATGAATATATTGCTATGTTAGATGCATTTACGAAAGGTGATCCAGACAACAATGGCATAGATGGAGATACATATGGAGTATCCAGTGCAGGTTTGATCGGTGTAGAAGCACCATATACCAACTATCTGCCGGAATTCTATCAGGATGCCTTTCCCAGTTTTTACAAAAATGCAGATGGACAATGGGTAGATGGGTTTTCAGAAGAAGCAATGGCAGGAGCATTGGGAAGGCTGAGAGATGCTTATGAAAAAGGATATATTGACAAAGAATCTCTCACAAATGGTACAAGTGACTGCCGTAATAAATTCTATGAAGATAAGTTTGGTGTATTCACTTACTGGGCTGGAACATGGGCCACTAATATGAGAACAAATCTTGAAGCAAATGGTTTCGATGGAGAATTAATTCCAATTGAACCAATTAAAGAAGTGGGTGCTTATCTTGAAAGACAAGCACCAGTATGGTGTGTTACTGCTAAAGCTGAAAATCCAGAAGGTGTAGCTAAATATTTTATTGAATCTATGCTTGATGGCGGCGAAATGCAGCAATTATTTACATATGGTGTAGAAGGTACTCACTGGTCTACAAAAGAGGAAGAAGTATGTGGAAAAATATATGAAGAAGGACAATTCCACATGTTAGAAAACTTGGAGACAAAAGGTACTCAGTATACAAAGAACCATATCGATCCTCTTTTATCCATTGGTAATTTCACTGCATTTGAAGATCCAGGTGCAGAGCAGGTAACTGCAGATACAAGAATATCCCAGGAAACCTTTAATAATCATTCCAAAGTAGTACAACTAGTTCCTTCCACAGATGTAATGAGCCAGTACAATGGTGATTTAACAACATTAAAGAGAGAAATTATTGCCAATGTTGTAACTCAGGGTATTTCATTTGAAGATGAAATGAAGAGATATGAAGAAGAAGGCGGAGCAGAATGGTCGAAAGCTATCGTTGATTCTCTGAATGCAAAATAAGATATAATGTAAATGTGGGGAGGGGCAAGGGAATAAGGTATCACTTTTTGCCACTCCCTTTTTGAACTTTTCAAGAGGAAGGGAAAACTGGATAGATGAGCAGAAATAAGAAAGAAAAGACTGTGGTTAGTACAAAACCACTCAGGACTAGAATATATATACATAGATGGTTTTATTTAATGATTCTTCCGGTATTGGTATTTGCCATAATATTTTTCTACCTGCCAATGTTTGGAATCAGGTATGCATTTTTTGAATATAAGGGTATTTTAGAACCAGTATTTGTTGGATTTGAGAATTTTAAAAAAATGTTTTCTATGGCCGGATTTTGGTCGGCTTTTAGAAACACTATGGAGCTAAGTATTATTAAATTAATTGTTAATACAGGTGCAGCAGTAATTATTTCATTATTGTTAAATGAAATTACAGGCTTGAAGTTTAAAAAAGCTGCCCAGACAATTATATATCTTCCCCACTTTATGTCCTGGGTTGTTACTGCATCTGTATTTGCATTAATTTTATCACCAACCCAGGAAGGATTAGTGAATTCCTTTTTAACCAGTCTCGGTTTTGTAGAAAAAGGTGCTGAAATATATTTTTTAGGAAGTAACAGATGGTGGCGTCCAGCTTATTATATCATTAATATATGGAAAGAAACTGGATGGGGTACGATTATATTCATGGCAACATTAGCAGGGATTAATCCGGAACAATATGAAGCAGCGTCCATTGATGGTGCCGGAAGGTGGAATAAGATGCGATTTATTACTTTGCCAGCACTTGCTAATACAATTATTACAGTACTTATATTAAACCTTGCAAAAATAATGAATCTATTTGAATCTGTTTTCGTATTACAAAATGATGCGGTAGTCAGACAATCAGATGTACTTCAGACTTACATATATACTCAGACATTTAATAGTGGGGCTTTGCCAAACTATGGTTACACAACAGCAGTAGGTCTTGTTAAATCTTTAGTAGCTTGTGCCCTTGTTCTGATATGTAATTATGCAAGTAAAAAAGTTAGAGGCCGTGGAATTGTATAGGAGGGCAGGATGATGAAGAGAGAAAAGAAAAAAAAGAAGATTACATTGTTTTCCGTATGTTTGGCAATTGTTTTTTTACTGGTATGTTTTTTAATGATCGTACCACTTTGGAAAGTATTTGTGGACTCATTAGATCTTCATACTGCTTATGGTATGAAAATGTGGCCTAAGAAATTTGGGTTTGACGGATATATTTCCGTATTTACAAATCCAACCTTGTATCAACCTCTGTTAGTATCGGTTATAACAACGATTGCAGGTACATTTATCGGATTGATTTTATCCACTTTTGGTGCCTATGTTTTGATTCAATGGGAGATGCCAGGGAGAACATTTATCGCTAATATGTTGTTATTTACCATGATTTTCAGCGGTGGTATGATTCCTACATACCTGGTTATTAATAACTTACATTTAACCAATACACTATGGTCAGTTATATTAGTTCCAGCATTAAATGTATATAATCTGGTACTAATGCGTAATTTCTTTGAGGGTATTCCTGTGAGTCTATTCGAGTCGGCAACCATTGATGGCTGCACTCCAGTGGGGATATTTTTTAGAATTGTACTTCCGCTATCGAAAGCAGCATTAGCAGCAATTGGTCTTATGTTTGCTGTGAGTTACTGGAATGACTATACAAATTATAAATTATATATTACCAATTCGGATTTATATAATTTTCAGATGAAGTTAAGAAGTGTTATTTTAGGCAGTGATTTACCAATAGCTAATGGTTCAGCTACAGCAAATACAGTTAAAAATGCAGCTACTATGGTAGCAATCATTCCATTTATGATTCTCTATCCATTCTGCCAGAAATATTTTGTAACTGGTGTAAATATTGGAGCGGTGAAAGAATAACGTCTGACTTAAAATATTGGGAATAAACTTGGTAGTTGATTTGTTGACTTGGAGGACAATATGAGTAGAATTTTTTGGGCCGGTGATTCCACAGTAAAGGAGAATGATTTTACCACCTATCCTCAAACAGGGATCGGCCAGGGAATAAGACTTTTTATTAAAAAAGAGATTGAAATTATAAATCATGCTGAAAATGGAAGAAGTACCAAGTCATTTCTGGACGAATTTCGTTTGGCAGCAATATATAATGATATAAAAGAAGATGATTTTTTATTCATTCAATTCGGACATAATGATTCTAAAATAGAAGATCCAAGCAGGTATACGAAAGCTTTTGGTGACTATCAGGAAAATTTAGAGAAGTTTGTTAACGCAGCCAGAAATAAAATGGCTCATCCTGTATTTATTACACCACTTTGCAGAAGGTATTTTGTAGATGAAACTCATCTGGAGGAAAAAATTCATGGAGACTATCCAAAAGCAATGATAGAAACAGGGAAAAAACTTAAGGTACCGGTCATTGATCTATTCTCCATGAGTAGGGAATTCCTGCTGAAAGTGGGAGATGAAGGCAGCAAAAGGTATTTTATGCATTTAGCGCCTGATGAATATTCTAATTACCCTGATGGCCTTACGGATAATACTCATTTAAAATATGAAGGGGCAGTGGCCTTTGGGGGACTTGTTGCAAAGGGACTTAAGGAACTTGGAGATATCTATTGGAATCTATTAATAGAACCAGAGAGATTAGACATTGGGCTAAAGGTTTAGGAGTCTCTTGGCTGAATGTCAAATTATCGAGAAAGCAGAGGAACATTCATGGGAGAAAAATTATTATGGAAAGCGGATTTAGGAGATGGATCTTTTAGAAATCCCATTCTTTTTGCAGATTATTCGGATCCTGATGTGATTCGGGTAGGTGATACATACTATATGACTGCATCCAGTTTTAACTATACACCTGGCCTTCCTTTATTAATTTCAAAAGATTTAGTGAACTGGAAATTAAAGAATTATGCAGTAGAAAATATAAATTATGATACCTATAAAAATCCGGCTCATGCAAAAGGAATATGGGCACCTGCTATCCGCTTTCACCATAATAAATTTTATATTTATTATGGAATGCCAGATGAAGGTATCTTTATGGTAAGTGCAGAGAATCCTTTGGGCAAGTGGAGTGTTCCAATCTGTGTGCTGGAAGGCAAAGGGCTGATAGACCCTTGCCCTTTTTGGGATGAGGATGGGAATGCTTATGTAATTCACGGATATGCCAATAGCCGTATTGGATTTAAAAGTATATTAGGAATATTTCCTATGTCTTACAATGGGGAGAAAGCTATAGGAGAAGATAAATTTATATTTAATGGAACGAAAACACAACCAACCATAGAAGGACCTAAGATCTATAAAAGAGATGGGTATTATTACATCTTCGCTCCAGCTGGCGGAGTTAAAACAGGCTGGCAGACAGTATTGCGATCCGAAAATATCAACGGTCCTTACGATGAAAGGATTGTAATGCATCAAGGTGCTACTTCTATAAATGGTCCCCATCAGGGAGGTTTAGTAGATACACCAAGTAATGAGGAGTGGTTTCTTCATTTTCAGGACAAAGGTGTCTATGGACGAATTGTTCACTTGCAACCTGTCAGGTGGAGAGATGGGTGGCCGGTCATTGGAGAAAGTCCAGAAGAAACAAGCCTGGGAGAGCCGGTTCTAATCCATAAGAAACCGGGTGGAAATCCTGTGTGGGATCCTGCTTATCTAGATGCAAGTGATGATTTCAAGAAGAAAGAACTATCTCTCCAATGGCAATGGCTTGGTAATCACAGACAAGAATTCTATTCTTTATCAGAAAGAATGGGATATTTACGTATGTATAGCCTGAATCCATCCGGTAATGATCCGGTAACCCTTTGGCAATCTTCAAATGTACTGACACAAAAGATTGTATGTCCGTCTTTTAAAGCAGAAATAAAGATGGGGATACAAGGGTTAGGTGAGAAGGAACAGGCAGGAATGGTATTAATGGGTGGCCAGTATGCTTATCTTGCAGTAAGAAAGAAACAGAATAACTTATCTGTAGTTTATGTTGAATCTTTCGGAGAAAAGGATGTCAGGGAAGAGAAAGTGATTATGGAGAGGTTAATCTCTAATGATATATCTGAAATTATTATCAAGCTTATTTTTCATGAGAATAAAGGGGAGCCTGTTGCCGGATTTTGTTTTAGTGTGAATGATGGAACCTATATAGAAACAGGGTATACCTTTGTGCCTTCAAAGCATACCTGGGTAGGCTCCAGATTAGGGCTATTCTCTATTGCCTTAGACAATAAAGAGAAACATGGATATGCAGATTTTGCTTATCTAAAGGTAGATGCATTTGAAGGATGAAAATATTCATAGGATTAGTGCTGATATGTAATTATAAGAATCAATGTTAGATGAAATTATGGAAATATATAAGGCAAGGTAGTTAAAAAGACAAATGAAGATAGAAGGAGAGTCATGATAGAAGACAGAATGAAGATAGAAGAAGCTATATTAAGGGAGAACCTGGATCTATTAAAAGAAATATTAGCAGAAGATCCTTCTACCATTGATTATAGGGATGAATCAGGAGTTTGTATGAGTTTTATTGCTGCAAAAACTGGTAATCTCAGTATTGTAAAGTATATTGTTGAATATTCCAGAGCCAGTATGAACACGGTAGATTCAAAGAATCGAAACATATTACATTATGCTGCAATGTCTGGAAATCCCCAATTAGCCAAATATCTGGTTGAAAAGGTTGGATTATCCCCTGTTACTCCTGATGTAGATTTAATTACTCCCTTTGAGATTGCTCACGAGAAAGGGTATGAAAAATTAGAAAAATATTTTGAACAAATCTGTGGTGCCGGGCTAAGTGAAATGTATAAAAATCCAATCCGTACTGGTTTTTACCCTGATCCTTCTATTGTAAGGGTTGGAGAGGATTATTATATGGTGAATTCCTCTTTTATATATTTTCCTTGTATTCCAATATCCCACTCAAAAGATTTAATACATTGGCATATTATAGGATTTGCAATAACAAATCCTGACTGGTCATATCTGGATCATCTTGAAGGAGGGCGGGGGTATTGGGCACCAGATATCTCTTACTATGAAGGACGGTTCTATATTACGGCCACTTACCGTTTGAATGATAACGGCAGGATCTATCGGAAACAAATGGTGGTATCTTCTGAAAAACCAGAAGGTCCTTATAGTAAACCTGTATTCATTGATGAAGATGGAATAGATCCTTCTATCTTTAATGATGAGGATGGAAAAAGATATATGCTATTAAACCGTGGAGCAAGAATCTTTGAATTAAATAAAGATGCAACCAAACAGATATCAGAAGCAAAGCTTTTATATTATGGAGACCAGAAACGAGCACCGGAAGGTCCTCATCTATTAAAGAAAGACGGATTTTATTATTTATTTTTAGCAGAAGGTGGAACTGGACCAGGCCATAGAATTACAGTAGCACGCTCTGGAACTTTATTTGGCAATTATGAACCATGTCCTTACAATCCTATCATGGCTCAATGGGATGAGAAAGCAGGTATTAGCAGGTGTGGCCATGGTAAGCCGGTACAGACCCAGAATGGAGAATGGTACATGGTCTATCTGTGCGGCCGAATGCTTGGAGATGGATATACGATTCTAGGCAGAGAAACAGCTCTGGATCCAATACAATGGACTTTAGATGGCTGGCCAATTGTGAATGGGCTTAAGGGTCCAAGTACATTGCAGAAGAAACCGAACTTACCGGAATGTATCTGGGAAAATAGGGATTTTGATGATTTTGATGATGATAGCCTTAGTGTAGATTGGGTGTTTCCAAGGCCCCCAGAAAGAAATGGGATACAATTAAAGAATAGTAAGTTATGGATCAGAGGGAGTAAAGCACCTCTTAATTCCATAGAAGCCCGCAATATTGTCTTAAGACGTCAGAAAGATTTCGTATTTACTGCTGAAACAAAAATGCTGGTAGTACCTATGTATCCAGGACAGGACGCGGGACTTATCTGTTACTATGATGAGAATTCATGGGTAAAGTTTGGTGTATTTGCTGCTTCTGATGGCAGCCGGTACATAAAATTAGCGGAACATATTGGGTTAGAGGATTTTCACTCCAGAGAAGCTGTAGTACTAAATTCCAATGAGAGAGAAATATATTTACAGGTTCGAACCAATTATTTACGACGTGAATTTTATTATAGTATGGATGGAGTAAGCTATTCCTGTTTTACAACCCTTAACCCTGTTACTTATTTAAGTGATGAAGGACTTAAGATGGGGAAACGTTTTACTGGAGCGATGGTAGGGATGTATGCTTATGGAGGGGAGAAGGATTTAGAAGTACCTTTTGAGTATTTTAGATATATAAGTGGCAGGCATTGAGTTCGGAGGAAAAAATGGAACAAACCAATAATCATACATTAAGAAAGTTATTTGAGTATTACAAGGGACATTATTATAAATTTATATTATCAGGCATATTCTATGCGATTAAACATAGTCCAACATGGGCGATGCCTATTGTTATCGCTAATATTGTTAATCATGTGACATTTGGAAAGAGTAACGTTATACAATTAGTTCTATTGAATGGGGCTAATATGGCGGGGTTGATCCTCTTAAATGTTCCTATGAATTATCTTCATACCCATTTTCGTAGTTATGCTATAAGATCCGTAGAAGCTAATTTAAGAAATTCTTTAGTACGTAAGTTACAGCAATTATCCATATCCTATCATAAAGATATGGAAGCAGGACGTTTACAATCTAAGATTATACGTGATGTGGAGAATGTTGAAACCTTATCTTCACAGTTGTTTGTAAGTTTATTAAATATACTGATTAATATTGTAGTTGCTCTGGGAATCACAGTGATAAAGAATCGAATTGTATTTGTCTTTTTTCTATTAACCATTCCAGTTGCTGCTTTGACTATTGTTGCATTTCGAAAACGGATAAATAAACAGAATCATAAGTTTCGTAAAGAAATGGAGGAGACTTCTGTTAAGTTCATGGAGATGGTAGAAATGATTCCTATAACCAGGGCTCATTCCCTTGAAAAGGTGGAAGTAGAGAAGATGGAAAACCAGGTCAAACATGTAGCAGAAGAAGGGTATCATTTGGACATTATTCAGGCAAACTTTGGATCAGTAAGCTGGGCCATTTTTCAGATATTTCAGGTAGGGTGCCTGGTTTTTACCGCCTTTCTGGCACTAAAGAAGCAAATTCAGGTTGGTGACATCGTACTCTACCAAAGTTATTTTGCTACGATAGTGAATCAGGTATCCTCATTAATTACCTTAGTGCCTGTCATATCCAAAGGTTTGGAATCTGTATCCAGTATTGGTGAAATTCTTGATGCACATGATATTGAAGATAACAGTGGGAAATTAAAATTAAAAAGTATAGATGGAGTTTATGAATTTCATGATGTTAAATTCTCCTATAATGAAGAGGATAATATTCTTAATGGTATCAACCTTTTGGTAAAACCTGGTGAGACTATTGCACTTGTGGGTGAATCTGGTGCTGGTAAATCTACTATTTTAAACATGGTCATTGGTTTTATCCTTCCAAAGTCAGGAGATATGTTCATTGATGGACATAACATGAAAGAGATAGATCTTAGAACATATCGGAACCATATCGCAGTTGTACCTCAGAATACTATTCTTTTTTCAGGTTCCATCCGGGATAATATTACATACGGCTTAACTTCTTATTCTGAAAAACAATTAACAGAAGTAATAAAAGCAGCTAATCTATCAAGTGTCATTGAAGCATTACCAGATGGTCTTGATACTATGATCGGGGAACATGGAGATAAGCTTTCAGGTGGTCAGCGCCAGCGGATTTCTATTGCAAGAGCGCTTATCCGTAATCCGAAAGTGATTATTCTGGATGAAGCAACTTCAGCTTTGGATAGTTTATCGGAGAAACTAATACAGGATGCATTAAACAATCTAATTAAGAATAAAACAACTTTTATAGTGGCCCATCGGTTATCCACTATTCGCCAGGCTGATAAGATCTGTGTAATTAAAAATGGGGTGTGTGCTGAATGTGGTACTTATGAAGAACTTATGGAACTTAGAGGAGCGTTTTATCAAATGAAATCGATACAGTCTTAATAGTCAATCAATAGTCTAAATTATAAATAAATAAACGAAACTGCTTAAATGAACTTAAATGTATTTATTTGATTATATGCAAAATAGAAACAATTTTATTCTGGAATTAACATTCTTACATCAATGGAAAGGAAGAAACAATGAAATTTTATAGATATACAGATAATTATTTAAAGCATTTCCAGGGAGAAATGAAGAAATGGAATTATGAAGACGGCTGCGTGTTAATGGGGTGTGTTCTCCTATATCAGGCAACTGGAGATGAGAAATATCAGGAATTTGTTCTAAAATATCTTAATGAATACATAACCAATGAGGGTACCATAAAGTATTACGAGGAAGAGAAATATAACATCGACAGTATTAATACAGGAAAAGTATTGTTCCATGCTTATGAGTGGACTGGAAGAGAAAAATATAGAAAGGCAATAGAAGTATTGATGAATCAACTCCGTAAACATCCAAGAACAAAAAGCGGAAACTTCTGGCACAAGATGATTTATCCCAATCAAGTCTGGTTGGATGGACTATATATGGCACAACCATTCTACATGATGTATGAAACCAAATATAATAAGAAGGAGAATTATAGCGATATCATTGAACAATTTAAAAATGTAAGAAAATATCTTTATAATGAAGAAAAAGAACTATATTATCATGCCTATGACCAGTCAAAAGAACTCTTTTGGGCGGATAAAGAAACCGGACAGTCTCCAAACTTCTGGCTTCGTTCTATGGGATGGTACCTTATGGCACTGATTGATGTAATGGATGAGATGGAGGAATCTATCTTTGAACATTACAAAACATTAGAAGATTTATTCCGTGAGGCAATAAAAGGAATCCTAAAATATCAGGATCCAAAAAGTAAATTATTCTATCAGGTAATAGACAGAGCTGATATTAAGGATAATTACCTCGAGACTTCCGGCTCTGCTATGATTGGATATTCTATTCTAAAGGCATGTAGAAAAGGTGTATTATTAAAAGAAAAATATCAGGAAATGGGTGAAGTAATCGTAGATTCTCTGACAGAAAATATGTTGATAGAGGAAGATGGAACATTAAAATTATCTAATATGTGTTCTGTTGCTGGACTAGGTCCTTCTGATAATCCACGTCGTGATGGAAGTGTGGAATATTATCTGTCAGAGCCAATTGTATGTGATGATCAAAAGGGTGTTGGGGCTTATATGATGGCATATGCACAGAAATTAATGATTTTCTGATCTGGAAATAAATTAAGTTACATAATAAAACCTTGAAATTTTTATTTCATACAAATGTATAAAACCCTGGTGTGAAGTTTTACCTACAAGTGAAAGGAAAATGGTTCAATGAAACTTAAGATTATTTATCTAACATCAAGAAATGCTGTATTAGAGATCAATGATGGAGGTATTTTTCATACAAAAGCTCCATATTCACTTAAGCTAAATGGAGAAGATTATGGAACTACCGATAGAATCATTACGGGTATCTATAATTTAAAACCTGATTCAGAGTATATTCTGTCAATCGAGAATAATGATATACAGAACAGTATTACTTTTACCACCTTATCTGAGTCTTATACTCTTAATGTAAAAGATTTTGGTGCAAGGGGGGATGGAAGTAATGATGATACCTGTTGTATTCAGGCTGCCATCATGGCATGTCCTGAGAATGGAAGAGTATATATACCAGAAGGAACTTATCGGATTACAAGTATCTTTTTAAAAAGTAATCTAAGACTGGAGATTGGGAAAGGTGCTGGGCTTAAAGCTTACACATCAACGGAAAACCACCCGATTATGCCTGGTCTAATTCAAAACTACGATGAAACAGAGGAATATAATCTTGGAACCTGGGAGGGAAATCCTCTTACTATGTATTCAGGAATCATTCACGGAATCAATGTAGAGAACGTAGTGATATATGGTCAGGGTATCATTGATGGAAATGCCAATTATGATAATTGGTGGAAAAATCCAAAAGAAAAAGGGATTGCATGGCGTCCACGAACTATATTTTTACAGCAATGTAATAATGTTGTGATTGAGGGAATTACAGTTCAGAATAGTCCAAGTTGGACCGTTCATCCCTATTTTAGTAAAAATTTAAAATTCATAGGAATGTCCATTATAAATCCCAAGGATTCACCAAACACGGATGCCTTAGATGTGGAATCCTGTTGTAATGTGGATATTACAGGGGTGTATTTTAGTGTAGGGGATGATTGTATTGCTATAAAATCCGGTAAGATATATATGGGTGCAAAATATAAAACACCTTCAAAATCGATTACCATTCGTCAGTGCTGCATGAGAGATGGACATGGTTCCGTTACCATTGGCAGTGAAATGGCTGGAGGGGTTCAGGATTTAACTGTGAAAGACTGCATATTCCTTGATACCGACCGTGGTCTTCGGATTAAGACCAGAAGAGGCAGAGGAAAAGATGCCATTATTGACAATGTTGTATTCGACCATATCAAGATGGATGGGGTCATGACACCTTTAGTTGTAAACTGCTTTTATTTCTGTGATCCAGACGGGCATACGGCTTATGTCCGGGACAAAGCTCCAATGCCAGTGGATGAACGTACTCCGGAGATAAAACAGTTGTTCTTTCGTAATCTGGAATGTAAGAACTGCCATGTGGCAGCAGTATATATCTACGGCCTTCCAGAGAAAAAGATTGAAGAAATAATCCTTGAAAATATCTTCTTTGACTATGCTGAGGATACCAAATCCGGAATGCCTGCTATGATGGATGACTTGGAACCGGTGAGTAAGATGGGAGTGTTCATTCATAATGTGGAGAAGCTTACTATGAAGAATGTAGTGGTAAAAGGGCAGGTTGGTGAGGATATAATCTTAAGAAATGTTGATCATATTATATAGGGCTTCATAAAGATAAAAATCCAGTAACTATGGGGTGTAAAGTACTACATTAGTATTATATATCAAATTTCATGAAAAATGCCGTTACATTTTTGTTATTCTTCGCCTCTAAGTTCAGAATGACAAAAAAATTTTGTAACGGCATTTTTCCACTTCTGAAACCTGTAAGGCGTTAAAATCAATAGATGAGTACCTTCCGTTCAATAAATTTTATCTGAGGAATGTATTTTTACCTGCAATTACATGGACGGGATAAATAAAATCAGCAGGTATTTCATCAGATATCACAAGACATTATGTTTTACGCAAATGTCCCAGTTTTAATAAATTCTTCTTTTCTATATACCTGTCCTTTTCTAGCCAGCCATTTTTCTAAAAGGTATATCCCCATGGGTCTGCTACATAGGATAGGATTAACAATTTAACTCCCCCTAAGCTTTCTGCAAATAAAATATTGTTTAGGCATTCTAATAAAGTCCTGTAGTTTCTTCGGTGTCCACTTCAAAAGAAATCATATAGCTAAATCCTGTTCCTTGCCTTTTCGATACTTCATAATCTTTATGAGTTGGAAGACCAATATAATAAACTTATTTCACCTTTTCCTGTGTGGTAAGGCAAAATTTATAAAGTTAATAATAAGTAATATGTAGTAATAAATAACTATTATTTAATAAGAAATTGAAAAAATATCTCTAAAAATGTATAATAAAGTAATGGAAATATATTCAAGTTAAAATTATTAATTCTATTTCTATTTTTTATTGCCCTATATTATTACACTAGGAGAAATAGAAGAATTAAATAACAATAGTAACTTTATCTACAAATTTATTTTCTACAATAACATATACTAATTCAACGTCTTTCTGCATAAATACGATTTTTATGCCATCATATAAATACATAAAATAATCTTAGGAAAAAAGATAAATTGTAGTTTTAAAAAATTACTTATTTTCTTATGCTTTAATATATTCACCTTCGTTTTATAAAAAATGTAGAGGTTAATATAAAATATCTTAATCAAAAAAAGATAAACAATAACAGCTGAACTTTCATCCCTACATATATTATCATGAGTAATAAGGTAATGGAAAATATTTAAATTAGAAATATTAAGTTAAGCAAATAGTTTGGCAAAGTTTTAAGAATAGGAGACAACCATTCTTACAGCTATTGAGGTAAACAACAGGGGATTTGTGCTAAGTACAAATACGCGGACTTTGGAAGGATGTTAACAAGATGAATAAAATAAAAAAAGGAAAAATTAGAACAAGAACAAAAGTTATAATAGGTAATTTTATTTCTATTTTATAAGATAGTATCGCCCTATCTTATTATACCAAGGGAAATACAGGAATTAAATAATAATAGTAACTTTCCCTACAAATTTCTTTCGCCATTAGAAGAGTTTGATGATGAGGGTTTGGAAATAGAAGCAATAGAGTATGGAGCTATGTATGTAGACTTACGAGGAGATTATATTATATTTGAAGGATATCCTGATTTATCTAATTCCTTTAAATTAACTTATCTAAGTATAGATAGTCCTGAGTTTTTATTATTGGAATTCGTGCTGGTGATAATATGACAATTGTGATCGCATTATGAAAGAAAATGGGTATAAACGAAAAAAACATATAGAGATAATTATGAGTATTAAAAGGAAAAATTTGCATATTCCCTTGCAACAAATAGAATAGATAGAGAGGTTGAGTTGTGGAAAAGCTTAAAGCTTTTGTTATATCTACAAGGAGTTTAGATTGGTTTCATAAAGGTTACTACAAATAAAATTAGAAATGGGGATGGGTATGAAACAAAAGAAGAGATATTGAGATAAAGGAGGATATGTTACAATAAAAAATTAATGGATTTGTGCTATTTGCAAAGCCGCGGACTTTAAAAGGGAGCATGTTAACAAGATGAATAAAGTGAAAAAAAGAAAAATCAGAACAAGAACAAAAGTTATAATAGGTGTAATTTTATTTCTATTTTTCAAGATAGTATCGCCCTATCTTATGACACCAAGGGAAATTAAAGAGTTAAATAATAATATGAACTT
>NZ_FOWD01000025.1 GCF_900115365.1 Anaerocolumna aminovalerica
TCTAAAATATAAATATGGGAACAGAAAATTTTGGTGTAGAGGATACTATGTTGACTCGGTTGGTAAGAACGCCAAAAAGATTCAAGAATATATCAGAAATCAATTAATGGATGATCAAGCATATGACCAACTGAGTCTCAAAGAATATATAAACCCGTTTACGGGTGAGTCAGTAATAAAAGGTAAATAATAAAAGCCCTTGTTAGGGCTAAACCAGAGAAAAAGGTGCGGTTAGGGCTTTTATTTTCGAAGGGCCTTTGAGGCCTATGCCGGTAATAGTCCCTTACAGGGACAGAACAAACCACCAGTTCTCACTGGTGGTCATGATTATAGTGAACTTTTTAGCCTGGTTTATGTTAGTCGAAGGTATAACATGAGGATTTCAAAAATATGGTAAGGATAGCGGCTTCCGGGCCAATTGATAGGCTTTATATTAATATCCGCTTCCTAGTTTGATTTAAATATGGGAGGATGCATATGATACGGCTTGCAAAATACGAAGAACTAGATATAATCTTAAATATATACGCAATGGCCAGAAAGTATATGGCAGACAACGGCAATGCAACTCAATGGCGGGATTCTTATCCTAATCGTGAATTACTACGAAAGGATATTCAAAGTAAACAGTTATTTGTATATGTTGAAAATAATAAAATACATGGGGTTTTTGCCTTTATAATCGGGCCGGAAGTGACATATTCGTATATGGAAAGTGGCTCATGGAAAAATGACGACCCTTACGGGACGATACACCGTGTTGCCAGCGATGGAGTAGTGAAGGGTGTGTTTAGCCGATGCTTGGATTTCTGTAAACAAAGAATATCCAACTTGCGAATAGATACCCATAGTGATAACCATACAATGCAGCATTTGATAGAAAAAAACGGGTTTGAAAAATGCGGAATTATTTATGTTCAAGATGGAAGTCCTAGAATTGCGTATCAATATACCCATTCGTACTGATGAGATAAAGAAAAAGAACTTTGAATACAATAAAAGCCACCTGTATGGTGGCTTTCATTGTATCTAGCGGGAAAGTTTCATAAGTAGATTAACTGTTAAGTTATCTAATATGAATTGTCAGCTCATATATAGTTTCAGCCATTTCTTTTGCCGATTTTTTAAAACCATTTTTTAACCAATGCTGTATGAGGCCAACGCTTCCATTTACAGCGAATATAAAAGCATCTTCATTTATCCCCAACCATATATTTGTCGGGGATGGAGGGGAAATACCACATTGCTGATATATTAGTGTAAATATTTCCTTTTGAAAATCAATATCTCCTTGCTCGCTCATTAAAACTTGCAGATGTTTGCTGTTTTCAACAAAGTATTCACAAATACCCTCCAGAACCTGCATTGTACCGGATTTATCCGTTATCTTTCCAAGAAGGGTGATAATAGCCTCCTTTAGCCATAAGAGTACTTCATCCTCGATTTTACGAAGAAGGTCATATTGGTCGGTATAATGAGCATAAAAGGTGGTTCGGTTAACATCTGCCTTTTCGCATAACTCTTTAATCGTTATTTTTGAAATTGATTTCTCTTTCATCAGCTCAATCAAGCTGTCCTGCAATACCATTCGGGTATACTGTGTTCTTCTGCTCACTTTTAATTCTTTCACAAAAATTGACCTCCTTACAGAATATTTCTTTTATTGTTGTTTTTAAAACAACACTTACAAGGTGTTTTGTTGTGAATACATCGTTATATAAACATCTGACGGTTGCGAAGACAACATCGTGTATTTATAATAATCTTCAGGTAGGCATAAGTCAAGGGGCTGTATTTTTTTGCAGTTTTTTAGACAAATCATGTTGTCTCCTAGTATAACTAAAAGGAGAGGATATAGTGGCATATATTGAATTCAATCACATTGTAAAGGAATACCCTTCTGATGGGGTGGCAATCCGTGCCCTGGATGACGCAAGTTTTTCAGTAGAAAAAGGCGAGTTGGCCGTTATTTTAGGTGCTTCCGGTGCAGGTAAGACCACAGCACTGAATATATTGGGAGGTATGGATACTGTCACATCAGGAGATGTAATTGTAGATGGTGAATATATCTCCAAATATAGCCATAAGCAGTTGATAGGCTATCGTCGTATGGAGATTGGCTTTGTGTTCCAGTTCTATAACTTGGTACCGAATTTAACAGCGCTGGAAAACGTGGAACTGGCTGCCCAGATTTGCCAAAACTCTCTAAGCCCATCCGAAACGCTGGACAAAGCAGGGCTTTCGGAACGTAAAAATAATTTTCCCGCCCAGCTTTCCGGTGGAGAACAACAGCGTGTATCTATTGCCCGTGCCATTGCCAAGAATCCCAAATTGCTTTTGTGTGATGAACCCACAGGAGCGTTGGATTACAATACCGGTAAACAGATTTTACAGCTTTTGCAGGATACTTGCCGCAGGGATAATATAACGGTGCTCATAATAACCCACAACTCAGCCATTGCACCTATGGCAGACAGGGTTATACACTTTAAAAGCGGTAAGGTAATTAAAACTGTACAAAATGAGCAGCCTACGCCTATTGCGCAGATTGAGTGGTGATGGTATGAGCAAAGCTTTTCATAAGGATATTTGGCGTTCCATTAAAAAAGGCTGGAAACGCTTTTTATCCATTCTTATTATAACGGCGCTGGGAGTTGGAATGATGACAGGGTTGTACGCAGCCTGTCTGGATATGTATTACTCGGCGGATAAATTTTTTGACAAACAAAACCTATTTGATATTCGAATCCTGTCCACGCTGGGGTTAACACAAGAAGATGTAGATGCTCTCAGGGGAGTGGACGAAGTGGAAGCTGTTGAAGGAGAATATAGTGAGACCGTTCACACCTATGTAAATGGCATGAACAAAAGCGCGGATATGACCGTGCTGAATGGTAAAGGTCTGAACATGCCACAATTACTGGCTGGTGCAATGCCAACTAAGGCAGGGGAAATGGCAGTTACCCAAAAATATTTGGATGAAAGCGGTAATTCAATTGGCGGCTCAGTTACCATAGAGGAAGACATTGAGAAAAGTGATAAGGAGGACACCAAAGATACGCTGAATGACAGGGATACTGATGCCAACCTGAATAAGGAAGGTGATTCTAATATGGATATGAATTTGGATATGGAGTTAGAAGAAGAAACAGAAGCTCCCACCTTCGCCAATACTACCTATACTATTACAGGTCTGGTATTGGACCCCAAGGACATTCAGGGTAGTGACGGAAATGGAAGTATTTTTCGTTCAACCGCTACAGCCGATTATAGGTTTTTTGTTACTGAGGCAGACGTTAACAGCGATATTTTTACCGCGGTCTATATTACATTGTCTGGAATGAAAGAGATGGACACTTATTCCCATGAATATGAAAACAAGGTACAATCCGTTATCAGTAATATTGAAAGCAGTGTAAAAGTACAACGGGAACAGGCACGTTACGACGCCGTCTTGATTGAAGCGAAAAGAAAAATCGCAGATGCCGAGAGCACCATGAATGAGAAGTTTGCGGAGGCAGATAAGAAGTTTACCGATGCCTGGAGGGATATAGCCAAGGCCAGACAAGAGCTCACCGATGGCGAGGCCACCCTTGTTAATGAGCAAAAAGATGGGGAGAAAAAGATTTCTAAAGCCCGCTTGAAGCTAGAGAATGCAAAAGGAGAGCTGGCGGAAGCCGAAGTGCAACTGTCAGAGGGTGAAGAACAGCTTAAGCAAGGCAAAGCAGAATTGATAGAAAGTGAAAAGAAGCTGTTAGATGGAGAAAAAGAACTGAAAGAGAATGAAAAGCAGTTGGCGGATGGTGAAAAAAAACTCTTGGAAGGTGAAAAGAAGCTGGCAGAAGGTGAAAAACAGCTTGTGCAAGGTGAAGCCCAGTTGAAGGAAAAGGCTGAAAAAATAGAAGAGGGTAAACAACAGTTGGAAGAAGAACGGAAAAGCGCGGAAGAACAATTTACCGCCGCCGAGGAACAGCTAAATAATGTCCAGAACCAGTTGGACACAGCCCGCGGGCAGCTAGAGCCAGGGATTGTGCAGCTCAAAAATGCTTTTGGGGATGCATGGCCCGCAAATGAATGGAACTCGCTGGTAAATGCTACTGCTGCTCTGGCGGCAGCCGGAGCTGATGACAGTGCTATTGCAGCAGGTACTATCACTGAAAGTACTACCCTTGTTAACGCCATTAGGCAAATAAAAGCACAGGATGCACAATTGGATGTTTTGCCTGAATCTGCTGTCATTCAGTTGGCATTGGGAATTGGTAAAGTAAACGGCAGCCAAAAGGCACTGGATGCTCAAAAAGACATCTTTGCAGAACAAAAGGCGGCTGCTTTGCAAAAACTGGCCGAAGGGGAAGCAGAGCTGGCAATTGGACAGACGAAGCTAGAGGAAGCGCGGAAAACCATTGAATCCAAGAAGGCAGAATTGGAAGCTGGAAAAGCAAAACTGCCCAAGGAAAGGGCCAAACTGAAAGCCGGAAAAGCGGAACTGGCAAAAGGGTGGGCTGAATGGAAAGCTGGCAAGGCGGAACTGGCCGAAGGGTGGGCACAGTGGGAAGATGCAAGATTGAAATTGCTTGAAGGACGTACCCAGCTGAAAGATGGAAAAGTTGAGACAGCTGATGGGGAAGCGAAACTAAAGGAAGAAGAGGCTGATGCTAAAGTAAAAATTGCGGATGCATGGGACCACATTGCCGAGGGGAAACAAGAACTGGCTGATGGGGAAGCGGAGCTAATGGAACAAGAACAGGAATATGCCAGTAAAAAGGAAGAGGCACAGCAAAAACTTGCTGATGGGTATGCTAAGCTGAACGACATTGATATGACAAGATGGTATATTCAAGACCGCACTGCCCTTGACAGTTATTTCAGCCTAAACCGGGATTTATCCTCCATCGAGGGTGTAGGAAAATTGTTTCCTGTTATATTTCTATTGGTGGCTGTTCTCATGAGCCTCACCACGATGACCCGGATGGTGGAAGAAGAGCGTGGTCTGATTGGCACATATAAGGCTTTAGGATTTGGGAATGCAGAAATCTATGGAAAATATCTTCTGTTTGCTTTAATAGCCTGCGTGCTAGGGGGGATTTTGGGTGATATATTTGGTTTCATTTTCATGCCTCGTTTTGTATCGGTTATTTTAAAGGAGCTTTACAGCCTTCCACAGCTTTACTTGCGTTTCGATATCCTTTATGGGGTAGGTGGCGTCCTGTTGTTTATAGCTGCCATAGTAGGAGCAACCGTTCTTGCCTGCCGCAGCGAACTGACTCAAATGCCGGCAACCCTCTTGCGTCCCAAAGCACCCCGCTCCGGAACCCGTGTATGGCTTGAGCGTATCCCAATTGTCTGGAATCGTCTGAAATTCCTGAATAAGGTTACCATCCGCAACCTGTTCCGGTATAAAAAACGCATGTTTATGACTATTGGTGGTATTATGGGTTGCACTGCCCTGATAATCTGCGGTTTTGCAATCAAAGATTCCGTAATGGAATTGGCGCCTAGCCAGTATGATTATATATATCAATACGATCTGATGGCTGTTTTTGATGAAAAAGAAAACGATAATTTGGTTCGGCAGTTGGCAAAGGACGTTAGTATCGACGATTATCTGAATTTGCGTATTGAGAGCGTAAAGCTGCTCAATAAGGACGGAGAGTCGAGTTCCGTGCAGCTGATGGTAATTCCCAGTGGAAGTGTCATAGAGGACTATATTCGTATTGAGGATCTGGACGGAACCACAACTCATCTGGATGATGAGGGTATCTTTATTACACAAAATGCAGCCCGGATTCTCGGACTTAAAATTGGTGACACTGTTTCTATGCAAAATATGGAGCTTGAGCAGCACGAAGCTGCCGTATCCGGTATTGTACGGAACTATTTGGGTAACAACGTATATATGACACAAAAGTTATATGAATCGTTATTCGGCATGTATGTACCAAACGGCATGCTTGCACATCTGTCTGCTGCCTGCAGCGATCAGACAGCATATGCCGAAACACTGCTTGACAATGATTCTGTGCTTTCCACTGTCAGTATAGCCGCACTGCGGAAGGATTTCGGCTTTGATCTGATAAATGAGGTAGTTCTGCTGCTTATAGTTATGGCCGGAGGTCTCGCATTTGTGGTGCTGTTTACCTTGTCCAACACCAATATATCTGAACGTGTCAGGGAACTGGCCACTATCAAGGTGCTGGGATTCTATGACAATGAGGTTTATCAATATGTTAATAAAGAGACATTGATTCTGACAGGGGTAGGTATCCTGATCGGTTTGCCGGTAGGCCGGGTCATAAGCGGTTTACTTACCACCGTTCTCAACATGCCTTCCATTCATTTTGCAGTGCATATAGAGCCTGTCAGCTATTTATTTTCAGCGGCGATTACGTTCCTCTTTGCCATAATCGTTAACTGGATAACAAATCGCACCCTTAACCGTATTAACATGGTGGAAGCACTAAAAAGTGTGGAATAATAAGCAGTTGAAATATCCCCCGGGCCAATTTTTTTATATAAAAAGCTATAGATGGAATGCCAGTTTTAAATATTTTACTGAAAAGCCCCCGTAAATATTGCGGAGGCTTTTTCTTTTTGATACAATGCAATTAATTTGTAGGTGTTAGGTTAAAAAACAAGTTTTCAACTGCAGTTTGTGCTGATGCATCAAGTTTGCTGTGGTTATTAAGGCAACCAAAATGCCAGAATCGAGGTTAATTTGGAGAAGGATATTTCAAAAATTGATAAAAATCTTAAAGTTTCTTCATCCTTTGATGAAAACGATATTCTATTCTTTGATGTTCGTAATGATCCATTTAAAATTTATGGATTATATAACTACAAGAAAGAAACAGTATTCAAACGTATGCCTGATGATATTGCCAAAGCTGCAAGTGAAGGTGTGGGTATTTTAAATTATAATACAACCGGCGGAAGAGTAAGGTTAAAAACAACCTCCCGATATATTGCTATAAAAGCAAAAATGCCATCGGTTACTGTTTTACCTCATATGACTCTTGCAGGGACTTCCGGTTTTGATTTATATATTAATAATGATGGGAAAAGTACGTATTATAAAACATTTATGCCTCCGGTAGGAATGGAGGATGGATATGAATCTATCATATATTTTAATGATAACAGGGAGAGGGATTTGACTATAAATTTTCCTCTTTATAATGATGTTTCTGATTTGTATATAGGATTGCAGGAGACCGCCATTCTAAAAAAGGGTGATAGCTATAAATATAAAAACCCTGTACTATATTATGGATCTTCCATAACCCAAGGTGGGTGTGCATCAAGACCGGGCAATAGCTACCAGGCGATAATATCAAGAATGCTTGATTGTGATTATATAAATTTTGGATTCTCCGGAAATGCAAAAGGAGAGGATGAAATTGTGGATTATATGTCTGAGCTGAATATGAGTGTGTTTGTATGCGATTATGACCATAATGCCCCAAGTGTTGAACATTTAATCCATACCCATGGAAGCATATATAAAAGATTCAGAGAAAAGAATCCGGAATTACCAATTATTTTTATATCAAAACCTGACTTTAATCCATATGAGTTTTGCGATATACAAAGACGGAATGTGATTTACTCCACATACATAAATGCCATAAATGAAGGAGACAAAAATGTATACTACATCGATGGGCAAAGTCTGTTTAAGGATGATGGCAGAGACAGCTGTACGGTAGATGGCTGTCATCCAAATGATCTTGGATTTATGCGAATGGCAGAAACAATAGGGTATATAATTAAAAAAGTAATTAAGTAATAATAGTGATTTTGTATGCATTAGATAGATTTCATTAATACTGATCACAGTAAAATAACATATTATTATAAGAAAAAACTTTGGACTTTATATAAGTTGTTACCTGATACGTAAAGCAGTATCTATAATAAAAAGGCAGAACCTGGTAACTGACTCTGCCTTAAGTAATTAATGTAAAATAATAGTTCAGATTCTTAGTTTACATAAAACTTAAAACATTTTAGTTGAAGAAACGGATTTATTGCCTCTTAATACATATCCTCTAGTCTCTGCTTATATACTTCATAATCCCATCTGGTTTCTTCTGATAGTTTATCATAT
The DNA here is from genome assembly GCF_900115365.1 of Anaerocolumna aminovalerica. GTDB lineage: Bacteria > Bacillota > Clostridia > Lachnospirales > Lachnospiraceae > Anaerocolumna > Anaerocolumna aminovalerica. The sequence goes on from NZ_FOWD01000025.1 coordinate 8,108, forward strand.
TCGTTTTCTACATCTCTCAATGTATATTCGTCTCTTAATCTGGATTGCATTTGGGATTGATAACCTGAACGAACAGCTTTTGCAAATCTTTCTAAACATGTGCTTTTTAAATACTCTAAATCCCCAAAGCAAATTTCTTCAAACTGTTTTTTCATAAAAGCAAGTAATTCATCATCAGTTAGTTCATCCTGTGTTTCATTTTTATATAAATAAAATATTTCCTGTAGTTCTGATAATGTACTTGCGTAGTTATCTTGATTAACATACTGGGAATCACAAAATAAATATATAATTTTAGGTAAAATACCTTCGCCAAATTCAATCCGCTGGCTATCACTTAATGAATTCATTCGGCTTATGATCAATTCCTTAGCTTCTTCTTCTGACAATGCCAATCCGAATTGTTTTGTTTTATTATTACAATCTAATATTTTACCCACTTCTTGTTTTTGTTGTTCTGCAACCATCAGCTCAAATAAATTATCCAAATATTCACCTTCCTATAAAATACAAAGAGTATTATTATTTCATTATTGTTGTTAAAGACCAGCTGTTAATCCGCTGTTAAAATATATTAATCATTCCCATTGTTTTTATAAATATCCCAAGCAGATTCACTCTCCTTTATTTAAAGAATTGGCTCTTATTTTACAATTTTATCAATTTTATTACAAGTCTGTTACTTAATTGAATTTTATGATATAATAAAAACGGAATGAAGAAAATACAAGCTTGCTTGGATTTTCTGAGTGGAGTGCCAAGATCATGAACAGCTTTATGTTCATGATATAATAAAAACGGAATGAAGCAAATGCAAGCTCGCTTGGATTTACTGAGTGGAGTGCCAAGATCATGAACAACTTTATGTTCATGGTATAATAAAAACGGAATGAAGCAAATACAAGCTTGCTTGGATTTTCTGAGTGGAGTGCCAAGATCATGAACAAGATTTATGTTAATTATATAATGCTAAATTCTTTTTTATAAAATTCGAAACATGATTTTATTATATAAGTTTAAAAAATAACGAATAATTTAGATTAAATTAAACATAATAGGTAATGGATACTGAAACAGATTCCATAAGGATTTTTCCTTGTGAATTTAAGTAAGTATTCCTTAAATATGAATGTGTCTCGAAAAGTAATGTAGCATGAAATTATGATCCCGAGTTAGGAGAGATGGTAAATGGAGGCTTTAGGAGGCAACGAAGTTAACTATTGAAATAATTCAGGTAAAAGATCTTAACGATCTTAATAATGGAAGCTAAATATTATTAGTGAGACATTAAAAAGACAGAGCAAGGGTTGTATAATCCTTGCTTTGTCTTTGTTGCGTCAAAAGAATAAACACAGGTGGGTTCCTTATTATCAGCTACCTATTAAAATCACATAAACACATCAATATTATTAGCCCAATATACCCTTATTACCTGTATTAATAAATTCTGTGTTGAAACATTATCTAAAAAAGGGTAAAATGAATTAATAATAGACATTTCCAGCTTGTCAATGGAGGAAGAGACATGACTTGTATTGACGCACAACGGTTGATTATGCCGTTTATCAATAAAAAATTAGATATCAACCAAATGGAAGATTTTATAGATCACATTCATTCCTGCCCTAACTGTATGGAGGAATTGGAGGTGTATTATGTCCTTCTTTCAGGTATGAAACAATTAGATGAAGATAAAGAGTTATCTGTGAATTTTCATCAGGATTTGCTACAATTAATAAAACGTTCGGAAGATAGAATTTTTCATGATAAGATATTACATATTAGGAAAAAAATTATTTTAATCATTGTAATAACTTTGACTGCATTTATTTCCAGCTTTCGAATTGGAGAGTTTGTAGTAGAAGATGTGCTTCATAAGGAGCTTTTCAAAAGTAATTTTTATATAGAAGGGCTGTTCCCTGAGGATGGGGATGGTATACTTTCTGGAAAGATTTCCGGACATTTAAATGAAATTCATAATTTTTTAATGGAAGAAGATCCGGAATCCGCTATTCGGTTAGAAAAAACCTATCCGGAATATGAGTGGGACACCAAAAAGTGATTTTTTCAAAGGTTGAAAGAAAATTATATTAGAAAGAGTTACAACAAAACCATTTTTCAACCTGATTTTTAGAGTAGTATAACATCTGTAAGTAGATGATGAAATAGGTGTATAGTTGAAGGAATTTTATTCTTTCAACCTGTGAAAGGAGCATGTTAAAAACATGGAGAAAAAGATTGTATTAATAGATGGACACAGTATATTAAATAGAGCATTTTACGGATTACCGGATTTAACCAATTCAGAAGGGCTTCACACCAATGCGGTGTTAGGTTTTTTAAATATTATGTTTAAAATTCTGGACGAAGAAAAACCAGAATATCTTACCGTTGCTTTCGACTTGAATAAGCCCACCTTCCGTCACGAAATGTTTCAGGAATATAAGGGAACAAGAAAATCCATGCCAGAGGAATTAAGAGAACAGGTGCCTATTATGAAAGAGGTATTAAAGGCGATGGGTGTAAATATAGTTGAAAAAGCTGGATTTGAGGCGGATGATGTATTAGGTACCATAGCAAAGACCTGTGAAAAAGAAGGGTATGAAGTGTCCCTTGTATCAGGGGACCGGGATTTGTTACAGTTGGCTACGGATAAGATTAAAATTCGGATTCCCAAAACTAAAATGAGCGGTACAGAAGTAGAAAATTATAACACAGCAGATGTAATTGAGAAATACGGTGTTACTCCAAAGCAGTTTATTGATTTAAAAGGGCTTATGGGCGATACCTCAGATAATATTCCTGGAGTTCCGGGAATTGGTGAGAAAACGGCAACAAAAATCATATCACAATACGATTCTATCGAAAATGCATATGAACACGTCGAAGAAATCACTCCTAATAAAGCAAGGGAAGCGTTAAAGAATCATTATGATCTGGCAGTATTAAGTAAAACTTTAGCTACCATTAAAACAGATTGCCATATTGATTTTCATATTTCTCAGGCAGAAATAAAGAATCTTACCAATGAAGAAGCTTTTGTTTACTTTAAGAAACTAGAATTTAAAAATTTAATCAGCCGTTTTCAGGTAGATGTAAGCCATAATGAAGGGGTAGAAAAATTATTTAAAATAATTACAGATTTTGTAGAAGCGGAGAATGTATTTAACAAACTTTTATCACAAAAGACCGATGACCAATCCGTGGTTGTAGGATTACAGTTAATTCGTGAGAATAGTACCATACTTGGTATCAGTCTTACTTTTAGTGAGAAGGATATTTATTTTATTAAAGTGGAAGGATTAATTTCGGCCGCTTATTTACAAGATAAAGTGAAAAATATAGTTGATCATAACTATTTAATTGCAACTAATGATTTGAAATCCCAATTGGATTTTATTTTAGCCACCGAAAAAGATCCGATAGCAGACCTTGGTATTGGTGCTTATTTGTTAAATCCTTTAAAGAGTACTTATCACTATGACGATATAGCAAGAGATTTCTTAAATCTTATTATACCTAATGAATCCGAACTTTTTGGAAAAATATCTTTAATTAAAGCTATGGATGGCAGTCCGGAAGAATTTAAGAATTTCTGCTGTTACCAGGGATATGTGAATTATCTGGGTTATGATAAGCTAATGAAGGCATTAAAAGATACGAATATGGAACAATTATTCAGAGAAATTGAAATGCCCTTGGTATTTGCCCTTTTTGATATGGAGCAGCGGGGTATCGGAGTAAATGAGGGAGAATTAAAGGCTTACAGTGAACGACTTGGTGTTAAAATAGCTCAACTGGAAAAAGAGATATATGAACTTGCAGGTGAAGAATTTAATATCAGTTCTCCAAAACAATTAGGTGTTATTTTATTCGAAAAATTAAGACTTCCATTTGGAAAGAAAACAAAAACCGGCTATTCTACTTCTGCTGATATACTGGAGAAATTAGTAATTGAACATCCAATCGTTTCTTTTATATTAGAATACAGACAGTTAACTAAGTTAAAATCCACCTACGCAGATGGGTTAACTGCTTTTATCAGTGAGGATAAAAGAATTCATGGGAAGTTCCATCAAACCATTGCGGCAACCGGAAGAATATCCAGTACTGATCCGAACTTGCAGAACATTCCTATTCGTATGGAACTAGGAAGAGCAATTCGTAAGGCATTTATACCAAAAGAAGGCTACATCTTTGTGGATGCGGATTATTCACAGATTGAACTAAGAGTACTTGCCCATATGTCAGGAGATGAGAAATTAATTGCTGCATATAAAGAAGCACAGGACATCCATAGGATTACAGCTTCTCAGGTATTTCATACTCCATTGGAAGAAGTTACCCCTTTACAGAGAAGCAACGCAAAAGCAGTTAATTTCGGTATTGTATATGGCATCAGTTCTTTTGGACTGGGTCAGGACTTAAATATATCAAGGAAAGAAGCAGAGAGTTATATTAATAAATACTTTGAGACCTACCCAAGTGTTAAGAATTTTTTAGATGAGCTGGTGGCGCAAGGTAAAAAGGATGGATATGTTACCACAATCTTTGGCAGAAGAAGACCCATTCCGGAATTAACATCTTCTAACTTTATGCAACGTTCTTTTGGGGAAAGAGTGGCTATGAATTCTCCTATTCAAGGAACAGCAGCAGATATTATAAAAATTGCTATGATACGTGTAAATAGAAAATTAAAGGAGCTTAATTATCGTTCCAGACTGATTCTTCAAATTCACGATGAATTATTAATTGAAGCACATGAGGAAGAAAAAGAGCAGGTTATGGCAATCTTAAAAGAAGAAATGCAAAACGCTGCTATATTAAGTATACCTTTAGAAGTGGACGTGAATATAGGTTCCAACTGGTATGAAGCAAAATAATTCAGGAAGTGTTTCTATGAAAAATAATATTAAGCGCACCATTCGAGAACTAAAAGTAATGGAATTAGTGAATCGTTATGGTTATTCCTATGATTTTATTAAGAAGAATCCTTTAGCGGTACAGAGTAAATGCAATTCACTTGTATGGAATACGTTCTTTGATTTAAAGGAGAATAACCTGCAAAAATCAAAAGCCCGTTATTCCATCTGTGATTTGGAAAGAATGGATAAAGACGCCATAAAAGATGTCATAGAAGAATATTGGTTTCATGTATACTATGAAATATACAAGGGGAAAGGTATTTCCGTTTATGAAGCACAAGACCCTAAGCTGTTAGCCTATCTGGGATTACCATATAATGCTGACAGCATTTGTGTGAAAAAGCGTTTTCGGGAGTTAATTAAGAAATACCATCCAGATGCCGGAGGAGATACGGAAAAATTCTTAGAATTGATGGATATGGCAGAGAATATCAAGAACATATAAGGAAATTTTTATGCAAGAATTACCTTGTATGACTTCTAAAAAGGAGGATATTACATAGATGAAAGTCATAGGCATTACAGGAGGAATAGGCAGCGGTAAATCTACTATTTTAAACATATTGAAAGATACCTATAATGCTTTCGTTATAAGTACAGACCATATTGCTCATATATTAATGGAAAAGGGTAACATATCTTATAACCTGATTGTAGAAAACTTTGGCTCTGGTATTCTGGATCAAGAGGGAAATATAAACAGGAAGAAGCTAGGTGCAATTGTTTATAATAACCCAGAAAAATTATTATTATTAAATAGCTTATCCCACCCCTATGTAATGAAGCATGTGATAGATATAATTGAAGAAAAGCGGAAAGAAAAGGTGGCACTTATATGTGTGGAAACAGCACTTCCTAAAGAAGCAGGGCTTAGTAACTTCTGTGATGAGATTTGGTATATTCATGCATCAGAAAATATTAGAAGGGAAAGACTGCAAAAATCCAGAAATTATACTAACGAAAAAATTGATACTATTTTTTATAATCAAATTAAAGAAAATGAGTATAGAAAGATCAGTACCCATATAATTGATAACAATCTTTCCAGAGAAAAAGTTGCTGAGCAGATTGCACAAATTCTAAAAAATATACCAGGCAAATAAACTAATGCTAGTGAAATAAGTCATATTATGGTACAATAGACGCAATATGAATGATATGGGGGCTTCCGTATGGAATACAAAAGATATCCGGAGCATTTAGTATTTGGTTTAGATATCGGTACTAGAAGCGTGGTAGGAACAGTTGGATATAGAGAGAATAATAATAACTTTGTAGTTGTTGCACAATATATGAAAGAACATGAGACAAGAGCCATGATTGACGGTCAGATTCATGACATTACTAAGGTGGCTGATGTTATCAGAGCAGTTAAAATACAGTTAGAACAACAGGTAGGCAGAAAATTAACGGATGTATGCATTGCAGCTGCAGGCAGAATTCTAAAAACCGTGGCTGTTAAGGCAGATTATGAATTCCCAAGTGAAACAGTTGTAAATGAAGAGCATATTCATTCTTTGGATTTAATTGGTGTGGAAAAAGCATATGATACCATTCGTGCTGAATTAGAATCCGATCATATACATTATTACTGTGTTGGCTATTCTGTAATACGTTATTATTTGAATGATTACACCATTCTGAAACTAGAAGGGCATAAAGCCAATAAAATATCAACGGAATTAATTGCAACTTTCCTGCCGGATGAAGTGGTGGATGGATTATATGCTGCAGTTGAGAAGGCAGATTTACAGGTGGCCAATTTAACTTTAGAGCCCATCGCAGCAATTAATATTGCGATTCCTGATAAATTCCGGTTATTAAATATTGCTTTAGTGGATGTAGGTGCAGGAACCTCTGATATTTCTATTACAAAGGATGGAAGTATTACTGCATATGGCATGATTCCTTATGCAGGAGATGAAATAACCGAAGCAATTGTTCAGAAATACTTAGTGGTATTTAATGAAGCAGAGGCTATGAAAACAGCGTGTCTTAGAAAAAAGAATATTACCTTTAAGGATATTATGGGAATTAAGCATAAGATCACTTCTCAGGAGGTTTTAGAATCCATTGATGATACCATTCGTAAAATCACTAAATCCATTGCAGATAAAATCATTGAATTAAATGGCGGAAAACCTGTAAGTGCTGTATTTGTAGTTGGAGGCGGCGGTAAAATAACGGGTTTTGCCGGCAGTTTGGCAGAGTACCTAGGACTGTCTTATGAACGAGTGGCATTACGGGGAGAAGAAGTATTGCAGGAAATTACTTTCCTACAAGAAAAGATTAAGAAAGATCCATTATTGGTAACGCCTATTGGTATTTGCTTGAATTTCTATGACCAAAAGAATAATTTTATCTTTGTAAATGTCAATGGTGAACGTATTAAATTATACGATAACAATAAATTAACCATTGTAGATGCGGCTTTACAAGTAGGTTTTCCTAATGAAAAGCTATTCCCACGGAGAGGAAAAACCATTCACTATACCATCAATGGAACAAAACGTATGGTACGTGGGGAACTGGGAGAGGCATCTGTAGTTAAACGAAATGGTGAAGTCGTAGGTCTTAGCCATCCAATTGAATTAAACGATAGAATCGAAATTATTGAATCTACCAAAGGCAGTGATGCTGTTTATATGGTAAGCCAGCTTCCGGAGTACAGCGGAACTATTTCCATTATATTTAACGGGAAAACCATTCAATGCCCTAAATTTGTGTTGGCCAACAAGAAGCTGGTATCTGGTTTTTATAACATTCAGGACAATGATGAGATTGAAATATTGAATTATTATACCTTGGAGCAAATCCTTGAATTTATGGATTTAGAATATAAGGAAACGATTCTTGTAAATAACATGACTGCTTCTTTAGAGGATAAAATATATGAGAATTTTTCTATAGAATATGAATTGCCGGAGGATGCCTTCGAAGAAGAATACGCTTCTTCTCAGGAAGAAATGAATCCTGCTGCCCAGTGTATAAAAGATATTCCGGCAGAGTCAATGGGAAATAGTAACAATAATATACATAATCTACAAACAGAACCCAGCTCAGGAATCAGAGACATGTATATAATAGTCAATGGGGAAAGTGTAAAATTATCTAAAAAGAAAAATTACATATTTGTTGACATATTTGATTTTTATCCTTTTAATTTATCTACTTTAGGAGGTTCTAAACTAATTACAACCATTAATGGAGAACCGGCAGAGTTTACTTCACCCTTAAAGGATGGAGATGTAGTTGAATTATATTGGAAATCTTAGAATATAGCTGCTTTTGCAGTTTCTAAGAAATATTAAGGAAAAGTATTGACAAAATCTTTGGAATGGGTAATACTTTGAAATTATAAAATGCTTAGGAGGTACTTATGAATTTATGCAGTATATCTAGCGGCAGCAGTGGGAATTGTACCTTTGTTGGCAGTAAAAATACAAAATTACTGGTAGATGCAGGTATTAGCGGCAAAAAGATAGAGAATGGACTAAATAGCATTGATGTTCATCCGGAGGATATTCAAGGAATCTTAATAACTCATGAACATGCAGATCATATTATGGGTATAGGGGTTCTTGCCAGAAGGTATAATACACCTATATATGGAACTGCAGAAACTATTAACGCAATACTGCGAATGAAGAGCATAGGACGTATAGCAGAGGATTTATTACATTATGTGGTTCCCGATGAGTCGTTTCAGATTAACGATATTACAGTAGAACCTTTTTCTACATCCCATGATGCTTCCAATCCCGTATGCTATACATTTCAATCAGATGGCCATAAGGTAGGAATGGCAACGGATTTAGGAAAATACGATGATTATATTATTTCTAAATTATCCGGCTCTGAGATTCTTTTATTAGAAGCAAATCATGATATAAATATGTTAATGGTAGGGGGATATCCATACTATTTAAAGCAAAGAATATTAGGAGACAGAGGTCATTTGTCCAATGACTATTCTGCAAAATTACTTTGCAAACTCTTACATGATAAACTAAAACATATTACACTAGCTCATTTAAGTAAAGAAAACAATTATGAAGAATTGGCTTATGAAACTGTCAGGGTGGAATTAAATCAACATATGGATGACAGAACTTCTGGAAAAATACTTAGTGTAGCAAAAAGAGATACAGCCTCTGAGATGTTATCCACTACTTAAAAAGATAATATTCGTTAAAGAATTGTATGAAAAATCGGGGCAAAAGCTTTGATAATGCGTTCTACATTTCTACGAAAATTAGTATTAAACATATGAGTATTAAGCAGACATATTGTATGCAGAATGGAGTCAGAATGAAAAAGACAATAATAACCGTAGTAGGAAAAGACAAAGTTGGTATCATTGCAAATATCTGTACTTATTTAGCAAATAACAGGGTTAATATTCTGGATATTTCACAGACCATAGTACAAGGATATTTTAATATGATGATGATTGTGGACAGTAACAATTCACCTAAGAATTTTGAACAGCTTGCGACAGAATTAGAACAAATCGGTGAAGAAATTGGTGTCATTATTAAGACACAGCATGAGGATATCTTTAATAAAATGCACCGCCTATAAGAAGTGGTGCTTTTTTGTAATATAAAAGATTGAATAGTTGAAAGGTGCGTATTAGGATGATCAATATTAATGAAGTCTATGAAACCAATAAAATGATTGAACAGGAGAATCTGGACGTTAGAACCATTACTTTGGGTATAAGTCTGCTAGACTGTGCGGATAATAATCTGGACGAATTAAATAGAAAAATTTATGATAAGATTACAACGGTTGCAAAAAATTTGGTTGCAACAGGTAAATCCATTGAAAGAGAGTACGGTATTCCCATTGTAAATAAAAGAATTTCTGTGACCCCCATTGCTTTGATTGGGGCTTCTTCCTGCAAATGCCCGGAAGATTACGTTAAAATAGCGGAAACTTTAGACAGAGCGGCACAAACCGTAGGTGTTAATTTTATCGGCGGCTATTCTGCTCTTGTATCCAAAGGAATGACAGAAAGTGATGAAAATTTAATTCGTTCCATTCCCCAGGCTTTAGCAATTACTGAGAGAGTTTGCAGTTCTGTTAACGTAGGCTCAACAAAAACGGGTATTAACATGGATGCAGTAAAATTACTTGGTGAAATTATATTAGAAACGGCAGAAAGAACAAAGGAGAGAGATTCCTTAGGCTGTGCCAAATTAGTAGTATTTTGCAACGCTCCTGATGATAATCCCTTTATGGCCGGTGCCTTTCATGGTGTAACAGAAGCGGATGCTATAATTAATGTTGGTGTCAGCGGACCAGGAGTTGTAAAGACTGCTTTACAAGAAATTCGAGGTGCTGATTTTGAAACTCTTTGTGAAACCATAAAGAAAACTGCATTCAAAATAACCAGAGTGGGACAACTGGTGGCACAGGAAGCATCTAAAAGAATGAATATACCATTTGGTATTATTGATTTATCCTTGGCACCTACTCCTGCAGTTGGAGACAGTATTGCTGAGATCTTTGAAGAAATGGGCTTAGAATATGCAGGAGCTCCGGGAACTACGGCAGCATTGGCATTATTAAATGACCAGGTTAAAAAAGGCGGTGTTATGGCTTCTTCTTATGTTGGCGGCTTAAGCGGTGCATTTATACCTGTCAGTGAAGATCAGGGTATGATCAATGCTGTAAGTGCAGGAGCCCTTACTCTCGAAAAATTAGAAGCAATGACCTGTGTATGTTCCGTTGGACTTGATATGATAGCCATACCGGGAGATACCAAAGCAACTACCATATCCGGAATTATCGCTGATGAAATGGCCATTGGTATGGTAAATCAAAAGACTACAGCAGCAAGGCTAATACCTGTAATAGGAAAAACAGTAGGAGATAGAGCGGAATTCGGCGGATTATTGGGATATGCCCCAGTTATGCCGGTAAATCAGTTTAGCTGTGATGCATTCATTAACCGGGGAGGAAGAATTCCTGCACCTATTCACAGCTTTAAAAATTAGTTATAGATTAGAAATTTAATAAAAAGCGAGGTAAAATTTATGAATCAAAAATTAAAGGAACTGGATTATAAAAAAATATTTCACTATTTTAGTGAAATATCAGCAATACCAAGAGGTTCTAAAAATAATACTGCTATAAGTAATTATCTGGCTGAGTTTGCAAAGGAAAGAGGCCTGGAATACATTCAGGATGAATATGAAAATGTGGTGATTATTAAAGAAGCTTCTAAAGGTTATGAGAATGCTCCTGTTGTTATGATTCAAGGACATATGGATATGGTATGTGAGAAGACCAATGACAGTACCCATGATTTCTTAACAGAAGGAATTGAACTACTGGTAGATAATGACTATATTCATGCAGACCGTACCACATTAGGTGCGGACAATGGAATTGCCCTTGCTTATTCTCTTGCATTTTTAGATGATGAAACATTACAGCATCCAAGAATAGAAGCAATCTTTACAACTGACGAAGAAGTAGGAATGGAAGGTGCAATTGGTTTAGACGTTACACCTTTAAAAGGTAAATATTTAATTAATGTTGACTCAGAGGATGAAGGTTCTTTACTTATCAGTTCCTCTGGTGGATTAACCGGTACTTGTGAATTGCCGATCAACCGTGTATCCAATAAAGGATTAAAAGTAAAGATTATGATCAGTGACCTGCAAGGTGGACATTCCGGTGCCGAAATCCATAAGAATAGAACCAATGCCACTAAACTTATGGGAAGGTTACTCTTTGAACTAAGAGAGTATGTAGGATACGGTTTAATAGAAATGAAGGGCGGACAAAAAGATAATGCCATTCCAAGAGACAGCTTTGCTGAGATTTGCATTAACCCGGAAGATTTAGAGGACTTTACAAAGGCAATAGAGGATATTTCATTTAAATATAAGAATGAATTAAAGTCCAGCGAACCTTATTTAGCAATTCATGTTCAGAATCTTTCTGAAGGAACTTTTGAATGCCTTCATCCTACTTCCTTTGAAAAAGTGCTGTTTATGCTTGTGCATACCCCAAATGGAGTACAGGTTATGAGTTCTAACATTCCAGGCTTAGTAGAAAGTTCTTTGAATTTAGGAATTTTCCATGTGGATGCAGATAAGGCTGTATTCTGCTTCTCTGTTCGTAGTTCTGTAAATAGTTATAAGCAGTATTTAGCCAGCAGGCTTAATTACATGGCTGGATTCTTAGGGGGAGAGTTCTATGTAAGAGGACAATATCCAGCTTGGGAATATAAGAAAGATTCCAAATTAAGAGACCATTTATTTAAAGTCTTTGTAGAACAGTATGGATATGAACCAAAGTTAGAAGCCATTCATGCTGGCTTAGAGTGCAGTTTCTTTGCCGAAAAAATTCAGGATATCGATATTGTTTCCTTGGGACCGGATATGTATGACATCCATACGCCAAAGGAAAAACTAAGTATATCTTCTGCTGTTCGTGTTTATAAATACCTGGAAAAGGTCATTGAAGGATTAAAATAGTATGAGTAAAAAGAAATTCCACGCTAGGTTACGAACCATAGTGATTATTATTTGCATATTAACAGTAGGCATTATTGGTGAATTAATCGCTTATTCTTATGTTAAGATTTCGGATAAAGCCAGGGAAGACTCTTATGTGGAAAAGGACTTGAACAATAGTGATAATAAGGAAACCGCAATTAAAGACCCAGACAAGGATACCAATACTGCATCTGAAGAGAATAATAGTGATGAGACGAAAGAGGAAGGCAGGGATTCTGTAAAGGAGAATCCCTATGAAGATGATAATAATTCCGGTGATAAAAATACAGATGAAATCGTAATGCTGTTTACGGGAGATATCTATTTTTCTGATTTTATTTTAAATCAATATAACAAGAAGGGCTTGGATGGAATTCTTTCAGAAAATATTCAGGAAGAATTTCATAATGCCCATATTGTAATGGCAAATGAAGAATTTCCGTTCAGTAAAAGGGGTTCAAAGGCTAAGGATAAGCAGTTTACTTTCCGGATTGATCCACAATATGTGCAGATTTTTTCGGATATGATGATTAATGTGGTAACTTTAGGCAATAATCATGTATTAGATTATGGTACTGAAGCTTTGCTGGATACCTTTAGCACGTTACAAGATGCTAAGATACCATATGTTGGTGCAGGAAACAATTTAAAAGAAGCACGGGAGACCAAATATTTTGATGTTGGTGAAAAAACCGTTGCCATATTAGGGGCTTCACGGGTGATTCCGGTTACTGAATGGAATGCAGGAGAGAACAAACCTGGGTTATTTACTACTTATGATCCCACTGCACTGATAGCAGAAATTGAAACTGCCAAATTACAAAGCGATTATGTTATTGTATATGTCCATTGGGGTATTGAAAAGAAGAATCACCCGGAAGAATATCAGCGTAAAATGGCGAAACAATACATAGATGCAGGTGCAGATCTGGTTGTGGGAAGCCATCCACATGTACTGCAAGGCATGGAATATTATAAAGGCAAGCCAATTATTTATAGTTTAGGCAACTTTATGTTTTACAGTAATATTCCACAAACGGCTTTGCTTAAGGTGACTTTACAAAAAGGGGATTCTGTTAAAACAGAACTTTTACCTGCAAAAGCAGAGAACGGAACCACTTTCATAATAGAAGATACAAAAGAAATTCAACAATTTTATAAGTATATGACAGACATATCATATGGCGTAACTTTTGATAAATCAGGTGCCATATCCTATTAGTCTGTTATTAGCATAATATTTTAGGAATTCCATGGATTTCGGAGTTCCTAAAAAGTATGAAAAGAATTTTAAAATTATTTTACACAAAGTTAATATTATGCTATAATATTTCATGCCAGTATTTGGAATACCTTATAAATACTGAATTATATCAAATCATGGGAGCTAAGTTTGAAAGAATTTCATTCTTTCAATGGCTTTGGAAGGAGCATGGTTATTAGAATGAATAAAAATGAATGCTGCAGTGAACAAGAAGATAGTTGTGGTAAATGTAAAGAGGATGATGTTAATACAGAAGAGTCAAATATAGAGGAAGATTTTGATTTAACTAAGTGGATAGATGAAGCAGTAGATGAGAATGTACCCTTAGACGAAGAACTTGCTTTAGCCCAGGAAGAAGAACAAATCTTAAGTGATATAAGTGCATCCATTGGTGAGCAGGTACAGAAAGAAATGGGTGACACAAGAGATGATGTGAAACAAAAGCGAAAGATACCCTTATGGGCTAAAATAGCGGGAGGAACCCTTGGAACTTTTCTGCTTATTTTTATTTTACTAATTGTTACCCCTGGTGGTAGAAATTTTCTGTGGAATACAGCAGTAGGTATTGCATATAGTCGTATGAAATATGATAATGGGGCTGAAACCATACAGCAAACCGTGATAGATGATGTGGAAGAGGATGCACTAAAGAATCAGATTACGGATACACCGGTTTCATGGGATACAAGACATATTGAGGATGGCCCGAGGCAGGAAGAGGGTGTCATTAATGTATTATTATTAGGGGAAGAAGCCATTGATTCAGGAGGTAGTCGCGGACGTACTGACATGGTGATTATTGCGACCATGAATACCAAGGATAAGAAATTAAAATTAACTTCTTTAATGAGAGATTTATTGGTTCAGATTCCTGGCAATAAAGATAATAAATTGAATGCAGCCTATGCAATAGGAGGAATCCCTCTATTATATGAAACAATAGAAATAAACTTTGATATAAAACTGGATGGCTATGTAAGAGTAGGATTTGATGATTTTGAATCCCTTATAGATAAACTTGGTGGGGTTGACATCACATTAACAGAGGCAGAGGCACGTTATTTAAATACCACTAACTATATTTCAAAACCCCAATTTCGAAAAGTAGTACCGGGATTACAAACATTAAACGGTAACCAGGCTTTGGGATATTGCCGTGTGCGTTATGTATCAACAAAAGATCATCAAAGGGATGATTATGGAAGAACTTCAAGACAACGTGTTTTACTAAATGCAATATTTGATAAATATAAATCAAAAAGTTTACCGGAATTATCCTTAATGCTTTATGATATATTGCCGTTGATATCAACAGATATAACATTGAAAGAATTTGATACTTATTTGAAAGCAGCTGTAAACATGGGCTTAACAGAAATTGAGGATATTCGTATACCGGCGGATAATACATTTGAGGAAGGTTATGCCAGAAAGATGGCTGTTTTAATACCAGATTTGGATGCAAATATAAAAGTACTTCATGAATTTATATTCGGCAGTGTAGAAGAATAAAACCTAGGACTTGCTATACAAACATTATAAGCAAGTCCTTTTTTCATGCCGTTTTAATTCAAATATTAAATTAGTATACATTCATAACGCTGATCTCTTTTAAAAACTTACTAAAAAGCTTTTTTGATATGTTTTTTCAGAGGTTTTATAATCGGAACAAGTATAAGGTCATATCTAATTACTATGCACATATAATAAAAAGAAAGCCAATTTTGAAGAAGGTGCATATGAGAAAATTTAATATACCGGAAGAAAAGAAATACTTTTATTTCTTTAGTTTTCTTTTATTTATTACTATGCTATATGTTGGTCATTTGCTGAATCAAATTGGCTTGCATATGTATGTCAACCGTATAAATAGTACAAGTATTCAATATGAAGAATTTCGTAAAATGAAGCTGCCTGCTTCCCGGATAAAAAAAGTGAAAAAAGACACTGATAAATTAGAGGACTTAACTATATCTATGTTAATAAATGACTATGAGCTATCGGGAAAAAAGAATATGAAAAAAAGGGATATAAAGAAACTGGTTCTTCAAGTAAGCGAAAATAAGACCTATCAGGAGCTAAAGAAATATTATTATGAAATACTTAATGATATAAAGTATTTCCCTGTTCCTTTAAAAGAAAACGGTGAACCTTATGTAACCTTTGAGGATTCCTGGTATGCTGACAGGAATTATGGAGGAGCCAGAAAACACGAAGGTACGGATTTGATTCCAGAATATAATGTTACCGGTCTATATCCCATAATCAGTATAACGGATGGAGTAGTAGAAAAAATAGGGTGGCTGGAAAAGGGCGGTTATCGGATAGGGATACGTTCTTCTTCAGGTGCTTACTTTTATTATGCCCATCTGGATTCCTATGCTGAGGGGATAGAAGAAGGAGATGAAATAAAAGCAGGCCAATTACTTGGATTAATGGGGGACAGCGGTTATGGTCCAGAGGGAACAACGGGTATGTTTGCAGTACACCTGCATTTGGGAATATACATAGATACCCCAGCTGGAGAACTCAGTGTAAATCCTTACTATATTCTTTTATATTTACAGTCACAATAAAAGAAATTGTAATAGTTTCTTAAAATCATTCTGATAATAGTAAGAAAGCATTTGTAAAAAAATTTCCACAAAATAATAGTAATATGATATAATACAAACGGAGTGAGATAATTACAAGTTTACTTGTAATTATCGATTGGAGTGCCAAGATCATGAACAGCTTTTATGTTCATGATATAATACAAACGGAGTGAGATAATTACAAGTTTACTTGTAATTATCGATTGGAGTGCCAAGATCATGAACAGCTTTATGTTCATGATATAATACAAACGGAGTGAAGAATTTGCAAGCAAGCTTGCAAATTCTGAGCGTAGTACAAAGATCATGAACACGTTATGCTCATGATATAATAAACAGGGTAATGGATTCTTAATTTATATAGCAGAATTCATTCATAAGATTTTGTACGAAGAAAAAGACAGAAAACTTCGGCAGAAAAAATAAATGGGGACAGGAGAGAAATTGTATGGAAATTCAGTTATGGAGAGAAATATTAGATCCCTATGTTTTAGCAGTTGATGAATTGGTAGTTAAGTTCAATCACATTATTGATGAATATCGGAAAATGGGTGATTATTCACCAATTGAACAAGTAAATGGAAGAGTGAAAACCATATCAAGTATTTTAGAAAAAGCACAGAAAAAAAATATTGCCTTAGACAATATGGAAGAAGAAATTGAAGATATCGCAGGAATTCGAATTATCTGCCAATTTGTAGAAGATATAAACAAAGTAGTGGAAATCATTAAAAAAAGAACGGATATGACTGTAAAAAGTGAAAAAGACTACATTGCCCATATGAAATCCAGTGGATACAGAAGTTATCATTTGATAATCTATTACAATGTTCAAACTCTAACAGGTACCAAGCAAATTCAAGCAGAGATTCAGATCCGCACCTTAGCCATGAACTTTTGGGCAACCATTGAACATTCCCTTCAGTATAAATACAAACATAATATGCCGGAACATATCCGAAACAGACTTTCACGTGCAGCAGATGCCATAATCGCATTGGATGCCGAAATGTCACAGATCCGCGGTGAAATTATGGATGCGCAAAATTCATTTAAGATAAAAGCAAATACCGTTTCGGATATATTGACCAATATACAAAATCTATATAAAGTAGCAAATAAGAGGGAAGTTCTTAAGATTCAAGATGAATTTTATAAAATTTATGAGACCGGGGATTTAGAACAACTGGAACGTTTTAGTAAGGAACTGGACGTGATATCAGAAGGATACCGGGCTCAGAGTTTAAGATAAATGTAATACAGGTTATCATTCTTAACGCAATTTCAGCTTTGCTGAATTTGTGTTAAGGATAGTAAAAAACAGCTAACAGAATTAAGGAGACTTTATGATATTACCTAAGCTTTTTGAAGAGCGTATGAAGAACCTGCTAAAGGATGAATATACATATTTTCTTCATTCTTATGATCAGAAACATTACAGCGGACTTCGTGTGAATACATTAAAAATAACACCAGAAGAATTTGAAAATATTTGTCCTTTTAAAATCACAAGGATACCTTGGATTGAGAACGGTTATTATTATAGCGGAAATGAGCAACCAGCAAGACATCCCTATTATCATGCTGGCTTATATTATATTCAGGAACCCAGCGCTATGACACCGGCCAATTTACTTCCTATAGAACCGGGTGATAAAGTATTGGACTTATGCGCTGCCCCGGGAGGGAAAAGTACGGAACTAGCTGCAAAACTAAAAGGAGAAGGCCTTTTGGTAGCCAATGATATCAGTAATTCAAGGGCGAAAGCTTTGCTTAAGAATATTGAATTATTTGGTGTCCCTAATGCAGTCATTGTCAGTGAAACACCTGCCAAATTAGCTAATTATTTTGAAGGTTACTTTGATAAAATATTAGTAGATGCACCTTGTTCCGGAGAAGGGATGTTCCGGAAGAGTCCTTCCATTATGAAAAACTGGGAACAGTACGGCGTAGATTATTACAATAAATTACAAAAAGAGATTATACTTTTTGCAGCAAAAATGTTAAGACCCGGCGGAAAGATGCTTTACTCCACCTGTACCTTTTCACCAGAGGAGAACGAAGGAACTATTAAGTATTTATTAGAAAATTGTCCCGAATTTCATGTTTTGAATCCAATAGAACATAAGACGAATAAAGAAAAAGTATCCTACGAAGGGTTTTCATATGGAAAGCCAGAATGGGTGGATGGCACTGAAGAATTAAAGAACTGTATACGTTTATGGCCTCATAAGATTCATGGAGAAGGGCATTTTATTACTCTTCTAGAAAAGTATTCTTCACAGGAAAAAGATTCTTCCATCGGTAAAATAAATCATGGAAGCTTATCAGGGGAAGCAGATGAATTTATGAGCCATTTAAATATAGAATGGGATCCCAAGCAAATTGACATCCGTGAGGACAAGTTGTATTTATATCCAAAAGAACTTCCTGCAATAAAAGGTTTAAGAATTATGAGGCCTGGGTTATTCCTTGGTGAGATGAAGAAGAACCGTTTTGAGCCAAGTCAGGCTTTGGCAAGTTCACTTAAAATCAGTGAGTATAATCAAACCATTAACTTATCGGCAGAGGATCCTGACACCATAAAATATTTAAAATGTGAAACTATAGAAGTGTCCGGAGATTATAAAGATGGTTGGCAGCTTATATGTGTTGATGGATATCCTCTCGGATGGGGTAAACTTACCGGACAAACTTTGAAAAATAAATATCTTCCTGGTTGGAGATGGATGTAATGAAGTAAATTGAAAGGATACAGGTGAATGGGCAATACAGTTCGTTTGGATAAATATCTTACAGATATGGGTGTTGGATCAAGAAGTGAAGTAAAAACTTATATCAGAAAAGGGCGTGTTCAAGTAGATGGACAAGTTGTAAAAGAACCGGATCTAAAAATAAGCACTACCGATACACAAGTACTATTTGACAATAGTATATTGCAGTATGAAGAGTTCGTCTATTATATGTTAAATAAACCGGCGGGAGTAGTATCCGCAACTACGGACAACCTGTGTACTACAGTTGTAGAATTGATTAAAGAAGCTGATAATAAAGATATTTTTCCTGTGGGTCGCCTGGATAAAGATACGGAAGGTTTATTACTCATTACAAATGATGGAGAACTATCCCACCAACTTCTTTCTCCCAGAAAGCACGTTGCAAAAGTATATTATGCCAAAGTAAAAGGCTACGTGACCGAGGAGGATGTTCAGTTATTTGAAAAGGGAATAAAAATCAATGATGAATTTACAACTTTACCTTCAACTTTGAATATTATAAAGTCAGATGAAATATCAGATATTGAATTAACTATCTACGAAGGTAAATTTCATCAGGTAAAACGAATGTTTCTTGCTATAGGAAAAGAAGTTATATACCTAAAACGTCTAAGCATGGGTAGTTTGAAATTAGATGAAACCCTTGTTCCGGGAGAATATAGAAAACTTACACAGGAAGAAGTTAATTCCCTTAAGAACAGCTGACTATGGCAGATGAAGCAAAAGTTTCCCGGTTTGTAAGCCGGATACAATATGATAAATTTATGGTAACATAATAAAATAAAAATAGAAAAGGTGTATAAATGTTTAATAATATTAAAGCAGTTTTATTTGATTTAGATGGCACTTTGGTAGATTCTATGTGGATGTGGAAAGATATTGATATTCAATTCTTAAATAAATATGGAATTGAATATCCAGAGGGCTTACAAGAAAGTATTGAAGGAATGAGTTTTTCAGAAACAGCAGAATATTTTAAAAGCCGCTTTCAGCTAATGGAATCCTTAGAACAAATTAAAGAAGAATGGAATAAAATGGCCTGGCATAGATATACTAATCAAGTTCCATTGAAAGAGGGAGCCTTAGAACTATTACAGTATTTAAAAGAGAATAATATAAAGGCAGGTATTGCAACCAGTAACTCCAGAGAACTTGTTAATTTAATTGTTCAGCAATTAGGATTAGAATCTTACTTTGGGTCCATTCGGACTTCCTGTGAAGTAGAAAAAGGTAAACCTTCACCGGATATTTATTTATTGGTTGCAAAAGACTTAGGTGTCAAACCGGAACAATGTCTGGTATTTGAAGATGTACTACCGGGAGTTATGGCTGGAAAGAATGCCGGGGCAAAAGTATGTGCAGTTTATGATGCATATTCTGCAAAAGATACTGATGTTAAGAAAGAAGCGGCAGACTATTATATTAATTCTTTTTTTGAACTTCCGGTATTTTAGCAATACTGACTTCCAATAAGAAACCTTATAAAAACTTTGGAAATGCCATATAAGAAAGCTTTTCCGAAGTTTTTTAGAAGGTTTCTAATGGAGATTAGTGTAAAGGAGAATCAAGTTTATAAATTTAATTTGGAATTAGATAATTAGTATGTTGTGGGATAAGAGACAGAAATGGTGAAAGGTTAACCTATGAAGATATTAAAAGTAGAGAGAAATGAAGCCGGACAGCGCTTAGATAAGCTTTTAATGAAGCAGCTGAATAAAGCACCAAAAAGTTTTATTTATAAAATGCTTCGTAAGAAAAACATAACGCTAAACGGTAAAAAAGCGGAAGGCTCAGAAATAACCCAGATTAATGATGAAATAAAATTCTTTTTATCCGATGAAACTATAGAAAAGTTTAGTGAACAGACTGCAACTACAGTAGTAGAACGTGAATTTGACATAGTTTATGAAGATAGCAATATATTAGTGGTAAATAAACCGGCTGGATTATTATCACAAAAATCAGTGCCGGAGGATATTTCTTTGGTGGAACAGGTAATTTCTTATTTGTTAACTTCCGGCCAAATTACCAATGAAGAGTTACAAACCTTTAAGCCTTCAATCTGTAACCGATTAGACCGTAATACCAGCGGGTTAGTGGTTACTGGAAAAAGTTTAATTGGACTTCAAACCATGTCCAGGTTATTCAGAGACCGGTCTCTTCATAAATATTATTTGTGTATTGTAAAAGGAAAGATGGAAAGAACAGGACAGGTATCGGGATACCTGAAAAAAGATGTTAAAACTAATCAGGTTACGGTAAGTAAAGAGAAGACGGAAGATAGCGACTTCATTCAAACGGAATATGAACCTCTTAAATACAACCAGGATTATACCCTATTAAGAGTAAAATTAATAACAGGGAAAACCCATCAGATACGTGCTCATCTAAGCAGTATGGGACATCCTGTTATAGGCGATTCCAAGTATGGTAGCGGGAACGTGAATAAATGGTTTAGAAAAGAATTTGGATTAGGACATCAGCTTTTACATTCTTACCAAATTATTTTCCCAAAAATGACTGAGGAATTTCAGCATTTAAGCCATATGGAATTAACTGCTAGAGAACCGGAGTTATTTCAAAAAATAGAAAAACAATTGTTTACCTAGGGTGCGTAAAACAATTTGTTCTAGATGTTTACTACACTTTGTGTGAGAGTTATTTCAATTAGAAGCGGTGTGGTTATGGCAACTGAAGCTGAAGCAAATATACTGTAAAGTGGAGCCTTCAGACTAGGGCAATGAGTTTCAGACACACCCTGATAAAGGAGGATTAAGTATGCCGTTATGGAACTCCAGAGGCCTTAGGGGGTCATCACTGGAAGAATTAATCAATCTAACTAATGTAAAATACAGAGAAAAGAAATTAGCATTGATTCAAAAGATTCCTACGCCTATTACTCCAATTAATATAGATAAAGAGAACAGGCATATTACTTTAGCATATTTTGAAGAAAAAAGTACGGTAGATTATATTGGAGCCGTTCAGGGAGTTCCTGTCTGTTTTGATGCAAAAGAGTGTGCCGTAGATACATTTGCATTACAGAACATTCATGAACATCAAGTGAATTTTATGAAAGAATTTGAAGAACAGGGAGGCATTGCTTTCCTGTTGATTTATTATTCGAAGAAAGATTATTATTATTATCTGCCCTTTAAAAATCTTTTGGAATTTTGGCAAAGGGCTGAACAGGGAGGGAGAAAAAGTTTCCGTTTTGATGAACTAAATCCGGAGAATCAAATAGAATGTATCAATCATGTATTTGTCCACTACCTTGAGAATTTAGCAAAAGACATAGAAAACCGTGAATAATTTAGGAGAAAATTATACATAACCGTAATTATATGAATTTGATTAGTTGACATACCTAAGACTCTATACTATAATAATTTAAATTGTCATGGTAGCGAATTATCACGTTACTATAATGAAGTAAAAAAGAAGTGAGTTAACAAAATGCTTTTGTTAATTATGGGATGATTAATCTCATCTTTCAACTTCAAAAGTTTTGTATCTGCTAATCATCGATACAAAACTTCGGATGTACTAATAGTAGTGAGGTAATGAGGCAAGGTTAAAAGAAGTTTATTTACAACAGGAGATTTGTGTTACCTGCAAAGTCTCCAGACTTTGAAAGGAGTATGGTTATAAATATGATAAATAAATTATTGCATACACCAGAAGGTGTAAGAGATATATACAATGGAGAATGTGAAAATAAATTACATCTTCAGAACCAGCTCCATCAGGTTATGAAACTCCATGGATTTAAGGACATTCAAACCCCTACCTTTGAGTTTTTTGATATATTTAATAAAGAACGGGGTACGGTAGCAGATAAGGATATGTATAAGTTCTTTGATAAAGAGGGAAATACTTTGGTTTTGCGTCCGGATATTACTCCTTCCATAGCCAGATGTGCAGCAAAATATTATAAGAATGAAGAGCTGCCAATACGTTTATGTTATATGGGAAGTACTTTTATTAATAACAGCAGTTATCAGGGAAAGTTAAAGGAATTTACCCAGTTAGGTGCGGAATTAATCAATGATAGTTCTATTGATGCAGATGCACAGATGCTTGCACTGACAATTGAGTGTTTATTGCAGGCAGGTCTTAAAGAATTTCAAGTTGAAATAGGAGATGCTGACTTCTTCAGGGGCTTAGTTGAAGAGGCAGGGTTTGATGAAGAAGAAGAGAACCAGTTTAGAATACTTATTGAGAATAAGAATCTGTTTGGTGTGGAAGAAATTATATCAAATAAGGAAATATCCTCTGATTTAAAAACTATTTTCTTAAATCTTCCGGAATTATTCGGAAGTTTAGATAAATTCACCTATGTAAAATCTCTAACTCAAAATGAAAGGGCATTACAAGCAATTAAACGTTTGGAAGATTTATATTCCATATTGGCCATTTATAAATTAGAAAAATACGTATCCTTTGATTTGGGAATGTTAAGTAAATACAATTACTATACCGGCATTATATTCAGGGCTTATACTTATGGTACCGGTGAACCAATAGCCGCTGGAGGACGTTATGATAATCTGGTTGGACAGTTTGGAAAACAAGCACCTGCAATTGGTCTGGCATTTTATGTGGATCAGTTAATGCTTGCACTATCCAGACAAAAGAAAGGTTTGGAAAAGTCTATTGAAAATACTTTAATTCTTTATAAAACAATAGTACGTGAACATGCCATTGTACTTGCCAGCCATTTTAGAAATGAAGGTATGAATATTGAATTGTTACGTGAAAGAACAGATTATACATTAGAGGATTATATTGCTTATGCAAAAAGAAACGGAATAGGCGGTATTTTGTATTTTGAAACAGGGTCGATAATTAAAGTAATTAACTCTTACAGCGGAGAAATTCAAGAGGCAAAATTTGAAGATTTTTTAAAATAGTAATGCAGCTATAAATAAAAAAACTTACTATGTAGTATATTGTTGATGAATTTGTCTGCGGACAAATTCATTGCCATAACTTATTAATAAGACCCAAATATTTTTATTAGACAGAAAAAAGATAAGAATATCATAGTAGGAGATTGGAGAACCCCCATATGAGATATTTAACCTTTGCACTTGCAAAAGGCAGGATGGCAAATAAAACTTTGGAAATATTAGAGAAAATAGGCTATACCTGTGAAGAAATGAAGGACCCGAAATCCCGAAAGCTTATTTTTACAAATGAAGAACAAAAAATTAAAATATTCCTGTCCAAAGCCAATGATGTACCCACCTATGTGGAATATGGAGCCGCTGATATTGGTGTTGTAGGTAAAGATACCATATTGGAGGAAGGAAGAAAATTATACGAGGTAATTGATTTAGGAATCGGAAAATGCAGAATGTGTGTGGCGGGTCCTAAAGAAGCAAAAAAATTACTTGAGAATGGAGAAATAATCCGTGTTGCAACTAAATATCCTAATATTGCAAAGGATTATTTTTATAATAAAAAACATCAGACGGTGGAAATTATTAAGTTAAACGGTTCTATAGAATTGGCTCCTATTGTGGGGCTTGCTGAGGTTATTGTAGATATTGTAGAAACCGGTTCTACTTTACGGGAGAATGGATTGGAAGTACTTGAGGAAATATGTCCATTATCAGCCAGAATGGTAGTTAACCAAGTAAGCATGAAGATGGAAAATGAGCGTATTACTAAGTTGATCAATGATTTGAGAGAGGTTCTTGCTCATAACAAAGAATAATCAATAGTCAAAGCGGATATTCCACTTGCCCATAGGCAAGTTTATCCCCTTATGCTACGGCCTCTAACCTCATTGCCGCTACGTGGCATTTCAGCAGGAGTTGAACTCCTGCTGAAACAGGCAAGTCCTTACCTATGAGGTTAAAATATAAGTTTTACGCCAACCATTAAACAATACACAGGTATAAAGAAAGGAGCCTCCTATGAGAACCATAAGATTAGATTCCGAATCCAAGAAGAACATATTAGAAAGCCTTTTAAAAAGAAGTCCCAACCAATATGAAGAATATACCAATACAGTGAATAATATAATAGAAGAAGTTAAATCCAGGCAAGACGAAGCAATATTTGAATACACCAAAGAATTTGATAAAGCGGATATTAATGCAGGTAATATAAAAGTAACAGAGGAAGAGATAGAGGAAGCTTATTCCTTATTAGATCCCTCTATAGTAGAAGTTATACGTAAAGCTGCAAATAATATTGATGTTTACCACAGAAAGCAAAAACAATACAGTTGGTTTGACAGTGAACCGGATGGCAGTTTATTAGGCCAGAAGGTTACTGCTATAGGCGCAGTTGGTGTTTATGTTCCGGGAGGTAAAGCAGCTTATCCCTCATCCGTATTAATGAATGTCATTCCTGCAAAGGTAGCCGGTGTTGAAAGAATAGCAATGGTGACACCACCGGGAAGGAACGGTAAAATATATGAAGGAACTTTGGTAGCAGCAAAAGAAGCCGGTGTTACAGAAATATATAAAGTAGGGGGAGCTCAGGCTATAGCAGCACTTAGCTTTGGAACAGAAAGTATTAAGAAAGTGGATAAAATAGTGGGCCCCGGTAATATATATGTGGCTCTTGCCAAAAAAGCGGTCTATGGTCATGTAAGCATTGACTCCATAGCAGGTCCAAGTGAAATCTTAGTTCTTGCAGATGAAAGTGCCAATCCAAGATTTGTGGCGGCAGATTTACTGTCCCAGGCAGAGCATGATGAACTGGCATCTTCCATTCTAATTACAACAAGTAAAGAATTGGCAGAAAAGGTATCGGAAGAGGTGGATAAATTTGTTGCACAGTTATCCAGAAAAGAAATCATTCAAAAGTCTTTGGACAATTACGGTTATATTTTATTAACAGACACATTGGAAGAAGCCATTGAAACAGCTAATGAAATCGCTTCCGAACATCTGGAAATTGTAACGAAAGATCCATTTCATGTTATGACAAAAATTAAAAATGCAGGGGCTATTTTCTTAGGAGAATACAGCAGCGAACCATTGGGAGATTATTTTGCAGGGCCTAATCATGTACTGCCTACCAACGGAACCGCTAAATTCTTTTCACCACTTAGTGTGGATGATTTTATTAAAAAATCCAGTATTATAGCTTATTCAAAAGAAGCATTAGAGCCAATATACAAAGATATTGTTAAGTTTGCCAATGCAGAAGGATTAACTGCACATGCCAATTCCATATCTATAAGATTCGAAGAATAGATAGGAGGAAAGTGTGAAGAAAAATAGATATCTTCACACTTGGAAGAAAAAGCACCTTCACTTGAAGAAAAAGCATTTTCAAACATTATTTAAGATGCCGAAAAGGGGTATCATGTTTGGAAGGTTGAAGAAATGCCATTCTTTCAACCTTTGAAAGGAGCATAGTTATAAAAATGAGTAGAAATGCAAAAGTAGAACGAAAAACAAAAGAGACAGATATTATTCTGGAATTGAATTTAGATGGAACAGGTAAGGGGATTATTGAAACAGGAGTCGGTTTCTTTAATCATATGTTAGATAACTTTGCAAGACATGGATTTTTTGATTTGAATTTAATTACAAATGGCGACTTACATGTAGACTCTCACCATACAGTAGAAGATACCGGCATTGTTTTAGGCCAGGCAATTCGTAATGCATTAGGAGACAAAAAGGGAATTAAACGGTATGGAAATGCAATGATTCCAATGGATGAAACCTTGGTAATATGTGCTCTTGATTTATCCGGCAGGCCTTATCTGGTATTTGACCTTCCTTTAACTGCAGAAAAAGTAGGTTATATGGAAACGGAATTGGTAAAAGAATTCTTTTATGCTGTTTCTTACTCAGCAGGGATGAATCTTCACATAAAACTAATTCATGGTTCTAACAATCATCATATTATTGAAGCTGCATTTAAAGCTTTTGCAAAAGCTTTGGATCAGGCAGTTCAATATGATGAAAGAATTGAAGATGTGCTATCCACAAAAGGAACGGTGGACTAAGGAGGTAGTGTGGAAAATAAAGATTTTCCACACGGCAAATTTGTGCTGACGCCCAAATTCGCGGTGTTTCAGCAGAATGGAGGATTTTTTGTATAAAAAAATTATACCTTATATAAATTGTGAAAATGAAATAGCAGCCAATATAATAAATGAGGCCGCCAAATATGATTACAGCGGTGCTGATGCAATATTTTTATATAATTATTCCATGGATGAAGTCTCGGAAGAGGAATTCTTATGTGTTGTTAAGGAGATAGTTAAACAGGTGGATATTCCGGTATATGTGGGCTGTTACGTAAAACGTTTTGAAGATGTAAAGAAGGCTTTATATACAGGGGCTGCCTATATAGTCATAAAGTATTCCATATTAAAAGACAAGAAGGTTTTAGAGGAAGCTTCCAAACGTTTTGGAAAAGATAAAATAGTGGTTGAATTAGAAGATTATAAAGATATTCAAAAAGCTGCATTTATGTCAGAATTATATGACTCCGGTGTGTATGCTATTTTATTAAAACATGTTGAATTAACAGGGGATATGGTAGAAACAATTTTCTCTTTACAACTGCCGGTTATTATTAGAGACAGTCTTACCAAAAATGATATTGCCAGCCTTTTAGAGCCTGCTAATGTACTTGGTGTGTCCACCAATCATTATAAGGATAAAGACTTAGCTAAAGTCAAGTTTTCTCTAAAAGCTCAGGATATTCAAGTCAACACCTTTGAAAGCTCCATGGATTTTCGAGAATTTAAGTTAAATGATGCCGGATTAATTCCCGTTGTTGTACAGGATTATAAGACAAGTGAAGTGCTAATGGTTGCTTATATGAATGAAGAAGCCTTTCAAAAGACCCTGGAGACAGGGAAAATGACCTATTATAGCAGAAGTCGTCAATCTCTATGGATCAAAGGAGAGACTTCCGGACATTACCAATATGTTAAATCCATGTTAATTGATTGTGATAAAGATACTATATTAGCGAAAGTACTTCAAATCGGTGCTGCATGTCATACGGGAAGCCAAAGTTGTTTCTTTACAAATCTGTACAAAAAGGAATATGATGATACCAACCCTTTCACTGTTTTAACCGATGTTTACAATATTATTAAAGATCGAAAGCAAAATCCCAAAGAAGGTTCTTATACCAATTACCTTTTTGATAAGGGAATTGATAAGATACTGAAAAAATGCGGAGAAGAAGCAACGGAAATCATTATTGCCGCGAAAAATCCGGATTCAGAGGAATTAAAATACGAAATTTCTGATTATCTTTATCATTTGATGGTCTTAATGGCTCAATGTAATTTGGATTGGGATGATATTGTAAAAGAACTTGCACATCGTAGATAATGGTTCCTATAATTAATAAAAAATAAATCAATAAAAAATAAATCAACAAAGTATAAACTCAATTAGAATAACTCAATTAGAAATAAATTAATTTATAGATAACTCAATTAAAAAACTAATTAGTAGATCTAAGAATCCGGCCGTAAATGGAACTGTAACCAGTACGACTGGATTTTTTTGCTCTGTGTCAAGTGCTATGAGATTCCTAAGGAATCCTCCCAGATACTAGATGCAGAGCCTTTTTTATTGGATAGGTTGAAAAAGCAAGTTTTTTAAAATTGAAATTTCTCTCCACAGAAAGTGCTGTCATTATTATGAGATGATAAATTGCCGGAACCGATACTCCAATGACAAAGACAGATCTGGTTCGGAGAGAAATATAGGTGATTTTGTCGAATGGCAATTGATTTTAACATATAAATAAAATATACTTATTTAATAATATACAAAAAAATATATAAATATTAGAAAGGTAAGGCAATGTGCATAAAAACTAACGGGCTATTAAATGCAAAAACGGAGGAATAATTTTATGAAAAAAAAGTGGTTTATTAAAAGTTTTATTTCTTTTGCATTTCCAATATTTATTGTAATCTTGTTATTCGGAGGATTCACCATATATTTTGTTAATAATTCTGTATTAAAAGAATTAAATAAAAATAATGAAAATCTATTAATCCAAATCCGTACTAATGTGGAAACCATTCTTAGTGAAGTTAACTCTTTAAGCTTGAATTTTGAATTTTATACAAAGACATCAGAATATACCGATTATGTGGATGCCAGTAACAGTACAGCTGAAAAACGTATGGTTGAGCAGGAAATGCTTAACTTCATTAATACCCTTGCAAATCAAGGATGTATGTACATTCAATCTATGTATATATTAATAACTCGAAAAACAGTTTTATCGTAAGTAATGAGGGAATGGTGAAACCGGAACAGTTTTTGGATAAGAAATGGCTTGAGGATGCAAAGCAATTAGAACAAAAAGACAGCATGACATGGATAAAACATAGAGAAGTTTCACGTTATTCTTTTGAAGAGCCTACCAGTGTAATAACAGCCTATCGAAAACTGTATATAGGGCTTAAGCAGGTTGGGACAGTTGCTCTTAATATAAATGCTTCCTATTTAGATGAGAGATTAAGTGCCCTAAAACTCTTACAGGGGCAGGAGATAAGTATCTATTCTGAAAATGGGGAGGAAATTTATACTTTTATATATGATAATGAATCCGGCAGTGGGAATAGCAATAATCCCGGTATCAGATATATTACAGTGAAATCCAACGATAATGGATACTCCTATATCTCCCGGGTACCTATGCGCCAGCTTTATGATTTTTCATACCGGGTCAGCCAGATCATTGCTATTATATTATTCATCAGTATAATTATAATACTTATTGCTTCTTACATAATATCCAAACGAAACTATGAGAGAGTATTTGCCATTTACCGTATTATCGAAGCCGCAGATGCTTCCCATCCTTTACCGGAACTTCAATCAAAAGTTAAGGATGAGTATGGATACATTATACAGAACATGGTTAAAGTTTTTATCGAAAGCCGTTTCATAAAAGCACAGTTAAATGAGCGAAAGAGTAAATACGAGGCGATGGAACTTTTAGCTTTACAGTCACAAATAAACCCTCATTTTTTGTTTAATACACTGGAAACAATTAATTGGGGAATTGTAAAACATCTGGGTATCACAAATCATGTCAGTGAAATGCTGGGGAATCTCTCCGATGTTTTAAAATATTCTTTGAGCAATCCAAACGAAAAAGTTGCCATGAAAGAAGAGATAGCATATGCAAGAAGCTATCTTGCAATTCAGCTGGAACGCTATCAGGAACAATTCGAAGTAATATGGGATATTGACAAAGAACTTGAGAATTATTACATAATAAAACTAGTTATACAACCCCTTGTGGAAAATGCCATATATCATGGTATTAAAGAAAGTGAAGGTAAAAGTAAATTAAAAATTGCATTATATTCTAAAGGTGAGCAAATATGCCTTCAAATAACAGATACAGGCAAAGGAATTCCAAAAGAAAGGCTGAATGAAATCACTCAAACCTTGGACAGTGATCAAAATGAAACCCCAGGTTTACATATTGGTGTAAAAAATGTTTATAAACGGCTTAAATTAGTTTATGAGAATCAATGCAGCCTTACTATAAAAAGTAAAGAGGGATGGGGAACCATTGTGACCATTCTTCTGCCTTGTGACAGCTCCAGTGAAATTGAGAATTTTATTCCCTTTCATCAAGGTGAAACAGATAAATAATAGCTGCTGATAGGTGTTGAATTTGCACTAATGTCAAATAGGAAACACATAAAAGAGAAAAGAGTCAAATACAGTGTATATTTAATGCAAAGTGCAATCTCACTAATAAAAAGCTGCTATGATACAATGAATTTGTCTAAAACCACAAAAAATTTTTGAAAGGGGATCTTTATGAAAAAGAAAAAGGTATTTGTGTTATTATGTGTTGCTCTGCTTTCTATTACCGTTTTAGCCGGTTGCTCATCAGCCAATAAGAAAGAAGGAACAACAGAAACAACAAACAAACAGGGTACTAAGACCAATAGTGATATTCGTTTTATGTGGTGGGGAGGTGAAACACGGCATAAAGCCACTGTAGATGCACTGGAACTATATAAGGGAATCAATCCCGATATAACGGTAAAGACAGAATATTCCGGTTGGGACGGTTACTTTGACAAACTAACAACACAGCTTGCAGCAAGTACCGGACCTGATATTGTACAGCTGTCCTATACCAATGTCTCCGAATATGTAGCAAGAAAGCAGCTTGTCCCATTGGATGAGTACATTGAGAAAGGCATTATAGATGTAAGTAAACTTTCTGAGGCAACTTTAGACATGTACCGTATTGACGGAAAATTATATGCGATTCCTGCAGGTGTAAGTACTTCTTTACTATTCTATAATAAAGATTACTTTGATCAGGCGGGAGTGGAATATCCAACAGACAGCTGGACATGGGAAGATTACATGAAAGCAGCAAAGGAACTGACCATGGATACGGACGGCGATGGTAAAATCGATGTTTGGGGCACTGCATATATGGAAGATCCGGCAGGAGCAGATCTGACATTTAAAAAGTATGTATATGAACGTGGCGGTAAACTGTGGAGTGATGATTTAAAATCAGTAAAATTTAACTCTCCAGAAGGTCTTGCAGCAGTAGAATTCATAAAGAAACCTCTAGATGAAAGCATTATGCCACCTATGGAAATAACTGCTTCCAATCCTCAAAATGTTGATGACTTTCAAACAAAAAGAGTTGCAATGATTATCCATTATTCACCTATTACCCAGGCATATATGAGTGCAGGACTTAATTTTGGTATAGAGCGTACTCCAAAGGGCATGGAAAAAGAGGCATTTTGGATTAATCCTTCTATGGTATATAGCATTACAAAAGATTCCAAGTCTCCGGAAGCTTCTGCCGAATTAATTAATTTCCTTGTTAATAATGAAGAAGCAGGTGATATTTTGGCACTTGAGCGTGGTGTGCCAAGTAATGGCCTCATTCGCAGCCGCTTAGTAAATACCCTTAGCGATGCAGAAATAAAAATGTTTGAATGTATTGAAAAATCTACTTCAGATGATATTTCAAATGAACCATTTCCAGCAGGTTATATGGAAATCCATGCTTTATTTAAACGTGAATTTGAGAATATGATGTATGGAAAATATACTCCTCAAGAATTCTTAGATGTAGTTGAAGCGGAATGTAATAAGATTCTTCAGAAGTTTTATGAGTAATAAGTAGGACTTATTATAATTAAAATGGCAAGACAGAAGATGTCATTCTTCCCCTTGCTATTTTAATTATAGGTTCTGATTATCCGAAAGAAAGGAGCTTATTGTGTTCGGAGTAAAAACAAAACAAATAAGTAACGCAAAATACAATAATAAAGAAGCATTTTTATTTCTTTTACCCTGGCTTATTGGAGTAGCAGCATTCACGATCTGGCCTATGATACAATCTTTAGGGCTGTCCTTTACGGACTATTCCATATATGGTAATACAAAATTTATAGGACTTGATAATTATAAAGAAATGTTTTTTGATGACAGAATGTTCAAAACCAGCTTGGTTACTACGTTTCTATATGTACTTATGTTTGTCCCCGTAAAAACCGTAGCTGCATTACTAGTTGCTAAACTACTAAATAAGAAAATAAAAGGTATGGCAATCTATCGTACTATTTACTATATTCCATCAATTATCGGTGCCGGTGTGGCTATGGCAGTAACGTGGAAAATCGTTCTTTCAAGAGATGGTTTTGTAAACCAGCTTTTAAGTCATATAGGATTAGGGCCATTCGATTTTCTCACAAGTCCTGATATGGCGTTAGGAACACTTGCTATGATGGGTGCATGGCAGTTTGGTTCCGCTATGGTAGTGTTTCTGGCAGCACTAAAACAAGTGCCAAAAGATTTATATGAAGCTGCTGATATTGATGGTGCCAATAAAGTAAGACAATTTTTCAGCGTAACTCTTCCTATGATATCTTCCACGATTTTATTTAACTTGATTATGGGTATAATTAATGCGTTTCAGGTATTTACTCAGGTTTCCGTTATTACCAACGGCGGCCCGGCTGATTCTACATACGTATATATGCTGCATCTTTACAGGACTGCTTTTGAATCTCATAGAATGGGCTATTCTTCCGCATTGGCATGGATATTAACATTGATTATATTAGGTGTTACATTGTTAATATTCGGGTCGTCTAAAAGGTGGGTGTATTATGAAAATTAGTAAAAAGGCAGGTGCTTTTCAATGAATGAGAAAGGGAAAAAAATAGTAAACCATTTAATTTTAATTGCAGGCAGCTTCATAATGCTATTCCCTATGGTATGGCTCATCAGCAGTGCATTTAAACCGGGTACAGAGATATTTGGCAGTGACTTTAAATTAATTAGTGAAAATTTTACTTTACAAAATTTTATTGATGGCTGGTTTATAAATCCTACTCATAGCTTTGGTTATTTTTTAAAAAATACTTTTATTTTGGTAGGTGTGGTAATAGTAGGAACTGTTATATCCAGTGCTTTAACAGCATTTGCATTTGCAAGATTACATTTTAAAGGGAAAGGGATACTGTTTATATTTATGCTGGCAACTATGATGCTTCCTGCACAGGTAACCTTAATACCCAAATATATTATGTTTAGTAACATAGGTTGGATTGATAGTTACCTGCCATTTATTGTTCCTGCTTTTTGTGCGGTAAATGGATTCCATATATTTTTAATGGTTCAATTTATCAGAGGTATTCCCAAAGACCTTGATGAAGCAGCATATATTGATGGTTGCAGCACATTCGGCATATTTTTAAAAATCATAATGCCATTATGTAAACCAGTATTATTCTCTATAGCAATATTTACATTTATTTGGACATGGGACGATTATATTAATCAATTAATATATATAAGTTCCGTAGATAAATTTACAGTATCCTTGTTTTTGAGAAGTTTGATTGACAGTACATCCAGTGTTGCATGGGGACCTCTCCTTGCCAATACATTAATCAGTTTGTTACCAAGTATAATTTTATTCTTCATAGCGCAGCCCTATTTTGTAGAGGGTATTGCGACTTCGGGATTAAAAGGGTAAGAAGGAGCGTGTTAAATTGAAAAAGAATGATATAATAAAGTTGGCGGTTATAGGTTGTGGATTCAGAGGCTCGGCTTACTCGGATTATACACTGAGTCATCCGGATGAAGCAGAAGTAGTATGTGCATGTGATATTAATCCTAAGAGATTAGAACAGTTTGGAGACAAATATCATGTTCCCAGTGAAAGAAGATTTCTCAATGCAAAAGCAATGTTAGAGAATGTAAGTGACATTGACTTGGTAATTGTAGCAAATCTGGACGCAGGGCATTTTGAAGTGGCAAAAATGGTATTGGAAATAGGATATAATTGTTTATTAGAAAAACCAATGTCTCCTGATCCATGGGAAAGTCTAGAGCTTGTACGTCTTGCTAAGGAAAACAACTGCCAGTTACTGGTGTGCCATGTTTTAAGATACACTCCTTTATTCAGTACAATAAAACAACTTCTTGAAAAAGATGAGATTGGTAGAATTATATCCGTACATCATGCAGAAAATGTTTCTTATACACATATTGCTCATAGTTATGTACGTGGTAATTTTAGAAATTTAAGTCCTATTATACTGGCAAAATCCTGTCATGACCTTGATATTTTAAATTGGTTAATCGGTAAGAAGTGTAAAAAAATAAGTTCTTTTGGCTCCTTAACATATTTTAAAGAGGAAAATGCTCCGGTAGGTTCTGCAAAAAGATGTATGGACTGCTCCATCGAAAAGGATTGCCCATTCTCTGCATGTAAGCAATATTTAACAGATGATACCTCCTGGCCTACAAGTATGATAAGCGTAGATACATCACTGGAAGCAAGAATAAAAGCAGTTAGGGAAACTGATTACGGTCGTTGTGTATACCATTGTGACAATACAGTCTGCGATCATCAGGTTGTTAATATGCTTTATGAGGATGATATAACGGCTTCTTTTAACTTAAATGGTTTTAATACAACAGAAACCCGTGAAATACGTATATTAGGAACGAAAGGTGATCTTCGTGCTAATTTGGAAAAGAACTATATTACGGTAAGAAGATTTGGTGAAACTTCTGAAACAACCATACGACCTAAAGTGTATGCAGGTGCCCATAGCGGCGGGGATGCCATGTTAATGAAGGATATAGTGGATATCCTAAAGAAAGGAAATTGGAAGAGTGCAAGGACAAGTGCTGTTCTATCCGTTGAAAGTCACATTATGGCCTTTGCAGCGGAAGTTTCCAGAAAAGAGGGTACCATTGTAGATATTGATTCATTCAAAGAGAAAATATTGCAAAAAGGCAGACAGGATGAATAGATAAAAGCAGAAGTATGATAGGAGAATAGTGCTTGCACCCAAATTCGCGGGCATTGGAAATATGGAGGATTACCATGTATAAATTACTCATTGTTGATGATGAAGTTACCATTCGTACAAGCTTAGCAAATTTTATTCCATGGGAGCAAGAAGGTTTTGAAGTGGCAGGTGTCTGTGCAGATGGAAAGGAAGCCATTGACTTCTTTAGTGAGAATAAAATAGATGCACTTTTAATTGATATTATGATGCCTCGTGTTACTGGAATCGAGGTTGCAAAGTATATATTTGAAAATAATTTAAATATAAAAATAGTATTGTTAAGTGCACATGGGGAATTTGACTATGCAAGGTCAAGTATGCGTTATGGGGTAAGATACTATATTCTTAAGCCAACAAAATATGAAGAACTAAAACAGGTTTTCTCTGAACTCCGCATGGAACTTGACAAAGAGAATATGGAAGATGTAGAGGAAAATGAAGAATACTTAGGGAGCATTGAACAGATTAAAAAATATATTGATGATAATTATGAAGATGCAAGTTTGGAAGCAATTTCAGAAATGTTTCATCTAAATCTCCATTATATCAGCCGTTTATTTAAAAAGAAAACAAATATGAATTTTTCTGATTATTTAACTCAGGTTAGAATGGAAAAGGCCCGTTTGATGCTAAGAAATCCGGAAAGTTTAATTTCTGAAATTTGTTGCCGTGTAGGTTATACGGACCCAAGAAGCTTTTCCAAAGCATTTAAAAAATATTTTGGTGTTTCTCCCCGGGAATATAAAATAAGTGTGATGGAAGGAAAGAATAACGATTAGAGAGAATCAACATTTGAGAATTTATATTAGTAAATTTATTCCTATTTCAAAAAGGTAATGAATGAATCTCATGTTTTTAAAAATAAAGATAAAAACATGGGATTTATTCTAAAAAAGAAATACTTAATTAGTTTAACCTTATCAGGTAAGTCTCCCGCTTTTGTAAGCGGGGGTAAGGACTTGCCTGTTTCAGCAGGAGTTAGGGCTCCTGCTGAAATGCCACGTAGTGGTAATGAGGTTAGAGCCGTAGCGTAAGCGGATAAACTTGCCTATGGGCAAGTGGAATATCTGCTTTGACTTAATAAATTGTAAAAAAATAATGACTACATAATCAGGAGGTTTCTATGTATAAATATGTCTATACTGAAAAGATCGATCAATTACAACTAAGGGTATTTTCAACAAGAGAGCAGATGGGAAAAACTGCAGCTTATGATGTGGCTAATGCTATGAAAGATTTATTGCAGAAAAAAGATAAAATACGTATGGTATTTGCAGCAGCACCTTCTCAAAGTGAGTTTTTAAAAACATTAACTGAAATAAAAGATATTCCATGGGAGAAAGTAGAGGCTTTCCATATGGATGAATATATAGGTCTTGATTTAGATGCGCCCCAAAGATTCAGTGGTTTTCTAAGAAAATATTTATTTGATATTATAAAACCCGGTAAGGTACAGCTAATCATGCCGGATAAAGCTGATCCTGATAAAGAGTGTGAGAGATACGCTGCATTATTGGATGAACAAGGGATTGATATTGTATGTTTAGGCATTGGTGAAAATGGACATATTGCATTTAATGATCCGCCGGTAGCCGATTTTAATGATCCAAAGAAAGTTAAGATAGTAGAATTAGACCACATGTGCAGACAACAGCAAGTAAATGACGGCTGTTTTAACAGTATTGATGAAGTCCCTACCCATGCAGTAACTCTTACTATTCCGGCACTCCTATCAGCAGGATATTTATTTAGTATGGTTCCCGGAGTTAATAAAAAAGAAGCAGTATATAACTCCTTAAGAGGGCCAGTTACAACCGGCTGTCCTGCATCTATTCTTCGTAACCACTCAAACTGCATTTTATATGTAGACAGAGATTCCTTCCCAATAGAATAAATATAATAGCTTGCAAGCAAAATAAAGGGGGAAGCGGATGAGAAAAATTTTAAAAAACGGTAAAGTTATAACACCTCTTCGAGTAATTGAAAATGCAGGAGTTATTGTAGAAAATGGAGTCATTGAACAAATTATTGAAGGTGGATATACAGAGTTTCAGGATACGGACTTGGTAATCGATGTAAAAGGACAATATATTTCTCCAGGATTTATTGATATTCATACTCATGGCGGGGGCGGTCACGATTTTATGGATGGCACAGTTGAGTCTATTATAGAAGCTGCCAGGGCTCATATGAGGTATGGTACTACTTCCATCGTACCTACAACACTTACCAGTAACATGGATGATTTATTCCGTACATTGGATTATGTAAAAGAATGTAAAAAAGTAAAGGGTATTCCTAATATTTTAGGTATTCACTTGGAAGGTCCATACTTCTCCATGGAACAGAGAGGTGCTCAAGACCCTAGGCATATTACGGATCCTAAAAAAGAAGCCTATACACAAATTATTGATTATAGTAATGATATTGTTCGTTGGACTATCGCGCCGGAACTGCCAGGAGCATTGGAGATGGGAAGAGAACTGGCCAAAAAAGGAATTGTGTGTTCTATCGGCCATAGTAATGCAATTTATGAAGACGTAGTCAGGGCTTACGAAAATGGATTTCATTTATTGACCCATTTTTATTCCGGTATGTCCATGGTAAAGAGAATTAATTCATTCCGCTACGCCGGTGTTGTAGAAAGCGGATATTTAATTGATGATATGTTTGTGGAAGTGATTGCTGATGGAATGCATTTGCCGGAAAGCTTATTAAAGTTAATTTATAAGGTGAAAGGTCCGGATAAGATCTGTCTTGTAACAGATTCCATGAGGGCAGCAGGCTGTCCGGAAGGAGAATATGTACTGGGCAATCAGTCAACCGGCCAGAAAGTTATTGTAGAAGATGGTGTGGCAAAATTACCGGACAGAAGGGCATTTGCAGGTAGTGTAGCTACTGCTGACCGTTTGGTGCGCACTATGGTTAATGTAGCTCAGGTACCTTTGACAGAGGCTGTTAAAATGATAACTCTTTCACCGGCCAGAGTAATGAGAATTGACCAGGCAAAAGGCAGTATTACTCCGGGCAAAGATGCAGATATTATTGTGTTTGACGAAGATATTCATGTTCAATTTACTATGATTCGAGGTGAAATAACCATGAATCAAATGGAAGAAAATTTAAGCTAAATACCATATAAAATACAGGAGGCTATAAAGATGAGAAAAGCATTTATCTGTCCTACAAAATATGTTCAAGGGGAAAATGAATTATTAAATTTGGGATATTTTGTTTCTACTTTTGGAAAAACTGCATTACTTATTGCCCATAAAGATGATGTTGCACGTGTAAAGGAACAATTACAGCAAACTGCAGAACAATATGGAATCTCATTTGTAGAAAGCGGTTTTAGCGGTGAATGTTCCCGTAAGGAAGTAGCACGTTTACAACAAGTTGCAAAGGATAATAATTGTGACTGTACAATTGGCCTTGGGGGCGGTAAGGCAATTGATACCTCAAAATGTGTTGCTGAAGGAGAAGCGTTGATTATTGTTCCTACCATAGCGGCAACGGATGCTCCAACCAGCCATTCAGCAGTGCTTTATACGGAAGAGGGTTCCTTTGACGATTATGCTTATTTTAAACAAAGTCCAAGTGTTGTATTAATTGATACAACTATTATATCAAAGGCACCTACCCGTTTTCTTGTTTCCGGTATGGGGGATGCATTATCCACTTATTTTGAAGCACGTGCTACCAGTGCAGCATATGCCAATGTAAATGCAGGATTACCATGTGGTTTTCGTGAGAAAAAATGCGGTGAGGCAAAATCAACAAAGACAGCTTTAGCTCTTGCAAAACTCTGCTACCATACATTACTTGAAGATGGCGTGAGTGCTAAACATGCCTGTGATAAAAATCAGGTTACCAAAGCTCTTGAAAATATTATAGAGGCAAATATTTTACTCTCCGGTCTTGGCTTTGAAAGCGGTGGGTTGGCTGCTGCTCATGCAATTCACGACGGTTTGACACTTTTTGAAGGAACTCATAAATACTACCATGGAGAGAAGGTGGCTTTTGGAACGATTGTTCAATTAGTACTGGAAAATGCTCCAAAAACAGAATTGGACGAGGTTTTAAATTTTTGTTTATCAGTAGGATTGCCAGTTTGTCTTAATGATATTGGTATAGATTCTTATACTGAAGATGAATTAAAACTTGCAGCAGAAAAAGCATGTATTCCAGAAGAGTCCATTCATTCCATGCCATTTCCTGTTACAACGGAAGCAGTGGTAGCTGCAATTGTTACTGCGGACAGTATAGGTAAAGACTTTAAGAAAAAAATGGAGAGAAATCATGAAAAAACTAATCAATAAACCGGAAACTGTTGTAAGAGAAATGTGTCATGGGATTGCACTTGCCCATCCGGAATTGGAATTAATAGCAAAGCATAAAATAATACGCAGAAAAGTGAAAAATTTAAATAAAGTCAGTCTTATCAGCGGCGGCGGAAGCGGACATGAACCTGCACATGCAGGATTTGTAGGGGAAGGTATGCTGGATGCAGCTGTTTGCGGAGATGTCTTTGCTTCGCCTTCTCAGATTCAAGTGTATCATGCTATTCGTGAGACAGCAACAAAGCAGGGAGTTCTCCTTATTGTTAAAAACTATAGCGGTGATATTATGAACTTTAAAAATGCTGCATATATGGCCCAGGAAGACGGCATTCTTGTGGATTACGTAAAAGTTGATGATGACATTGCAGTACAAGATAGCTTATATACCGTAGGACGCAGGGGCGTAGCCGGTACAGTTTTGGTGCATAAAATTGCCGGCGGGGCAGCAGAGCAAGGAAAATCTCTTGCAGAAGTAAAAAGGCTGGCAGAAAAAGCAATTGATAACGTTAAAAGTCTTGGTTTTGCATTAAGTTCATGTACTGTTCCGGCTAAAGGTACTCCGACTTTTGTATTGGAAGAGGATGAAATGGAATATGGTGTAGGAATTCACGGTGAACCGGGAATTCAGAGAAGCAATGTAATGCATGCAGATGAACTGGCAAATAAAATGATAGACTCCCTGTGTAAAGAGTTAACATTGAATACCTCCTTAGAAAAACAGCGTGTGGCGGTGCTGATTAACGGCTTTGGAGCAACACCACTGATGGAACTTTATCTGTTGAATGCATCAGTAGGCAGGGAATTGGCTGCCAGAGGAATTACTATTGCACGTACCTTCGTAGGAAATTATATGACAAGTATTGATATGGCCGGTGCATCCATTTCAATCATGAAACTGGATGAGGAATTAGAGGAACTTCTAAATCAACCATGTATAACTCCGGCTATAAAAATTGATGGACCTTGCCCTCCATCTGATTTTTTTGAACCTTATGAAGAACCAGAGATAAAGAATGACTTTTCCTATGAAGTGGAAACATCTGCTGAATATGCTGCCATAGGTGAAAAGATAACCCTTGAAAATATAATTTATATTATAGATGTGATGAGTGAATCCATTATAAGGAATGAAGTTCCTTTTTGTGAACTGGACGCACACGCTGGTGATGGAGACTTTGGTATGAGTGTAGCCAAAGGCTTCAAACAATTGAAAAAGGAATGGAATTCTATTATCAATACACCTGGTCTTACTATAGGATCATTTTTAAACGCCTGCTCATTAGTAATCATGGAATATTGTGGTGGTGCCTCTGGACCTAT
Organism: Anaerocolumna aminovalerica; assembly: GCF_900115365.1. Taxonomy (GTDB): domain Bacteria; phylum Bacillota; class Clostridia; order Lachnospirales; family Lachnospiraceae; genus Anaerocolumna; species Anaerocolumna aminovalerica. Next base: position 49,178 of record NZ_FOWD01000025.1, read on the forward strand.
ATGGGGTTCTGCATTCCGTGCCGCCGGCAGACATGTAATGGGAAAACAGGAAATGACTATTAAAGAATTCGCCTCTATGTTACAGGCTGTAGTTAAGGGCATTCAATCAACGGGGGAGCGTTCCTTTGGACGAGGTGCTGTAGTTGGAGACAAAACCCTTATGGACGCTTTAATTCCCTGTGCCGATTCATGGTCTGATATTGCAGAAAGAACAGATGATTTTACAGAAGCATTTCGGATAGGTGCGGCTGCGGCTGTTGAAGGGGCTAAGAAAACAGAACAAATCATTGCCCGAATGGGAAGAGCAGGTACTGTGGGTGAACGAAGTATTGGGTATCCCGATGCAGGAGCACATGCTCTGGGAGTTGTTTTTACTGAAATATCCCAATTATTAAAGGGAAAATAGATATAAATAGGTAGAGGTAGTGGTCTTAATTTAAAACTAAGACACTGCCTCTATTTTATGGGATACACAAAAGAGTCGGTAAAAGTCTGTAAAATTAGTATAAACTTAAGACTTCTTTGATAAAATATATAATTACAGGAGATTAAGAACTACACTCAGATAGCCTGGTTGATACTTTATTCTATATGATAAGGCTATTTGTATTAACGTTATTAATTACTTTACACTCACTGCCTAGTTTGGAAAAATTTTAAATATGGCTTGCAATATAAAGTACATTGTGCTATAATTACCAAATGTAAGCATGATAAAGTAACGGAAGGGAGTGGACTTAGGTCCACTCTTTGTATTATGTCAAGAAACAATTTACACTATGTGAAGATATTATTTTTTTTCTTCACACTTCCAGACATGATGTGGCTTTGCCACATCTCAAATAATAGATGAAGAAATTCGCCATGAGAATTCCAATGGATTCTCATGGTGGAGTTCTTCCTGTGTGAAACTTAGAAATACTTAGTCAGCGTGTTGTGCTGACTTAGAATTTCTTTTCACACTTTTACCTGAATATTTTTGAAAATATGCAGTATAGCAGAATGGACTAATAAAGATAGGGAATATATCTTATAAAATTTCAAGTCATCAATAAAGTCCTTTTATAAATCAACTGCAGGAAAGAGGAAAAATGTCAAAGAAAGAAGAATACGAACAAAAAACAGAACAGCTTTTGGAACCCATAATTCAAGAATATAATTTTGAACTAGTTGATGTGGAATATGTGAAAGAAGGCAGTAACTGGTATTTGCGGGCATTTATTGATAAAGAAGGCGGCATTACAGTTGATGATTGTGAAGCGGTCAGCAGGCAGCTTAGTGATTTATTGGACGAAAAGGATTTTATCCCAGATGCTTATATACTGGAGGTAAGTTCTCCTGGACTTGGAAGACAGCTGAAAAAAGAAAAAGATTTTGCAAGAAGCATTGATAAGGAAGTAGAAATTAAATTATATAAAGCAATCAATAAGCAGAAAGAATATATTGGTTTCTTAGTAGATTATGATAACGAAAAATTTACAATAGAATTGGAAGATGAAAGTACTATAGATATACCGAGAAGTAATGTTGCTTTGATACGTCTTGCTTTTGATTTTTAAAAAACGGATAGGATATTATATAAAGGAGGATTAACAAAAAAATGAATAATAGTAACAGCAATAATAAAGAGCTAATTGAAGCTCTAAATCAAATCGAAAAGGAAAAAGACATAAGTAAAGATATTCTATTGGAAGCAATTGAGAATTCTTTGGTTGCAGCTTGTAAAAATCACTTTGGCAAAGCAGATAATATTCGTGTAAATATCAATAGAGAAAATGGTGCCGTTAATGTTTATGCAGAGCGTCAAATAGTTGAAACAGTAACAGACCCTATTACACAAATAAGCGAAATAGAAGCAATTTTAAAATTCCCTAAGAACAGTGTGGGGGACGTTGTTCATGTGGAAGTAACTCCTCGTAATTTCGGAAGAATTGCAGCTCAAAAGGCAAAGCAGGTAGTAGTACAAAAAATCAGAGAAGAAGAAAGAAAAGTATTGTTTCATCAATACTACAGTAAGGAAAAAGATGTTGTTACTGGAATTGTGCAACGCTATGTAGGTGATAATATAAGTATTAATCTGGGTAAAGTAGATGCTGTACTAACAGAGAACGAGCAGGTGAAAGGTGAGCATTTCAGACCTACAGACCGTATTAAACTATACGTTCTGGAAGTAAAAGATACTACAAAAGGCCCGAGAATTACCGTATCCAGAACACATCCGGAACTGGTAAAGAGATTATTCGAAGCAGAAGTTACCGAAGTAAGAGACGGAACGGTGGAAATTAAAAGTATAGCAAGAGAAGCCGGTTCCAGAACCAAGATGGCGGTAGCTACCAATAATCCTGATGTGGATCCGGTTGGAGCTTGTGTTGGTCTAAACGGCGCAAGAGTAAATGCTATTGTAAATGAATTGCGGGGAGAAAAAATAGATATTATTAACTGGAGCGATGATCCAGCTATATTAATAGAGAATGCTCTAAGTCCTGCAAAAGTAATCTCTGTTCATGTGGAAGAAGGAGAAAAAAGCGCAAAAGTAATTGTTCCGGATTATCAATTGTCACTAGCAATAGGAAAAGAAGGACAGAATGCGAGATTGGCTGCAAGACTGACCGGTTATAAGATTGATATTAAGAGCGAATCACAGGTTGCAAATTATGATTATAACTCATCCTATAATGAAGGATATGAAGATTCTGAATATAACGGCGAGTATGAAGATGATGAATATTCAGACAATTATGATAAGGAATAAGAAGCATTCTCTCATTCTGAAAGAAATTAAGTAGAGTGAAATGTTTCAAACCTCAAAATAGATAATTATATTTTATGAATTTGAACGGAAAAATAGTTAATAAGGCTCATTGAAAGGTTAGGGTGATATAAATAATGAGTGTTACAAAAAAAGTTCCTCAAAGACAATGTACCGGCTGCGGGGAAATGAAAAATAAAAAGGAAATGATAAGAGTTATAAAAACACCGGAAGATGAAATCCTTATTGATAAAACAGGTAAAAAAAATGGTAGAGGTGCATACATATGCAATTCGCCTGAGTGTTTTAGAAAAGCAGAGAAAAATAGAGGATTAGAACGTTCTTTAAAGGTGAGTATTCCAAAAGAAGTCTATGAGGAGTTAGAAAAGGAGTTGATTGGACTTGAATCATGAGCAGGAAAGTACCGGGCTCCAGCCTACTGCCACAAAAAAAGTATTATCTTATATTGGATTAGCGGCAAAAGCAGGGAAACTGACAAGCGGTGAATTCATGACAGAAAAGGCTGTTAAGGAAGGAAAAGCTATGTTAGTTATCGTTGCTGAGGATGCATCAAATAATACAAAAAAAATGTTTACCAATATGTGTACTTACTATAAAGTGCCGATTTACTTTTTTGGTGAAAAAACAAACCTTGGCCATGCAATAGGGAAAGAATTCAGAGCATCTTTAGTTCTTCTTGATAAAGGCTTGGCTAATGCGGTAGAAAAGCAACTGAACACAATTAACCTAGACGACGGTATGGATACAGATACCCAGTCTAACCTTGGAGGTAGTAAGTATGGCAAAAATGAAAGTATATGAATTAGCAAAAGAAATAGATAAACAAAGTAGAGACATTATAAATTACTTAAAAGACAATGGCATTGATATTAAGAGCCACATGAGTAATATGGAAGAAAACCATGTGAATCTTGTTAAAAACCATTTTCTTGGAGCGGCAAAACCGGCAGGTAAAACTGCTGTTAATCAGATGTCTTCTAATCAGCAGGCTGTACAAAATAGTCAAAACAGAACAGCTTCCACTCAAGGAGGACAAAACAGCCAAGTCAGACCAACTTCCGCTCAAGGAGGACAAAACAACCAAGCCAGACCAGCTTCTGCTCAAGGAGGACAAAACAGCCAAGTCAGACCAACTTCCGCTCAAGGAGGACAAAACAGCCAAACCAGACCAGCTTCTGCTCAGGGAGGACAAAACAGACCAGGTAGTCAGTATGGACAAAGCGGCCAAAATAGGCATGGTAATACGGACAGACAAAGCGGCCAGAATAGATATCATAATTCTGCCCAAAATGAGCAGAACAGACCGATGGGACAGTCAGGACAGAACAGACAGAGCTCTCAATACAGTCAAAATAGACAAGGGAATCAGACAGGTTCCGGTAATCAATTCAGACGTAATAACCAAAACCAAAGTACCGACAGACAAAGCCAAGGAAGGCAAAATAACCAGTCCAGAAACAGTCAATATAATTCGGGTAATTATGGACAAAGACCGGCTGGGCAAAACAGGTCAATGAATCAAGGTCAATACAGACAGAATAAACCAATGGGACAGGATGGACAAAATCAACAAATGAATAGTCAGCAAGGTAGAACGAACTCATATAATAATAGTGATAGATATAGCCAAAACCCAGGACATTCTTATAATTCTAACACTCAAGGCGGCAGACAGGGCGGATCAAATTATAATCAAAACAGATCCGGAGGCAATAACACCTATCAAAATAGAAACTATAATAATTCAGGCTTTAACTTTATGGATAAGGATAAAGATGATAATGTTAAGAATTATGGTAATAAAAAGGGAAGCGGTAGAAGCGACGCTAAAAAAACAGAGAAAAAGGTAGATGCTCCTTTAGGAATGTCCAGAAGTGATTCTGCGATTGCAAGAAATAACAGAACCAATAAAAACATTAAAAATAAGAATTACGGCCATAAAGATATAGAAGAAGATAATATTTTAGAGACAATTAAACCTTATAAAAAAGGTCAGTTTATTAAACCAAAGGTAGAAGAACCGAAAGAAGAAGAAATTAAAACAATTGTGATTCCAGAGGTTATTACAATTAAAGAATTAGCCGATAAGATGAAATTACCATCCGCAGCACTTGTTAAAAAATTATTTCTTGCTGGTAAAATGGTATCCATCAATCAAGAAATCACATTTGAAGAGGCAGAAGAAATTGCTTTGGAATATGATATAATTGCTGAAGAAGAAGTAAAGATTGATGTTATCGAAGAATTATTAAAAGAAGACGAAGAAGATGAATCTACACTGGAAAAACGTCCTCCGGTAGTTTGCGTAATGGGACACGTAGATCATGGAAAGACCTCCCTTTTGGATGCAATCCGTAAGGCTAATGTAACTTCCCATGAGGCAGGAGGTATTACTCAGCATATTGGTGCCTATGTAGTAGAAGTAAATGGTGAAAAAGTTACATTCCTGGATACCCCGGGACATGAAGCCTTTACATCCATGAGAATGAGAGGAGCTCAATCTACTGATATTGCAATCTTAGTAGTAGCTGCGGACGATGGTGTTATGCCCCAGACAATAGAAGCTATCAGCCATGCAAAAGCAGCAGGCATTCAAATTATTGTAGCAATTAATAAAATTGATAAGCCAAGTGCCAATATTGAAAGAGTAAAACAAGAACTTACAGAATATGGATTAGTAGCAGAGGATTGGGGTGGAGACACTGTATTTGTACCGGTATCTGCTCATACTAAAGAAGGTATTCCACAACTGTTGGAAATGATAGTATTAACAGCAGAAATTGCTGAATTAAAGGCAAATCCAAATAGAAAAGCAAGAGGTGTGGTAATCGAAGCCGAGCTAGATAAAGGCAGAGGATCGGTAGCTACTATTTTAGTACAAAAAGGAACTTTAAATGTTGGTGATTCCATCGTTATAGGTTCTGCATTTGGTAAAGTAAGAGCAATGATGGATGATAAGGGCAGACGTGTTAAGGAAGCTACTCCTTCTACACCTGTAGAGATCCTTGGTTTAAATGAAGTACCGGAAGCCGGTGAAATATTTATGGCTACTGAAACAGAAAAAGAAGCCCGTTCCATTGCAGAAACTTATATTTCCCAGGGAAGAGAAAAACTTCTGGCAGATACGAAAGCAAAATTATCTTTAGACGGCTTATTCTCACAAATTAAAGCCGGTGAAATCAAAGAATTAAATATTATTGTAAAAGCAGACGTACAAGGTTCTGTAGAAGCTGTAAAACAAAGCTTAGAAAAATTAAGTAATGAAGAAGTGGCTGTTCGAATTATTCATGGCGGTGTTGGTGCCGTAAACGAATCTGACGTAATCCTTGCAAGTGCATCCAATGCAATTGTAATCGGATTTAATGTTCGTCCGGATAACGCTGCAAAAGAAACAGCAGACAGAGAAAAAGTTGATATAAGATTATACCGTGTTATTTATAATGCAATTGAAGATGTGGAAGCTGCCATGAAAGGTATGTTAGATCCAATATTCCAGGAAAAAGTAATTGGTCATGCAGATGTAAGGCAGACATTTAAGGCTTCCGGATTAGGAACAATTGCAGGTTCTTATGTAACAGACGGTAAGATTGTCAGAGGCTGTTCTGCAAGAATTATACGTGATGGAATTGTAATATTTGATGGTGCCCTTGCTTCTCTTAAGAGATTCAAAGATGATGTAAAAGAAGTTGCATCCGGATATGAATGTGGTCTTGTATTCGAGAAGTTTAATGATGTGAAAGAAGAAGATACAGTTGAACTATATATTATGGAAGAAATTCCAAGATAGTTAACTGTTTAGAAACAATTTAGTGTGAAAGAAAATATAAAAGAAAGGTAACCACATATTTTATTCTTTCACGTTTTATGTGGTGGTATCCTAAGTATTTTGCGATACACTAGGGTGTAAATATGAGAAAGAATAGTATCAAAAACACTAGAATTAATGGTGAAGTTCAGCGAGAACTAAGTATGTTAATCAGCAGAGGAGAAATAAAAGATCCAAGAATTAATCCTATGACTTCTGTAGTGGCGGTGGAAGTGGCACCTGATTTAAAACATGCTAAAGTGTATATAAGCGTTCTTGGTGATGAAGAATCAAGAAAAGCTACTTTAGCCGGATTAAAAAGTGCAGCACCATTTATCAGAGGTCAATTAGCGAGAACCATTAATCTGCGAAACACACCTGAATTAACATTTATTATGGATCAATCCATTGAATATGGTGTAAATATGTCAAAGTTAATAGATGAAGTAAATCATGTATCTGTTGAAGAGGCGGAAGAAGTAAATAATGATTTACAAGAAGATGCAGATAAATAACTGAAAAAACGTAGATAAATTACAGAAAAAACGTACAATAACAGAAAAAGCACAGATAAATAAAAAAGAAGCAGATGAATAATAGAAAATAGAAGGCATCTATGGTTGGTTCATGTTGAAGGCAGGAAAAGAGTGTAGTATAACTATAAATAAGTTTATCCAGGGATATGATAATTAAGCCGAAGTTGCATAATTATCATATCTCCCTGAAATTTCATGAACCATTTACTGTTGCCCCGGCGTTAAGTTGCAAAATGAATGAATCTTCATATGTAAGGCAAGCCTTACATTGGGAGGACTCCAAAATAAAATCAATTAAATGGAACTTCATTTTGAACTTCTCGTTGATTATTTGCTGTGCTGCTGGGGAAAATCATGTTTGAAAGGGCCGGTTCTATCTGTTATAAAAGAACGGTAATGCACCGGAATAGAGGATAAGATGGAGAAAATATTAGAAAGATTGAAAGATGCGAAAACAATAGGTATAGTTGGCCATGTAAGACCGGACGGGGATTGTATTGGCTCTTGTATGGCACTTTCCCTTTATTTAAAACATAATCTCCCTGAAGATAGGATCATTGATGTATTTTTAGAACCAATTCCAAATAAATTTTTGCTTTGGAAAGAAGCTGCATTAGTAAAACAAACCAATGATAGCCATATAATATACGATTATTTTATTGCTCTTGATGCCGGAAGTAAGGATCGGTTAGGATTTGCAGAAGTATATTTTAATGAAGCAAAAACCAAAATTAATATTGACCACCATATCAGCAACACCGGTTTTGGAGATATTAATCTTATTGTAGACAATGCCAGTTCTACCTGTGAAGTTTTATTTAATTTATTTGATGAAGATAAAATTGATCTGGAAGTTGCAAAGGCCCTCTATTTAGGGCTGATTCATGATACCGGTGTATTTAAGCATTCCAATACCAGGGAAAAAACCATGAATATAGCAGGTAAATTAATAGCAAAAGGTGTTCCCTTTTCAAAAATGATTGATGAAACTTTTTATCAAAAAGATTATTTACAAAACAGGATATTGGGAAAATGCCTGTTAGAAAGTAAATTATTTTTGGATGGTAAATGTATTGTATCTTCTCTAGAAAAAGATACTCTTTCTTCTTACGGAGTATCACCTGCTGATCTTGATGGAATTATTGATCAGCTGCGAATTACAAAGGGTGTAGAAGTAGCAGTCTTTTTATATGAAACAGGACATCAGGAATTTAAAGTAAGTTTGAGAGCCAATGGAGATGTAAATGTAAGTAAAATAGCAGTCTTGTTTGGAGGCGGGGGGCACGTGAAAGCTGCCGGTTGTACCATGGAAGGTTCTGTTTCTGATATAATCAATCATTTAACCAATTTAATAGAAGAGCAATTAATTAAATGATCAAATAAATAGCCAAGTTTTGTAGTTTAAAAATAACAATATAAATATGTGTAAGTCACAGTTGAATACCTAATTTTTTAAATTCTTTAAAGCAAAAAAATCTAGTAGGATAAAAACTTTATAAAATACAACAGCTTGGAAAAAAGGAGTTAAAAAATTGATTCATGGAATTATTAATGTATATAAAGAAAAAGGTTATACCTCTCATGATGTAGTGGCAAAATTGAGAGGTATATTAAAGCAGAAGAAGATTGGGCATACAGGTACGCTGGACCCGGATGCGGAAGGTGTTCTGCCGGTTTGTTTGGGAAATAGTACAAAACTATCTGACATGTTAACAGATAAGAATAAAACTTATGAAGCAGTACTTTTATTAGGACAAACTACGGATACCCAGGATGTAACTGGAAAGATACTCTCCACCTGTGAAGTAAAGGCTGATAAAAAACAGATAGAAGAAGCCATATTAAGTTTTGAAGGTGAGTATGATCAACTGCCGCCTATGTATTCCGCTCTGAAAGTCAGCGGCAGGAAGTTATACGAACTGGCCCGGGAAGGAAAAGAAGTCGAAAGAAAAACAAGAAAAGTATGGATATATAATATCCGTATACTGGAATTTGATGAAAAAAATCATGAAGTTAGAATCAGAGTGGAATGTTCCAAAGGAACCTACATTAGAACTCTGTGCCACGATATAGGAGCAAAACTTCAGTGCGGCGGCTGTATGAAAAGTTTGTTGAGAACGAAAGTCGGACAATTTTCCATTACAGATAGTTTAAAGTTATCAGAAATTAACGAAAAAGCAGCAGAGGGAAAATTATTAGCAACTTGTATCCCTGTGGATGATATGTTCCCCGATTATCCTAAAGTAACTGTGAAAGAAGAATATTGCAAATACATTTATAATGGAAATAGTTTTTATACTAAACATATAACAGAAACTAAGAATATAAACAACCAAGCCCAGGTTCGGGTTTACGATTGGAACAATCATTTCATTGGAATTTATGAATTCAATCAAAAAGATCAGATATTTAAGCCTATAAAGATGTTCTTATAATGCGTAATGAGGAAACATAGGTTGAACATTTGGCACCCTAATATAGTATCTGAGTGCAGATAAGTAGAAAAGGTTAGTGTGAAAATCAAGATTGTTTCAAGTGAATTATGAAACAATTCACTTTGCAAATATTGTGCTGCCGCACAAATTCGCAGAGTGGCAGCAGAATGGAGATTAGTATGAAATACATTGCTGGTGAAACAGATTTTAAAATTAAAAATAGTGCGGTATCTTTAGGTAAATTTGACGGAATACATCTTGGTCATCAGCTTTTGTTAAATAAAGTACTGGAATTAAAGAAAGATGGATTACAGGCTGTTATGTTTACCTTTCTATATAATCCCAGGAACCTTTTTTCCGATAAAGAGATTGAATTAATCTATACCGAGGAAGAAAAAAGATATATACTGGAACAAAGTGGTTTTGATGTATTGGTTTCTTATCCCTTTACAAAAGAAACGGCATCTATGGAACCAGTGGACTTTATAAAAGAAGTTTTAATTGAGAAATTAGATGCCAAAGTTATTGTTGTGGGTGCTGATTATTGTTTTGGACATAATCGGAGAGGCAATGTAGAATTGTTAAAAGAAAAATCCAAAGAATACGGTTATGAGCTTATTGTATTTGACAAAATTAAAGTCCAAGACCAGGTTATCAGCAGTTCCTATATCAGAAGCAAAATAGCGGAAGGAGATATAGAGCTGGTAACCAGACTTTTAGGAAGGCCATTTTCCATCATAGGAGAAGTAAAACATGGCAGAAAAATTGGGCGGACGATAGGATTTCCTACCGTCAATTTAATTCCTCCTGCTTCTAAATTGCTACCCCCTGACGGAGTATATGCCTCCATGACTAGTATTAATGGTATCAAATATCCGGGTTTAACCAATATAGGCCATAACCCCACAGTAGGAGTTACTCCTGAGAAAAGGGTAGAAACCTACATATTTGATTTTGATTCAGATTTATATGGATCTACCATTGAAGTGTCACTATATGCATACGAAAGACCGGAAATGTCCTTTCAATCAGTAGAAGATTTGAAGAATCAAATGAACCAAGATATAATTTATGGACGTAAATACTTTTCGAAATAAAAATTTGTTGCAGTAGGACGCTCAATGTCGTCAACTTAAGGACACTACCGTCATATTGTATATTTATTTATAGGTGTTTTGGTTAAAATGCGAATTGACAAACAAATGTTCCCTTCAAAATGTTATTAGATACATTTTATCTATTAAATTTTGGAGGGATTTTTATGTCTATTCGTAATAACTTAAAGGATTTTTTTCAAGAAATGAATACTCTTCTTACTTCTA
>NZ_FOWD01000035.1 GCF_900115365.1 Anaerocolumna aminovalerica
CATGCAAATCTAAAATATAAATATGGGAACAGAAAATTTTGGTGTAGAGGATACTATGTTGACTCGGTTGGTAAGAACGCCAAAAAGATTCAAGAATATATCAGAAATCAATTAATGGATGATCAAGCATATGACCAACTGAGTCTCAAAGAATATATAAACCCGTTTACGGGTGAGCCAGTAATAAAAGGTAAATAATAAAAGCCCTTGTTAGGGCTAAACCAGAGAAAAAGGTGCGGTTAGGGCTTTTATTTTCGAAGGGCCTTTGAGGCCTATGCCGGTAATAGTCCCTTACAGGGACAGAACAAACCACCAGTTCTCACTGGTGGTCATGATTGCATAAAAGCCTGGTTTGGCATTAGTTGAAGGCCATCTAATGGAGTAAAATATTGTTCTGCTCAATCAAATAAGAAGAAAGGAGTTTTTCATCCCATCCAGATGAAAAAATGGTGAGAACTATGATAAGACCAAGTTGTAAAGAAATTGAAACATTTGCAAAAGAATACAGTATTATACCGATCTGCAAAGAAATCCATGCCGACATTGTCACTCCTATTACGCTGCTTCGAAAAATCTCTCAGATCAGTAAGAAGTATTACCTTCTTGAGAGTATTGAAGGCGGTGAGAAATGGGGCAGGTATTCGTTTTTAGGATTTAATCCTGTTTTACATGTTACTTGTAAAAACAATGAGATTATCATCTTAGACGGGGAAAAGAGAACTCTTTATTATAATGATCCTTTTGATGCCGTCAGAGAACTATTAAAAGAATACAAAGCACCCCAATTAAAGGAAATGCCTCCGTTTACAGGTGGATTTGTAGGATATTTTGCCTATGAGATGATTGGATATTGGGAAAGAAAATTAAAACTAAAAACCAATGATTATTACGATTTTGATCTTATGCTATTTGATAAGGTAATTGCCTATGACCATTTGAAACAAAAAATTATTATTATGGTCAATATGAGGACTGACAATATTAAGGAGAATTACATAAAGGCAATTGGAGAGATTGAAGGAATCATCCGGCTGGTTCACGATCTGACACCCCTTCCTAAGTTAGTTACCAAAAGCAGGCCGCATTTTACCTGTAATGTAACCCAGGAAGAATATTGTGCCATGGTAGAAAAAACAAAAGAGTATATAAGAAACGGAGATTTATTTCAAGGCGTGATTTCAAGAAGATTTGAGACAGAGTACGGAGACAGCCTTATTAATGCCTATAGAGTGCTTAGAACTACCAATCCTTCTCCCTATATGGTATTTCTACAGAGAGATGAAACTCAGATTATCAGTACGTCTCCGGAGACTTTGGTAAAACTAAAGAATGGCAATCTTTTTACATTTCCCATTGCAGGTTCCAGACCAAGAGGAGAAACACCAAGGGAAGATAAGGAATTAGAAGAAGAACTTTTGCAAGATGAAAAAGAACTTTCTGAACACAATATGCTTGTTGACCTTGCAAGAAATGATATAGGAAAGGTTGCTAAAATCTCAAGTGTACAGGTTGCTGATTATAAAAAGATACAAAAATATTCAAAAATAATGCATATAACATCGGTGGTAGGAGGGAAAATACAAGACGGAAAAGACCCATTTGATGTTATTGAAGCAATTCTTCCTGCAGGAACTTTATCCGGGGCACCTAAGATAAGGGCATGTGAAATTATAGGAGAAGTTGAAAAAGAGCCCAGAGGAATCTATGGAGGTGCAATTGGTTATATTGATTTCTCAGGTAATATGGATACCTGCATTGCCATCCGTATGGCAGTGAAAAAAGATAACAAGGTTTATGTACAGGCAGGAGCAGGAATTGTGGCAGACAGTATACCTGAGAAAGAATATGAAGAGAGTGAGAATAAGGCAAAGGCAATTATAGAAGCGATTTTAAGGGCAAGTGAGGTGGATGAGATATGATACTGATTATAGATAATTATGATAGCTTTACTTATAACCTGGTACAGCTTGCAGGTAAGATACAAGACGATATTATAGTAATCCGCAATGATGAGATGACTGTTAAGGAGGTTATGAATCAAAAACCAACCCATATTATCATATCCCCGGGCCCTGGGTATCCCAAAGAGGCAGGTATCTGTGAAGAGGTAATCTATGAGATGAAAGAGACTGTTCCGATTCTGGGAGTATGTCTTGGACATCAGGCAGTCTGTGAGACTTTCGGAGGTGAGATAGGTCCGGCAAAAGTACTGATCCACGGAAAACAAAGTACCATTCATATTGCTAACGGCAGCCGTATATTTCATGGTCTACCCCCAATGATAGAGGCAGCAAGGTATCATTCCCTTATTGTAACAAGAGATACTTTACCTGATGAACTACTGGTAATCGGAGAGGATAAAGACGGTGAAATTATGGCGGTGAAGCATAAGGATTATGAAATCTATGGTCTGCAATTCCATCCGGAATCCATCTTAACACCACAAGGAGAATTAATCATGAAAAACTTCTTAGAAATCGGAGGTGGAGCAATATGATACAACAAGCAATCAACCAGTTGGTAAAGGGAAAAGATCTTACACATAATGAGGCGGAAGCTGTTATGGATGAGATCATGAGGGGAGAAGCAACGAATTCCCAAATCTCAGCATTTATTACTGCTATGAGAATGAAGGGAGAAACCATTCATGAGATTACGGCTTGTGCACTTAGCATGAGAAAACATGGAACGAAATTAGAGACGGAACAGGATGTATTGGAAATTGTAGGTACCGGAGGAGATGAAACATTTACATTTAACATTTCAACGGTATCCTCCTTTATTGTATCTGCTGCTAAGATACCGGTTGCAAAACATGGGAACCGGAGTGTATCCAGTAAATGCGGAAGTGCAGATGTGTTAGAAGCTTTGGGTGTTAATATTGACATTCCTGTTGAGAAAAGTGAACAGATATTGAAAGAAATTGGATTGTGTTTTCTGTTTGCCCCCAGATATCATTCTTCCATGAAATATGCGGCACCAGTAAGGAGAGAACTTGGAATCAGAACAATATTCAATATTCTTGGCCCTCTTGTCAGTCCTGCAGATGCCAGTCTTCAACTGTTGGGAGTATACGATGAAAATCTGGTGGAGCCCCTTGCCCAGGTATTAGCCAATCTTGGCGTAAAGAAAGCAATGGTAGTTCATGGGCATGACGGAATGGATGAAATTACACTTACTTCATCATCTACCGTATGTGAAGTAAATCAAGGAAGGCTGAACAGTTTCTTTTTAGATCCCCGCCGGTTGGGTTTTGAATATTGTAAGGCAGAAGAACTTGTGGGAGGTAATCCTTCGGAAAATGCACGGATTGCCAGAGACATACTAAACGGTGAAAAAGGGCCAAAGAGGGATATTGTAGTATTAAATTCAGCTGTATGTCTGTATTTGAACTACAATTGTATGACTCTTAGGGATTGTATCAGGATGGCGGCAGAGATTATTGACAGCAAAAAGGCGCTAAAGCAATTGGAACAGTTTGTGAAATTATCCAATGGGTAATTCAGTATATTTTGATTCAGACTTGTCTTTAAAAAGACTTGAAATAGAGAAAGGCGGTGACAATATGATTCTTGATATTCTTGCAGAATCAAGCAGGAAACGTGTTAATGAATTAAAGGCAGTGGTATCTTTAGATGAACTGAAAGCTCGTATTTATAACGGAAATAAGGTGAAAAGTTTTCATCAAAGAGAAGAATTTGCATTAGAGCATGTTTTTAGGGAAAACAGGGCGGTTTCTAAGAAGGGAAAAAATGAGACAGGAGAAAAAGGTTTTTCTCTAATATGTGAAGTGAAAAAAGCATCTCCATCCAAAGGAGAGATTGCAAAGGATTTCCCATATTTAGAAATAGCAAAAGAATACGAAAAAGGAGGGGCGGCGGCGATTTCCGTTCTGACAGAGCCGGAATATTTCAAAGGAAACAATGGGCATTTAACTGAGATCAGCAGTTCAGTATCAATTCCGGTATTGCGAAAAGACTTTACCGTAGATGAATATCAGATCTATGAAGCAAAACTAATTGGGGCAGATGCAGTACTGTTGATCTGTGCCCTATTGGATAAAGATACTTTAAAGGAATACATAAGCATTTGTAATGAACTTGGCCTTTCTACTTTGGTGGAAGTGCATTCGGAAGAAGAAATTAAGATGGCTTTAGAAGCCGGAGCAAGAATCATAGGAGTGAACAATCGAAACCTGCAGACCTTTCAGGTGGATTTTAACCACTGTATAAATTTAAAGAAGTTGATTCCACCTGACATTATTTTTATTGCCGAGAGCGGTATTCAAAAGGCAGAAGATATTTCAGCTTTAAAAGCAGCCGGGGCAGATGGGGCACTAATCGGTGAAACATTAATGAGAAGTAAAGACAAGAAAGAGATGATGGCTTACTTACAAGGTAAGAATCACTCTTAAGAAAACATACCGGATATTATAAGGAGAGAGTAGAAATAAATGTAGCTTATACAAAGCACCCTGGAGGAATAGTGATGACTAAGGTTAAAATATGTGGTCTTACAAGGTTAGAGGATATCAAAGCAGTCAATGAAGTTCTTCCTGACTATGTTGGCTTCGTTTTTGCAAATAGTAGAAGAAAGGTAAGTTTGGAGACTGCAATAGAATTAAAGAAAAACTTGAATTCTTTCATTAAGGCTGTAGGAGTTTTCGTAAATGAGGAACCGGAAAACATTATACGCTTTTGCAAAGAACAAGTGATTGATGTTATTCAGCTTCATGGAGATGAAAAAGAAGAGTATATCTTAAAATTAAAACAATATCTGGGGAATGACATTATCAAAGCAGTCAGAGTCAAAGAAGCTGCAGATATTAACAAAGAGGCCCGGTTACCATGCGACTATATCTTATTAGATACTTATCGGGAAGGACAGTATGGTGGAAGTGGAACTGTTTTTAACTGGAATCTCATCTCTAATGTAAGTAAACCATTTTTCCTTGCAGGAGGAATTTATTCCGGTAATGTTTTACAGGCTGTAAAACAATGCAATCCCTATTGTATTGATGTAAGCAGCGGAGTAGAAACGGATCATTTTAAAGATCTTGGGAAGATAAGAGATTTAATACAAAAGATAAGAAGAACATAATTGACAGAAGCAGCAAGGAAGAAAGTAGAAAGATCATAAAGGAGAGTGAAAGTTATGTCAGAGGGAAGATTTGGTATACATGGAGGACAATATATTCCGGAAACACTAATGAATGCAGTGATTGAATTAGAGGATGCTTACAATTACTATAGAAAAGATCCGGAATTCTGCAGGGAATTAGAAAGACTTTACCAAAATTACGCAGGACGACCTTCCTTATTATACTATGCAGAAAAAATGACCAAAGACCTTGGCGGAGCTAAGATTTATCTAAAGAGAGAAGATTTAAATCATACCGGTTCCCATAAAATTAATAATGTATTGGGTCAGATGCTTCTTGCAAAGAAGATGGGAAAAACAAGGGTGATTGCGGAGACCGGTGCGGGTCAGCATGGAGTTGCAACTGCTACAGCAGCGGCACTTATGGGAATGGAATGTGAGATATTTATGGGGAAAGAAGATACGGACCGCCAGGCACTGAATGTATTTCGCATGGAACTGCTTGGTGCAAAGGTTCACGCTGTAACAGGGGGGACACAGACTCTGAAAGATGCTGTAAATGAAACTTTGAAAGAATGGACTGCCCGTGTGGAGGATACCCACTATGTACTTGGTTCCGTTATGGGGCCTCATCCTTTTCCGACTATTGTCCGTGATTTTCAAAGTATTATAGGTAAAGAAGTGAAACAGCAGATTATGGAGTTAGAAGGAAAGCTTCCGGATGTACTGCTTGCCTGTGTGGGGGGTGGAAGCAATGCAATGGGACTGTTCTATGAATTTATACATGACCGGGAAGTCCGATTAATTGGCTGTGAGGCAGCAGGACATGGTGTGGATACTGATAAAAATGCAGCTACTATCACCAATGGAAGTGTGGGAATCTTCCACGGCATGAAATCTTATTTCTGCCAGGATGAATATGGACAGATTGCACCTGTTTACTCTGTTTCAGCAGGACTTGACTATCCTGGAATCGGACCGGAGCATGCATATCTTCATGATATGGGAAGAGCATCTTATGTTGCTGTTACAGATCAGGAAGCCATAGCAGCTTTTGAATACCTG
This sequence comes from Anaerocolumna aminovalerica, assembly GCF_900115365.1. Taxonomy (GTDB): domain Bacteria; phylum Bacillota; class Clostridia; order Lachnospirales; family Lachnospiraceae; genus Anaerocolumna; species Anaerocolumna aminovalerica. The sequence goes on from NZ_FOWD01000035.1 coordinate 6,166, forward strand.
TCAAAGATGGAAGGAATTATTCCCGCAATTGAAAGTTCCCACGCAGTGGCATATGCCAAAAAAATTGCTCCTGCCATGGGAAAAGATAAGATTATGGTAATTAATCTATCAGGCAGAGGAGATAAAGATGTGGCGGCCATAGCGCGTTTTAAGGGGGTAGAGATTCATGAGTAGAATCAAAGAAGTATTTACCAAAGGAAAAGCATTTATAACTTTTATAACAGCAGGTGATCCATCTTTGGATATTACAGGGCAACTGATTATTGAAATGGCAAAATCAGGTGCAGATCTGATCGAAATAGGGATTCCTTTTTCTGACCCGGTTGCAGAAGGAAGTGTTATACAGCAGGCAGATGAAAGGGCTCTTAAAGGAGGTACCACCACAGATAAAATCTTTAAAATGGTGGAAGAAGTAAGAAAACAATGTGAGATTCCCCTGGCCTTTATGACCTATATTAATCCCGTTTTTACTTATGGGGGAGAAAGGTTTTTAAAAAACTGTAAGAATTGCGGTATTGACGCCCTTATAGTTCCAGATCTTCCCTTTGAAGAAAAGGGGGAGTTAGAACCATATTGTAATAAATATGGGATTGATCTAATCTCTTTTATTGCACCTACCTCCCATGAACGTATCCGGATGATCGCCAGAGAGGCCAAAGGTTTTGTATATTGTGTTTCCTCTATGGGAGTTACCGGTGTAAGAAATAAAATTACTGCCAATGCCCGCGATATGATAAGGTTGGTAAAAGCAGAACAGGATATTCCATGCGCCATAGGATTTGGCATAGCCACACCGGAACAGGCGGGAGAGATAGCTTTGTACTGCGATGGTATCATTGTAGGAAGTGCAATTGTTAAGATGGTAGGAGAATATGGGGCAGATTGTGTAAGACCCATCGGTGAATATGTGACAAAGATGAAAAAGGCAATCTGTTCCTATTAGAATAAAGAGTACAGTGTTATGAAGTTTTTTGTTTTTGCTTCGAACTGCACTATCTGATATTTGAGGAAGAATCATGGAAGTGGATTTATCCATAACCCATAGACTTTCGATATGATTCAGATAGTGCAGTTTTTTATATGTAAAAATGACTAGAAATACCAGGATTTATAGACAATTTTTAATAATATAGCAATATAGTTCTATTAATTGGCAAAGCAATATGTTTTATTTTAACCAATACATTATTAAAATATAGGCAAAGGTATATTCATATTGTCGGCTTTTATCCCTAAGTTGTATCACGGGTCCGGAAAACATATTATTGACGAAAGCTTGAGGCTGATAAATACAACTGATTAAACTATATACCTAATATCTTGAACATATTAATATTCAGCTAATTACAAGGTGGTGGTAAATTTAAAACATAAAATAAAGAAGTATCTGGGGAATGGAACGTAATTGCGTGGACGTAGAATTCTAAATTCCTAAACCAGCCGGTGATATTACCGGATTGGCAAATCACGCACAACAATATTATGAAAGGAAGATAATATATGCATTGTAAAAAAACGAATCCAAAATGGATGAAATGCGGATCGCGCCTGATCGCCTCCCTGCTGGTGGCTGCAATGGCATTCTCCCTGGTTGGAGTACAGAAGACCTTGGCCAATGGTTCGGAAAGTGAAATTGTGGCCGCTTCCCTTAGGGGAAGAGGGTTCATGGCTGCCGAGGATCTGGGACCCATGGCTTCAACTCCCAATGTACCTGCCGCCACCTTTAATACGTATGGAGGGCGCCTGTATGCCTATGCAGCTGCTGTTGGAGACGTATTCAGCGTGGTGGATGTAGAAACCAACCTTCGGGTGGATTTGGAACAAATGCCTGGTATTGGAACGGCCTATACCCATACCGCCGCAACCGATGGAAAAATCTATGTGGCAGGCGATAGGGGGATTTTGTATGTGTACGACCCAGCCACCCAGGATTCCCAAAAAATCGGTACAGTACTTGAGGGACACCAGGTATGGAGCGCCGCAGGTGACGAGACCGGCAATATCTACTTTGGCACCTATAAGCAGGGTGGCTCTCATGTGGTGAAGTACAATGCCTCCACTGGCAAGTTGGAGGATTTGGGAATGGCCGATCCATCCGGAAGCAGCGACTATGTGCGCTCCATGGCCTATAAGGACGGAAAGCTGTACTTAGGGCTGGGCCTGGCGGCTAAGGTACATGTAATGGATATAAGGAATCAAAACAAAATTACTGATATTACACCTGGTAATCTGCATGAACGAATCAAAAAGGATCCAGGGGATGGGGTGGTACAATATGTTTACAGCATGGGCATCGCAGGCAACACCCTAATGGCCCATGTGGATAACGGCAAAAAAGATGCGTTACTGTTCTATCATCTGGATAAGCAGCAGTGGGACGATAAAGTGGTGCATATGGACGGCGTAAAAGATGAGGAAGGCTATGACTTTGGGGTATGGAACTTTACCCACCTGCCCGTGCATGGGGATTACGCTTATCTGATTCATGACCGCCACCTGATGCAGATCAACCACAAAACACTGGATATTGTGGAGAAGATCACCAAGTATCCATCGGGGCTACGTGGTGGAACGGTAATGCTTAAGGATGGCAACCCAGTGGTGCTGACCCTTTCCCGTGGCGGTGAAATCGTGTATATGGATGTGTCAGCAAAGACTACCACTCGTGAACAGGCATCTGTAATGGGTGCGCCCCTTGGGTTGCACAACCTGGCCGCGGGTAACAACGGTAAGCTATATATGACCACCTACCCTGGCGGGCCTATCGGTGCGGAATATGACCCCAGGACTCAGGAAGCCCGTATGTACAACCAGGGTCAGGCGGAGGGCATCGTAGCAGGAGATGGTGATACCTTATACTTTGGTATTTATCCTGGTGCCGTCATTCAATCCATGAATACCAGTGAGCCGGGCAAGTTTAAAACACTGTTTGAGATGAAAACAATCCAGGAGCAGGACCGCCCCTACATCATGCAGTATCAGGACGGTCTTCTGCTGATGGGAACCATTCCGGATTATGGAAAAACAGGTGGTGCCCTTGGAATCTACAATCCTTCCGACGGTACTCACAAGGTTTACCGTAATGTGGTGGAGAAGCAGAGTATTGTGGGTCTTGCTATGAAGGATGGAATAATTTATGGCTCAACATCTCAAAGGGGCGGTCTGAATGCTCCAATTGAATCCTTGCCCACAGAACCTCCCAAGGTGTTTGTGTGGGATGTGGCATCAGAAACAAAAACAGCTGAATTCAGCCTGGATATTCCGGGCCTCAACACCCCAATGATCAGCGGGCTGACCTTTGACAAGGGTGGTAACCTGTGGGGTGCGGCAGATGGAGTTTTGTTCACCCTTGATACCGAAACCAATAAAGTATCCAAGTATAAGAACATCTACCCTGAAATCTCGGGACGGGGCATGTGGCGGCCTGTACACATTAAGTTTGGTGAGGACGGCTTGTTATATACCGATCTGGCTGGCAAACTGACCGTAGTGGATCCTGTCAGCGAAAACTGGGATCATGTTACGGTGCCAGCCGACGGCAAAGAGGTGGATTTCATCGAGCTGGCCTATGACAAGCAGGGCAGACAGAATGTGTATTTTCTGGATAACGGTGCTACAACGCTGAAGGTGGTACGGGTGATTGAGGGCGGATGGGTACAGCAGCCTCCCAAAACCGTAGAGATTCCTGTGGAGGTCAAAAACGGCGGTTTTGAGGAGTTCGAGATGTCTATCTCCAGTTGGTCGGGCAGTGGCGTAAGTCTTTCAGAGGCACAAAAATACGATGGCAGGCACTCCATGCTGGTTGTCAGCGGTTCTGCCATATCCGGAGACATTGCTGACTTAGAACAGGGCAAAGCCTTTGAAACCAGTGCACAGGTATATGTAGTAAGCGGGCCGGCCATAATGACGGTGCAGTTCTTAGATGTTTCAGGTCAGTTACTTGAAGAGCAAAGTGCATATACAGTCAGCACAGGTGTATGGGAAAAGGTAACAGTTAGTGGAACAACACCAGATAATGCCGTAAAGGCACGTATACTGGTACAGAGTAATGATAGTGCTTATTTTGATGCATTTGAGATGGTTAGTACCACGGTTGTGCCAAATCTGGAGTTGCTGCCTAATGGTGATTTCAGTAATGGTTTGAACAATTGGACCAAAAAGAACCAAGCAAATCCCACGTTAGCTGACGTTGTTGTGGATAAGGCTCCCGGCCCTGACGGAGAAATGGGTGCAGGGGGTGATAGTGCTAAATTTACCGACAAATCGTCGGCTGCCGGTGTTTTTCTAGTAAGCGACAAAATGGATGTTACTGTAGGAATCTCCTATGATTTCCAGTTTAATCTGTTTATGAACAGCGGAACGGTAAATGGGACGGATGCCTCTGGCAATACAACTGGTCAGCCCAACCGATGTTCGGTATATGTAAGGTATTATGACCAAAATGGGACAATGCTCACTTCTGAACTTAGTAGTGGGAAATCATACACCACAGGGCAAGGTATATGGCAGCAGCTTTCGGAGCGCAGTACAGCACCGGCTGGTGCAGTGAGTGCCGAGGTATGGATTGGTATATCCCCATTCTACATGGCCGACAGCGTTTACTTTTCCAATCTTTCCTTCAAAGCCGCAACGACAGGCGAGGATGTGCCGGTATCCCTGAGCATTCCTAATGCATCCCTTGAGGACAATGTTAGCCTGATACCGGGCTGGACATCTTGGGGTGAACCTTGGAGTACCTGTTCTTATCAAATCACCCGAGAGCAGAAGTATGAAGGAGAATACAGTCTGAAGCTTGTGGACAATTCACAAGACGAAAACATCTTCCTGCGTTCTGACTTTATTACGTTAATGCCGGGCATAAAATCCTATATGGCCAGCGTAGGCATGCTGCTCCCTGATGGGAAGGCCACATTGATGATGCGCTATTATGATGGTAATGGCAAGCAGGTGGGACAGGATCAGGATGGTGTTAATATCATCCATGTTACGGTCACAAGCAGTGAATGGCAGGAGGTGAAGGCCACTGTACCGGTACCGGAGGGTGCGGTTAGCGCACAGATCTGGCTGGGCATGAGTAAATTCTTTACATCAAGTGGGGTGTATTATGATGATGTTAAGCTGGCCGGCTTGGTGGAAAAATATGCCCTGACTGTAAGGGGTGGCAGCGGAAGCGGTGAGTATAAGCAGGGAGAAGCGGTAACGATTATCGCTGATCCAGCCCCAGCCGGCATGTTGTTTGACCGTTGGATCATAGTATCTGGTAGCGGGCAGCTGGAAAACGCCACTAACCCCAAAACCACCTTTGTTATTGGCGATAAATCTACTCTGATTAAGGCTACATATGCCCTTATCACGGATCCGGGCAATCCCGGCGGTGAGGGAGGCGGTACAGGCAGCAACGGGGGCTACACGCCTTCTGACCCAAAGGCTTCCATCGATAAAAAGCCGGATCAACCCACCATAGCGTCCAAAAACTTAACTGTTAAAGTGAATAAAGACGGCATGGCATCCGTCACCATTACCGAAGGGCAGGTAAAGGAACTGATCCACACAGCAATAAAAGACGCCAAAAGAAGTGGAAAAACAGCAGATGGCATCGGCATTGCATTTCATATCAGGTTCGGAACAGATGGAAAAAGTGCCAGCCTGAAGCTGGATGAAAAAGCGCTTCTCCTTCTAGAAAGCAACGGTGTGGTGCGCTTTGACATAAATACACCACTGGTAAACTTCTCCTTTGATGGTGCAGCTATTAAGCAGATAAACGGGCAAACGTCGGGAGTGGTTACCATTGGCCTGTCACCGGTGGGTAAGCTCTCTAAAGAAGCAAAAGCACTGATTGGCAAACGGCCTGTTTACGACCTGACCGTAAGCTATCAGAAAGATGGCAAGACCAGGTATATCAAAAACTTCGGAAAGGGCATGGTTACGTTGGGCATGGCTTACAAAGCAACTTCCAAAGGAAAGACTGGTAACCTGTTCGGTGTTTTTGTAGACCAAAATGGAAAACCACAACTGCTAACCAGATCCAGCTATACAAATGGCATGCTTATTTTCAGCAGAAACAGCCTTTCCGTTTACGGTGTGGGCTATAAGACACCTGCTCCGGCTTTCACCGATACCAAAACCCATTGGGCAAAGGATCATATTGATTTTGTAGCCGGCAGAGGGCTTATCAGCGGTACAAGTAAAACCACCTTTGATCCCAATACCGCCATTACCCGTGGAACATTCCTAATGGCACTAGGCAAGCTTTCCGGTGTTGACGTAAGCAACTATAAAATTAGCAGCTTCACCGACGTAAAGAACAGTGACCCCGCCATGCCTTACATTGAATGGGCTGTCAAAAACAAGATCCTGGAGGGTATTAGCAACAGCAAGTTTGGACCTGATCAGTTGATTACCCGGGAGGAGATGGCCGTAATAATGGCAGGTTATGCCAAAGCTGCCGAATATAAGCTGCCAGTTTCTATTGCTCCAGTCACATTCTCGGATAATACGAAAATTGCAGCTAACGCAAAGGATGGGGTGAGATCCATCCAGCAGGCTGGGATCATGCAGGACAAAGGCAGCAACATTTTTGACCCACAGAGCAGCGTCACCAGAGCCGAGGCCAGTGCTATCTTACGACGCTTCGTGGAACTTGTTATAGACGAAGGTACGGCACGGGGCTGGAGTCAGAATGATGCCGGGCTAAGATGCTATTTTGATTCCAATGGTGACATGAAAACCGGTTGGCACAATGAAAAGGGTGAAAAATACTACTTTGATGTGAACGGTGTTATGGCGGCTGGAAAATGGGTACAAATCAACAGTAAGTGGTATTACTTTTATGCTGACGGAAAAATGGCAGCTGACACCACTGTTGAAGGCTATTCATTAAAAGAGGACGGCACAAGAAAAGAATGACCTTGTATTCAAATAAAAAGTAAAATCTAAAGAACTATGAAAGCGGACGGTTTATACTGTCCGCTTTTTTTAGACGATTCAAATACTATAATTTTAAATAAGCTGGTGAAGCATATTCATAAGTTTGTCTTAACCTGCCTGTAAAAACCACTTGACAGAAAATTAATTATTGCATATTATAATAAGTAATGAGCCAAATTATAATATAAACATATTATTAAATGTATTGATGGAGAGGATTAGATAAGTATTTCTTAGCAGAGAGGATAACTCCCAGGCTGAAAAGTTATCTTAATGAGAACTTATTGAAGGTAGCTCCTGAACAGTATTTCTGAACAAAAACCATGTACAGTTTAGTAGGAAATAACGGTAAGCCCCGTTACAGGCTAAGAGGTTTGGTATAGACCAGACTTCAAGAGAGGTGATAAAAATTGTAACTTATTAAGAAAAAAGTATTTTCCTAATGCTTTTTTATATAAGCTATAAATTATCACGAATAAAGGTGGTACCACGGTCCTTCGTCCTTTAAAGACGAGGGCTTTTTTTGTGTCAAAATAAGAATTATGGTGCTAAAGCACCGGAATCGAGGTTATTATGAAAAAAGAATTGGCTAAGACCTATGATCCTAAGGACATAGAAGACAGATTGTATAAAAAATGGCTGGATAAAAAGTATTTTCATGCCAAGGTGGATAAGACCAAAAAACCATTTACCATTGTGATTCCGCCGCCAAATATTACAGGACAATTACACATGGGACACGCATTGGATAACGCCATGCAGGATATTATTATTCGTTTTAAGAGAATGCAGGGATATAATGCGCTATGGCAGCCGGGTACGGACCATGCCAGTATTGCTACGGAAGTTAAGATTATTGAACAACTGAAAAAAGAAGGTATTGATAAGGAAGACTTGGGAAGAGAAGGATTTCTTAAGAGAGCATGGCAATGGAAGGATGAATACGGCGGAAGGATTATCGGTCAGTTAAAGAAGCTGGGCTCCTCCTGTGATTGGGACAGAGAAAGATTTACCATGGATGAAGGCTGTTCCAGGGCGGTTCAGGAAGTATTTATCCGTCTTTATGAAAAAGGCTATATTTATAAAGGTTCCAGAATCATAAACTGGTGTCCGGTTTGCCAGACAAGTATATCCGATGCGGAAGTAGAACATGAAGAACAGTCAGGACATTTCTGGCATATTAAATATCCGGTTGTGGGATCGGGGGATTTTGTAGAAATCGCTACTACAAGACCGGAAACCATGCTTGGTGATACAGCGGTAGCCGTTCATCCGGAGGATGACAGATACAAACACTTAATAGGCAAGAAAGTATTACTTCCAATTGTAAATAAAGAAATACCGGTTGTTGGGGATGCCTATGTTGACAAAGAATTTGGTACCGGTGTGGTTAAGATAACACCTGCCCATGACCCAAATGACTTTGAAGTTGGTAAGAGACATAACCTGCCTGAAATCAATATTATGAACGATGATGCTACCATTAACACCAATGGAGGAAAATTCCAGGGACTTGACCGTTATGAGGCTAGAAAGAGAATCGTTAAAGAATTAGATGAATTAGGATTGCTGGTAAAGATTGAGGACCATGTTCATAATGTAGGTACTCATGACAGATGTAATACAACAGTAGAGCCGTTAATCAAACAGCAATGGTTCGTTAAGATGGATGAGTTGATCAAACCTGCTGTTGAGGCGGTTAAGACCGGAGAAATTCAATTTGTACCGGAACGTTTTGATAAAATCTATTTTAACTGGACCGATAATATCAGAGACTGGTGTATATCCAGACAATTATGGTGGGGACATAGAATTCCTGCTTATTACTGTGATAAATGCGGAGAAGTGGTAGTTTCCAAAGATGCTCCTGAAGTATGTCCAAAATGCGGTCACACTCATTTAACACAAGATGAAGATACGCTGGATACCTGGTTTAGTTCCGCTTTATGGCCATTCTCAACTTTAGGTTGGCCGGAAGAAACAGAAGATTACAAGTACTTTTACCCAACCAATGTATTAGTAACCGGTTATGATATTATCTTCTTCTGGGTTATCCGCATGGTATTCTCAGGATTTGAATATACCGGGAAAGCGCCTTTTAATAAAGTATTAATCCATGGACTGGTAAGAGATGCTCAGGGACGTAAGATGAGCAAATCCCTTGGAAATGGCATTGATCCATTAGAAATCATTGATCAATACGGTGCAGATGCTTTAAGATTAACCTTGATAACCGGTAATGCTCCCGGCAATGATATGCGCTTCTATATGGAAAGAGTAGAAGCCAGCAGAAACTTTGCCAATAAAGTATGGAATGCCTCCAGATTCATTATGATGAATCTGGAGAAAGCTAGGACCAGTGATAATATTGATCCTAAGGCATTAACGGATGCTGATAAATGGATTCTTTCTAAGGCAAATTCTTTAGTGAGAGAAGTTACAGATAACATGGAAAACTTTGAACTGGGTGTTGCGGTTCAGAAAATTTATGATTTTATCTGGGAAGAATTCTGCGACTGGTATATTGAGATGGTTAAACCAAGGCTTTATAGTGATACGGATGAAACAAAAGCAGGTGCTATATGGACTTTAAAACAGGTTCTCACTACCTCTTTAAAATTATTACATCCATATATGCCATTTGTAACAGAAGAAATTTACTGTACCTTAAAAGAAATGGAAGATTCTAATCCAGATGATGGCTCCATCATGATATCGGAATGGCCGGTATATGATAAAGAAATGAATTATTCAAAAGAAGAGGAAGCAGTTGAAACTATAAAAGCTGCAGTAAAAGGAATTCGTAATGTTCGTACTGAAATGAATGTTCCACCAAGCAGAAAGGCTAATGTGTACGTTGTTTCAGAAAAGGATAACCTTCGCAGCATCTTTGAAGGCAGTAAAGTATTCTTTGCAACCTTAGGATATGCGGCAGAAGTTTTCATCCAAAAGGATAAGGCTGGAATATCCGATGATGCAGTAACGGCAGTTATTCCGGAAGCTACTATTTATATGCCATTTGCTGATTTGGTAGATACCGAAAAAGAAATCGAACGTCTGGAGAAAGAAAAAGCCAGATTAGAAGGGGAATTAAAGCGTGTTAATGGTATGCTAAGCAATGAAAAATTCGTAAGCAAGGCTCCGGAAGCTAAAATAGCGGAAGAAAAGGAAAAATTAGAGAAGTATACTAACATGATGAACCAGGTAACGGAAAGACTTGCCTATTTTAGGAAATAAATCTGTCGAAGGGAATCGAACAGTTTTTCTTGCATAATAGGATGGTACTATTATAATAGAGGTAGGAATACTCTGCCTCTATTATAATTTTATAAAAATAAACTGAATCTGGCAATATTGTCTTGATTTTTGACACTATTATAGTTATTATTAAATAAATAATGTTATTTATATATATGGGTAAAACCATTATAAGATAGGACGAGCTTTCCTCGTTCATTATTTAAAAGGTTAGAAAATTAAGAAAGAAAGGAAATGCTATATACCACTTCTTTCATAGGTGGAAAGAAAATGTAGGTGTGTAGAAAGAGCAATGGGTGTAAAAAATGATTAATTTTGATGAAGAAATCGCTAAATTTCAACCAAGTCTGGAAGTGGAACAGGCAGAAGATGTAATCCAAAATAACGATTTAGCTGATATTACTGATTTAATAAAAAGTATGATTAAAGAACTAAAAGATAAATAAGCTATGTAAGCTTAAAGATTTTGGCAACAAGAAAATGCCCTAGAAGAATTATAAGGCATAATTCTTGTTTTTATATGGAGTCCTTAGAAATGAACTTTTACAAGAATAAACGGTTAGGTGGAGATAAAAAATGATTTGTCCGGAATGTGGAAGTATAGTTGCATCAAAAAGAAACCGTTGTGAAAGATGCGGTACCGACTTGACAACCTTTAAAAAAGTAACCATGCTATCCAACATGTATTATAATGAAGGATTGGAAAAAGCAAAAGTGCGGGATTTATCTGGCGCTATTTTGATATTGAAAAAAAGTCTTGAATTGAACAAAAGAAATACCAATGCCAGAAATTTATTGGGATTGGTATATTACGAAGTTGGTGAAACAGTTTCCGCACTGAGTGAATGGGTAATTAGTAAACACTTTCAGGCAGAGAATAACGATGCAGATGAATACATGGAATCCTTACAATCCAATCCAACTAAGTTAGAAACTTTAAATCAGACTATAAAGAAATATAATTCAGCTTTACAGTCAGCGAAGCAGGGCAGTGATGACCTTGCTATTATCCAACTAAAGAAAGTAACCAGCTTAAATCCTCATTTTGTTAAGGCATTACAGTTATTAGCCTTACTTTATATAAAGAATGGGGAGAAAGATAAAGCCTTAAAAGCTTTATTAAAAGCGAGTAAAATAGATGTGTCCAATACAACAACTTTAAGATATTTGCATGAATTGGATGAAAACTCCGATATGTTACAAGACAATATAAAGAATGGGAAAAAGGAAAGCAGAAAAGTAGTTCCGGTTCATGAACAAACAGTTTTTCCTACCACTACCTATAAAGAAGATAAACCTAATATTTGGGCGTTTGTAAATCTGATTATTGGTGTTGCCATCGGTATAGGTGTATTATTCTTTCTCATTGTACCTACAGTTAAAAAGAATGCTTTAGAAGAAGCCAAAAAGATTGAAATAGAGTATAGTGAATCTTTAAGCAAGCAGACCCAGAGCTTATCCTCATTAGAAAAAGAAAATAAAAACTTGCAAAATGAAGTAGCAAATCTGAAGAAACAATTAAGTGAGTTTGAAACCAATGAGGTAGATGGTGCTATATATGATAACTTATTTGCCGGAATTTCTACGTATTTAGCAGAATTAGCAAAAGGAAATCCAAATGCTATGGATTATGTGGCTATTGCAGATGGTATAGGAAAAGTAAATCCGGATCAACTTGATATACCTGTGGCAAAAGAAATTTATAACCAAATTAAGGAGGCTTCCTTTATGAAGGCTTCTGACGTCTTATATAATGATGGCCATGGCCAGTATTCTGCTAGAAAATACGATGAAGCTTTACAATTATTAGAGAAGTCTTTTGAATATAATCCAGACAATGTAAATGCAATCTATTTCATTGGAAGATCCTATCACCAAAAGGGAGATTTAGACAAGGCAGCTACTTATTATACCATGTTAACAGAGAATTTTCCTGACAGCAGCCGTGCACGTGAAGCTAATACCAAGTTGAGAGAAATTGGAAGGTAATACAATACGATACAAATGAAAAAATGATTTTGAGAGAAAAGACAATTCTAATGTGTTCATTAGAGGCGTCTTTTTTTATAGATAAGTAATGTAAAATTACGCACAAAGAAGGGAAAATATGGAGAAGAAAGAAAAAAAACCGAAAAATACGTCGATTTATCAATTACGGGAGGGGGTGAAAGCGGACTTCGAAATAGTCAATAAATGTTTGATAATTAAATTAATGGAAGAACTGGATCATCATAACGCACTTACTATTCGTGAGCAGTCCGATAAACTTATATCCGGAAAGAACATTAAGGATATTGTATTTGACTTTACCGGATCTGATTTCATGGATAGTTCCGGAATCGGAGTTATTATGGGCCGCTACAAAAAGATTATATTTACCGGGGGAAAAGTAGCTGTCACTGGAGTGAATCAAAGCGTAGATAGAATCTTTCGCCTTTCTGGATTGTATAAAATAATTCACAAATTCAATACCATAGAAGATGCTGTCAAGGAATTTAACAAATAAAATTCCTGAATTAACAAACAAATTTCTTTGTTCAGCAGGTGAATTCTGAATCTATTAAGTAAATCCTGAATTTAGCGGGTTAATTTCCGATTGAGCAAGTTAATTTCCGATTTAACAAGTAAATATCCGAATTTAATAAATAAATTACTGGATTTAGTCAATAAAGTCTTGAATTTAACTATAGAAAATCGTGACTATGTATGGTTACTGATTAGATAAGAAAATAAACCAATAAAAAATTATGCTTAGCATAAAGGGTTTTAACAGGAGGATATGTATGGATTATACAAACGAAATGTTATTGGAAGTAGAAAGCCAGTCAAGAAATGAAGGCTTTGCAAGAATGGTAGTTGCTGGTTTTGTAGCACAGCTGGATCCTACCATAGAAGAAATTGCAGATATTAAAACAGCTGTCTCCGAGGCGGTTACCAATGCAATTATACATGGTTATAACAATGGGAAAGGTAAGATTAAAGTATATTGCAAAATATGCAATCATGAAGTTTATATTGAAGTACAGGATTCTGGTGTTGGTATTGAAGATATTGAAAAAGCCATGGAACCCTTATATACCACAAGACCTGAATTAGAAAGGTCTGGTATGGGTTTTGCTTTTATGGAAGCATTTATGGACGATTTAGAAGTAATTTCAAAAGCAGGGGAAGGAACTATAGTAAAAATGAAAAAAATAATTCATTAAATAGTTTACTAGATGTAAAAAATTCCTTTAGAAGGGAGTGAAACAGTGGATACCATTGAGCTAATTCGTAGATCCCAACAGGGTGATAAAGAGGCAAGAGATAAAGTAATTATGGATAATGTAGGTTTGGTATGGAGCATCGTCCGAAGATTTATGTGTAGGGGTCACGAACCGGAGGATTTATTTCAGATTGGAAGTATAGGCTTAATTAAAGCAATTGATAAATTTGACCTATCCTATGATGTAAAGTTTTCCACATATGCAGTACCCATGATAATGGGAGAAATCAAGCGATTTTTAAGAGATGATGGTGTTATAAAAGTAAGCCGCTCCTTAAAAGAAACTGCAGGTAAGATAAGAGTTGCCAGAGAAAAATTAAATAATATGTATGGAAGAGAACCAACTATAGATGAAATCGGGCAGGAAATGAATCTGGCAAAAGAAGAAGTAGTAATGGCTTTAGAATCGGGAGCCGAAGTAGAATCTTTATATAAAACCATCTATCAGGGAGATGGAAACGCTATTTACTTAATTGATAAATTAGAACAAGCCAATGATGAAAATGAAATAATGATTGACAAGCTTGCTTTGAAAGAAACCATTGAATCTTTGGATGAAAAAGATCAGGAATTGATCAGGCTTCGATATTTTATGGATAGAACACAAACGGATATAGCAAAAGAATTAGGAATTTCTCAAGTGCAGGTATCAAGATTAGAAAAGAAAATTTTATTAAAAATGCGTGAAAGAATGATGTAGATATTTCCAGTATAGAAAAATCAACGAAACATATAATAAAATCAAGTAAATCAAAAGCATCAGTAATTACTGATGCTTTTTCCTTTCCTAATACAATCTTCATTATTATAGAAAATACGAAAACGAAAAGAGGGTGATTAAATGGTCTATTTAAAAAAAGCATTGGTACTACTTACATTATTAGCTGTATTATTTGTTATTATTGTCTTTATCATACTGCCAAAAAAGAATAAAAATGTGGAATATAAAGGTACCTTGGTAAACGGTTATATCCAGATTGACAGACGGCCGGATAAAGAAGAAAGTATTGTTTAAGAAGTAGGTATTCTACAGTAGTTTGTTTTGTATAAACATTTTATCAGTGTTGGAGGCTGTTTATGAGTAACGAGTATTTGTATATTAAAGTGGATAAAAACAGTATGGCAAAAAATAAAGTGGTATATCTTGAAGATATTGCGAAACTTTACAGTACAGATACAGATAAGATAAATATATTAAAAAAGCAGGTAGTCCTGACAATAAAGGATAACAAGCCAATTAAGTGTGTATTTTCTATATTGAAGATAATTGAAATTATTCATTCCATTTACCCTGATGTACAGGTTATTAATCTTGGGGAAAGTGATTTTATCATACAGTATCAGCCTAAGAAAGAGAGACAAATACTTAAGTACTTGAAAATTGTAATGGTCTCCCTTATTATCTTTTTTGGTTCCGCTTTTGCCATTATGACTTTTAATGAAGATGCCAGTGTAGAAGAAGTTTTTAAAAAAATATATGAATTAATTATGGGCAGTGAAAAAGAGGGAGGAACCATACTGGAAATAAGTTATTCTATTGGAATTCCAATAGGTATCATCGTATTTTACAATCATTTTTCTAAAGTTAAATTAAGCAATGATCCAACTCCTTTAAAAGTTCAGATGCGTGTTTATGAAGAGGAACTGGATAAAACACTTATTGCCAATGCCAGCAGGGAGGATAAAATCATTGATGTTGATTAAAATAATAGTATTAATTATAATTGGTACCGCTTCCGGAATAATTGTAGCCGGCGGAATATTTGCATTTATTACCACAATCGGAGTAATTGACCGATTGGCAACTCACTCAGATTCAGCAAATAAAATACATTTATATGAAGACATTGTTGTTCTGGGTGCTACCTTTGGCAATATTGTAATGATATTCCAACTTGCCATTCCTTTTGGAATAGTGGGGCTTATAATGTTTGGATTATTTTCTGGCTGCTATGTAGGATGTACAGCAGTTGCTTTAGCAGAAGTTACAAAAGTGTTTCCGGTATTTACTAAAAGAATTCAATTAAGAGCAGGAACTTCTTTTCTTCTATTATGCATGGCCATAGGGAAGGCAGTAGGAAGTTTATATCAGATGTTTTTTAAAGCGTAATTTTAATAATTAAAAGGAGTTGATACAGAATGAATGATAAAAATGTCAAAGCAGGGGATGTAAGTGCTCAGGATGTCATAATTGAGCATGATCAGGATACAAAAGGACAAAAATATAATGAGTATGTGAAGAAAATGACTCCAAAGCATAGTTGGTTTCTTAACATGCTAAAAGCATTCTTAATTGGAGGAATCATTTGCACCATAGGACAAGGGTTTAATAACCTGTATAAGCACTGGGGAGCAACGGAAGATTTGGCTGCCTCCTATACTACATTATCCTTAGTATTCTTAGCTGTTTTGCTTACTGGATTAAACATATATCCTAAGTTAGCTAAATTCGGTGGTGCCGGAACCGTTGTACCAATTACAGGCTTTGCCAATTCTGTAGCGGCTCCTGCAGTAGAATTTAAGAAAGAAGGCCATGTTTTTGGTATTGGATGCAAAATCTTTACCATAGCGGGACCAGTTATTTTATATGGTATTTTCTCTTCTTGGATTCTAGGTATTATTTATTACATTTTAATGGAGTTTGGGGTAGTGTGAAGGAAATATCTTCACATTTGGAAGAAACTCCAAAATGGATTTGTTGAAATTTGATTTTGAACTTCTTCGTACATTATTCGAAAGCAATTTTTGCCTGTAGCAATAAGTTGCTGTCGTCATTAAAAGGCGCTGAAGCGCTGGAATCGAGGTTAGAATGTCTGAACAAAATATGACCAATAACAAAATAGCTGGAAAGCAAAGTATACTTTTCGAAAATCCTCCTTTAATTCTATCCGGTTCTTCTATTGCGGGAAAAAAGGAAGGTGAAGGTCCTTTGGGAAGTTTCTTTGATGAAATTGAAGAAGATCCTATGGCAGGTGGTAAGACCTGGGAAGATGCAGAGAGCAGATTAATGAAACGGGCAGCAGAAAAAGCTATTGAAAAAGCAGGTTTAACGAATCAGGATATTCGTTTTTTAATAGGCGGAGATTTATTGGGACAACTAATTGCCACATCCTTTGGAATTGTCAGCCTTGAAATACCTATGTTCGGAGTATATGGGGCATGTTCTACTATGGGTGAATCTATGGCCCTTGGAGCAATTTTAGTAGATGGAGGCTATGCAGATAAAGTAATAGCAATTACCTCCAGTCATTTTGCAGGTGCAGAAAAACAATTTCGCTTTCCTTTGGGTTATGGCAATCAAAGACCCCTTTCGGCAACCTGGACGGTAACAGGAAGCGGAGCAGTAGTAATTGGGAAAAATGAATCAAAAGATAAAAATAAACATAAGAAAAAAGAAAAAAATGTAGTTATTAAAGGTATAACAGTAGGTAAAATTGTAGATTATGGTCTGAAAGATTCTATGAATATGGGAGCGTGTATGGCACCTGCGGCATATACTACTATATCACAAAATCTAAAGGATATAAATCAACTGCCGCTCTACTATGATAAAATCATTACAGGTGATCTTGGAAGTGTGGGTAAAGATATTTTAATTGACTTATTAAAAGAGGATGGTTTTGATATTAGCAGTAATTTTATGGACTGCGGAATGGAAATTTTTGATCAAGATTCTCAGGATACCCATGCAGGCGGAAGCGGATGCGGATGCAGTGCTATTACACTAACAGGATACATTTTGGATAAAATGAGACGGGGAGAATGGAATAGGGTATTATTTGTACCCACCGGTTCTTTACAGTCTACTGTAAGCTTTAACGAAGGCAATTCCATCCCGGGAATCGCTCACGGTATTATACTTGAGACTTGCTAAGCAAGTAGATAGGAGTAGATTATGGACTATTTAATAGCATTTTTAGTAGGCGGAGGAATCTGTGCAGTAGTACAAATTTTTATGGATAACACCAAACTTATGCCCGGAAGAATTATGGTTATTCTGGTATGCCTTGGAGCAATTCTAGGTGCAATTGGAGTTTATGAACCTTTTGCAAAATGGGCTGGTGCAGGTGCAACGGTTCCACTTGTTGGTTTTGGTAATGCGCTGTTTAAGGGAATTAAAGAGGGTATTATGAAAGAAGGATTCATTGGTGTATTTAAGGGTGGATTTACAGCATCTGCAGTAGGAATTTCGGCGGCATTAATCTTTGCATATTTAGCTTCTCTTATATTTAATCCAAAGATGAAAAGTTAAATTCAGATATTTCAAGCAGTATGGTATACCTTAATATTAAGAGAATCCAATTAACTTGTTAATCATATTACTAGATGTGTTTGAAAGCGTATGGTTTTTTAATTACTATAGAAAGGTATACTGTCTGCTTTTAATATAGATTAGCAAAACAGAAGGGGCAAATTGCCCCTTCTGGTAAATAATCTAATAATTATAGTTAAATATATCTGGAAATTCAGATTCTGTGTTATCTTCTTCCGTTTCGTCTTCTCCTTCTTCTTCTCCCGGATTAGAAGGCAGATTCGGATCTGGAGTAACAGGCGGATAAGGTGGTATTATAGAGTTTCCGGCTGTGTGTACATCACAAGTTTCTGTAGGTAAAATATTTGGAGTATCATGGGTTGCATGAGTTTCTTCTTTAACTAAATAAACTTGTTCTTTTGTAGAAGACGGAGGACAAAACTCTGTTGCAATTTTTCCTGAGTCTTTACATATGGAAGCCTTTACGTGCATATCACATTTTTCAGTGGGAACAGTTCCTTTTGCAAAGTATTCTGTTTTTACTGTAGAGCCTCCGATATAATGATCACATAATCCTTCTACGGCCAATTTTCCGCTCTTTGTACATATTTTAGCAGTAACTATAGAATCCGGTATAGTAAATGGAACATTTTTAAGTTCTTTTTGAATGTGAATTTGTTCCATTACATCACGCCATATACGTTTGTGATAGCTTTTATCAACTTGAGAGCGGTTATTATCGAATCCGGACCATATGGTAGCGGTATAGTATGGTGTGTATCCGGAGAACCATAAGTCGTTATCATCAGAGGTTGTACCGGTCTTACCTGCAATAGGCATTTGAATCTTAGGGAATCTAACTGCTGTACCGGTACCTATTTTAACTACGTCTTCCATTGCATTTGTTAAAAGGAAAGATGTAGATTCTTTCATAACCTGGCGAGTGATAGGTTTTTTCTCTAATAATACCTTACCGTCATGGTCTAAAATCTTAGTATAAAAAGTGGGTTCTGTATAAATACCGCTATTGGCTATGGAAGCCATAGCACCTGTTAACTCAAGGTTTGATACACCGTCTGTTATACCTCCAAGAGCGGTGGATAAGTTAATATCGGAATAAGGTCTTCCATTACTATCAGTTCTGCTATCTACCAAGGTAGTAAATCCAAGTTTTTGCAAATAATCAAAACCAACTTGTGGTGTTACCTGATTTAAAGTCTTAACCGTAACAACATTCATGGAACGGTATATTGCTCTTCTTAATGTAGTCAGACCTTCATAAACATTTTTATTCCAGTTTGAAACATACTTTGAAGTGCCGGGATATTGGAAGGGGGCATCGTCAATAACACTTGTTAATGTCATCCCTGCTGAATCCAAAGCAGGAAGATAAGTTGATAGGATTTTGAATACGGAACCCGGCTGCCTTACGGTGTTAGTAGCACGGTTAAGAGTTCTGTTTCCTGTTTTTGTACCACGTCCGCCAATAAGTCCCACTACCTGACCGGTGGATTGATCAATAATAACCATGGAGGATTGAGGTTGTAATATCAAACTGGTATTTTCACCCAATATTATATCGTCTTCCTTTAACTTAGCTTCTTTAAATTCCTTAATCAGCTTCAATGCATCTTCTTTATCAGAAAAATAAGAAAAGTTTTTGCTGGTAGATCCTGCAAATTCTTTTAAATCACTATTGTGATAATGTATGGTTTCCCCCTTGGATGTTTCAATGGATAAAGCATAGTTTAATTCCCAATAGGAAGTAGAACCTACTTTAGGAAAATAATCCGGATTGGAATATACATTATCTAATACTTTTTGTACATCGGAATCCAGAGTAGTGTATATGCTTAAACCTCCGCTGTATAAAGCTTTACTTGCTTGAGTATAAGTATATCCTTTTTCTGTTTGTAAATCTTCAAGAGCTTGTTCAATTAATTCATCTACAAAATAACTGTAGTAAGACTCATCTGCCTTTTCTTCGTTAACAGATTGAATTCTGGAATAAACGTCATCTTCCATAGCTTTGTTGTATTCTTCCTCAGTACAATGACCAAGGCGAAGCATGCTATTTAAAACTTCAGCTCGACGTTTTGCATTATTTTCTTTGTGATTAATTGGATTCATATACGTAGGTGACTGTGCAATTGAAGCGATTACAGCAGCTTCTGATAAATTCAATTGTCCTACATCTTTATTAAAGTAACGTCTGGAGGCTGTCTGCACACCATAACTTCCTGCACCAAGATTGATGTTGTTCAGGTAATATTCTAATATAAGGTCTTTATCTAATTTATCTTCCAGCTGTATAGCTAAATACTGTTCCTGAATCTTTCTTATAAAACGATCGGTAAAATTATCCTCTGCGCCTCCGTCAAAGACCTGATTCTTAATAAGCTGCTGGGTTATAGTACTGGCACCTTCGTCAAAATTTCCGTTACTTAAACCTGAGAAAAAGGCACGAAAGATACCTTTTACGTCCACACCATCGTGGCTATAGAATCTTTCATCTTCAATACTGATAAAAGCATTGCGAACTACTTCAGGAATTTCATCTATTTTTACATATACACGATTGGATTCTGCACCAGCTAAAGATTGAATAAGATTACCGTCTTTATCATATATATTGGTTGTAAAGCCATTCGGTTCAACGTTTATCTGATCAATGTCCGGAGCACTGTCAGCCAATCCCTTTAATATACCAAAGCCAGCAAAGGATCCTACTATAGCCAAAAATACAATACCAACTAATAACATTCTAAAAAGAGAAACTCCAGCTTTGGAAGCAACTTTTCTAGAAGTAGATTTTATCTGTTGTTGTTTTTTTATTGTTCCTTTTCTACTAAAGTCCATAAAAAACCTCCTTTATCCTGCCATTATATCAAATATATAATATAAAATAAAGATAAATTTGTAGATCAGATGAATCTTAAAACTTTTTTAAAAGTTTCCTAATATATTAAATGATTAAGGTATTACAAAGAGTGTTGACTTTGTGACCTTAATCATTTGATAACCTATACAATTAGTATTCCCTAATTATGTATTATAATATCAATACCGAATGATTCATAATTGCATAGGAAACATTACCCGAGTTTATGATAACGGCTTTACCATTGGTTGCTTCAACCACTTTTTTCTCAAATTGCTCATAAAGTTCTATAGGTACTAAATTGGTCATAACAACAATATCTGTATACTCCGTATCCAATGTTGTAATTTCCATTTGAGAAGTAATATATTGGAGTTTTCCAATGCCATTATAATCGGTAGTTATCTGAAGCTTGATACCGTTTAACTTCTCCAGAATAACACTGTTATTTAAACCTTCTTTTGCAGCACCCTGATAAGCCCTTACTAAACCCCCGGTACCTAATAAGGTTCCACCAAAATATCTGGTTACAACTAAGGCAGCATTATGTATGCCTTCTCCCAGTAATACATCAAGCATAGGCCGGCCGGCGGTTCTGACCGGTTCTCCATCGTCGCTGCAGCGTTGAATTTCATTGTTATCCCCAATTACATAGGCAAAACAGTTATGATTGGCATCGTAATATTTTTTCTTTGTCTGTTCTATAAATGTAATGGCTTCTTCTTCTGTATTTACCGGTACAACGGTGGCGATAAATCTGGATTTTTTCTCTATGATTTCTCCGGTTCCGCCTTGGTAAACAATTCGAAAGGAATCTATTATAATCATCTCCTAATAAAATAATATTATTTTTCTAAACTAATAGAGACAGCCTAATTCTAAATAAATTTATTCTGAACGGGATCGTATTCATACTGAATCCCCTTTAAAGTTTCTTTCAAGCTTGTCTCATCTATGTTAAGGCTTTTACACAGATCATCAAGGTTTTTATAGTGATCTCTTAAATAGGTGTTTATAAAACTTAATAATATTACAGGGTCTTGTGGAATTGTCATGTAATACCTCCAAAATGTATATTCATTGTTATTTTAACATAAATAATCAGTAATTCAAGCAGAGGTAAGTAATCATTGGTTCAAATCCTATACATTGACGAAGATTATTTTATAGAATACAATAAGTAAATAAGATAGAAAGAATAGTATACCCAACCGGCAATTTGGGCTGCCCCACAAAGTTGCTGTCGTTATTAAAAGGCGCTAAAGCGCTAGAATAGAGGTTATTATGGATTTATTTGAATATATGAGAAGTAATACTATGGAGAAAGAATCCCCATTGGCTTCCAGATTACGCCCCACTACATTGGAAGAAGTAGTAGGGCAAAGCCATATTATTGGTAAGGACAAGTTGCTATATAGAGCAATCAAGGCGGATAAAATTAGCTCTATTATCTTTTATGGCCCTCCGGGTACAGGAAAAACTACCTTAGCACGGGTTATTGCCAATACCACCAGTGCTGTTTTTACTCAGATTAATGCTACTTCTGCCGGTAAAAAAGATATGGAGGAAGAAATTACCAAGGCAAAAAGCAATATGGGAATGTACGGTAAGAAAACAATCCTGTTTATTGATGAAATTCATCGTTTTAATAAAGGGCAGCAGGATTATTTATTGCCTTTTGTGGAAGATGGAACCATTATATTAATTGGAGCCACAACAGAGAACCCATACTTTGAAGTAAACAGCGCACTTATTTCCCGCTCCATTATATTTGAATTAAAATCTTTAGAGCAGGAAGATATAAAAAAGCTTATTCTTAGAGCCTTAACGGACAAAGAAAAAGGAATGGGAGCATATAATGCTGTTATTGATGAGGAGGCATTGGACTTCCTTTCCCATATAGCAAATGGAGATGCCAGATCTGCATTAAATGCCATCGAATTAGGGGTTTTAACTACAGAACGCTCTGATGACGGGAGGATTCATATAACACTTGATGTTGCAAGTGAGTGCATTCAAAAGAGAGTAATCCGTTATGATAAAACCGGAGACAATCATTATGATACCATATCGGCATTTATTAAAAGCATGAGAGGTTCCGATCCTGACGCAGCAATTTATTATCTGGCCCGAATGTTATATGCAGGAGAAAGTATTACATTTATAGCAAGAAGAATTATGATATGTGCAGCAGAAGACGTCTCTAATGCTGATCCTAATGCACTGGTGGTTGCCACAGCGGCAGCACAGGCAGTGGAACGGATTGGTATGCCGGAGGCTAAGATTATATTAGCTCAGGCTGTTTCGTATGTAGCTTGTGCTCCAAAAAGCAATTCAGCATGTTCAGCAATTGAAGTGGCACTGGAAGCGGTGAAAAATGAAAAAACCGCATCCATACCTTCTTATCTCATGGATGCTCATTATGGCGGAGCAAAAGAATTAGGACATGGATTGGGTTATAAATATGCCCATAACTATAAAAATCATTACGTAAAACAGCAGTATTTGCCGGATGAATTAAAGGATAGAGTCTTTTACCAACCCTCCGGGCAGGGATATGAGAAAAAAATCATAGAACATCTAAAACGGATAAGGGAAGAGGCTGAGGAATAAAACTTGTATTCATAATAAAGATTGTATTATTTTTTAAGTTGTAATAGGGATTTAACTATTAAAAATATATATAATGT
This sequence comes from Anaerocolumna aminovalerica, assembly GCF_900115365.1. Taxonomy (GTDB): domain Bacteria; phylum Bacillota; class Clostridia; order Lachnospirales; family Lachnospiraceae; genus Anaerocolumna; species Anaerocolumna aminovalerica. The sequence goes on from NZ_FOWD01000035.1 coordinate 29,439, forward strand.
AGAAAATGAAAGCGGGAAATATAAATGAAAAAAGTATTAATAATGGGTTTATGTATATGTGCCTTTTTAGTTGGCTGTAGTAAAACAAATGAATTGAAAGAAAAGGATATTAGTGTAGCCAAAGAAATAAATCAACAAGCAGAATCTAAATCAGATTCATCTATAACAAATGAAGATTCCTCAGGAATTATAAATGATAAGGATGAAAGCCCGGATGAGGAAACTAAAATGAATCATCCGGAAGAAAATAATAATGAAAAAGGTGAGGATGGGACTGATAGTAAGGAAGATGAAACAAAAGAAATCATATCTGTAGGAAATAGTGTGAATGAAGAGTATTATAAAGAAATGGACAATATGACCGAAGATGAATTCATTACTAAGGTACAGGAAAGAAATATATATCAGGAAAATTGTTCTTTTTATAATGAAATAATAAGCTATAGGGAAAGAGTACTGCTTACTACTGATATTTCAGTGGTAATTCATCCATTATTTGAAACAGACAAACAGTATTATAACAAAGAAGATTTTAAGGATTGCAGTAAAAATGTTCTACTGGTGGCAAGAAATGAGATATATGCCAGGTATGGAAGAATCTTTGAAAATGAGGATTTAAATAATTATTTTAGAGCACAGTTATGGTATGAACCAAGATTTACAGCAGAAGAATTTGATACTTCTATATTAAATGATTATGAAATCAAGAATATTCAGACCATTCATGAAGCAGAGAAAGATATGGGATATAGATAAGAAGAAAGTGATATATAAAATACATTTTTTATAAAATAGAGAAATGTTATATAAATGGAAGTGACTTATTAACTGTCATTCTAAGCCGCAGATCTAATTATGATAGCGACTTTCTTATTGTATGTAATTCAGTATAGCTAAATTACATACGGCAAGAATTTTCGTTTTCATATGGGGTTTTATAAGGCTTAGCATGACAGTTTATTGTTTTGTAACAGTCTTTTAAATATTAATTGAAATTAAGAAACTGCCTTGACTTACCTTATTTTATTTAATTTTTTGCAAAAAAAAACGGTTACATCAACGTTCATTCATCGTTGATCTACCATTCACTAAAACAAATTGGAAATTACCCCCAATAACAATTCTTATTTTTAGGCACACTTCATTATGCATCATAACATACTTTGAAAAAAAAGTCTAGTATTTATTTTAAATTTCCAGTACTATGTAACAGTAACCCAGAGAAAAAATAAAATAAAGAACTTAAACCATTAGTTCGCTAACGACCTTAAGGAGGTATCATGGAAGAAAGAATGGACAACAATTGTTTTGAAGAAAAACATGAAGAGCTAAGAAGTGAGTGGAAAAAAGAAGAAGACCATTTGGAACAATGTGTAGCTGTTATACAGAATAACATTAACGACTATACGGAAAAGTTAAAGATGATCCGGGATGAAACCAAGGAATTGTATGATAATTACCGCTCCAATAACCCGGAACTCCATAATGATTTAGTAATCGGACTTAGTATGCAATCAGACATGGAAAGAGCATTAAACAAAAACCTGTCAGCTATAGAAAAACCTTACTTTGGAAGAATTGATTACGTAGAACATGAAGAGAATGAAATACAGGATTCTGATAAGAAAAACCCTGATGACAAAATATATTCTCTCTATATAGGTAAAAATGGAATCAGCAAAAGCAGTACCGATATAGTGATTGTTGACTGGAGAGCGCCTGTTTCAAGTGTTTATTATGACAGTGAAACGGGAGAAAGTTCCTATCTGTCACCATATGGAGATCCGATATTTATATCACTAAATTTAAAAAGAACATTTGAAATAGGAGATAGTAAACTAATTGACTACTACGATACGGATGTTATTGCAAATGATGAATTCCTGACAAAATACCTAAGTAAGAATAAGGAAGTGGTATTAGGAGAAATCATAGCAACCATACAAAAGGAACAAAATGAGATTATCCGAGACACCCCATGGCATAATGTAATTGTTCAAGGAGTGGCAGGAAGCGGAAAAACCACAGTAGCCATGCATCGTATATCTTACATCCTTTATAATTACAAAGAAAAGTTTCGTTCCGACGAATTCTATATAATCGGCAGTAATAAAATGCTGTTAAATTATATTACCGGGGTTCTGCCTAACCTTGATGTATATAATATTAATCAAATGACCATGGTAGAATTCTTGAACATACTTTTAAACAAAGATTTTGATATAAAGAAAAATAAATACGTATTAAAGGATAATTTCTCAAAGCAATCCCAGATTAAAAAGACAGGGAATGAGATTGCATTAAATAAATTTAAAGGCTCTCTATCCTTTGTCAAAGCATTAGAAACTTATATAAATGATTATGAAATAAAGAGTTTGAAGCCGGATTCCATTGTATATCACAACAAAGAAGTTTATTCACAATCTGAAATTCTAGGTTTTCTGGATATATTTAAAGATAAGCCTTTGCAAGAAAAAATTGATTTGCTGAATAAGAGGTTAAGCAGTAAAATACGGCTGGTAAATGAAAAAGAGCAGCAAGAGAAAGAAACTATCAGTATTGAACTCAAAAAGTTTAAAGATTATTTTGGAAAGAAGAGCATGAAAATCAATCTGATTGAAATTTATAAAAACTTTTTACAGGACTTAATATTAAATCAACAGAATTATATAAATTTGAATTATGATATACCGGAAGAACAAGTGATCCGGCTGCTTATTGATAACTTTGATAATAAAATTATTGATCTATATGACTTAGCCATGCTCGCATACATTAAAAAAAGGTTGAAATTAACCATTGATTTTGAGCAGGTCAGCCATATTATAGTGGATGAGGCTCAAGACTTTGGTGTATCGGTATTTTACGTAATGAAACAATTATTTCATGATTGTACTTATACAATTATGGGAGACATAACCCAGAATATATATTATGATACCGGTATGAATGACTGGGAAACCCTGAAAGAAGAAGTATTCTATCCGGATAAGGATAAATTTTATGTTTTGGCTAAAAGTTACCGTAATACGGTGGAGATTTCTAATTTTGCAAGTAAAGTTTTAAAACAATGTACCTTTAAAACTTATGATATAGAACCGGTTATAAGACATGGAAAAGAGGTATCCATTACGAAAAGTGCCAATCAGCAAGAGATGGTATCAAAAGTAATAGATATTATCAGCACAAATCATAAAGACGGTTATACAACCATTGCAATTATCTGCCGTACTATGGAAGAAACAAGAATGGTACATGAGAATTTAAAAAAGTATATAGAAGTAGAAGGACTTACGGAGAACATGGAAGATATGAATTTTACCAATGGAATTATGGTACTTCCTATTCATATGACAAAAGGTCTGGAATTTGATTCTGTTATCTTATGGAACCCAGATTGTAATAGCTATGAGGCTACCGATGCAGATGCAAAGCTCTTATATGTGGCAATTACAAGAGCACTTCATGAGCTCCATATAGTTTATAAAGGAGAATTAGCCAAACTATTAAGCTAGATTATTCAAATGTTTTGCAGAGATATGCCTGACAATGTAACAGTAACCTGAATGTTTTCGGTGGCGGTGGTTTTGGGTTGAATTAAACACAGAACGATCGCCACCGAATTTACCGCTATAGTCTGCTCCCTATTCCTCTTTCCGATCAGGATGGCTTACCTGTCAGTTCATTTAAACTACGCTGTCTTTTAAAAACACCCAATAGTATGGATACAAAATATGCCTTAATTGTGTTTCCAAGAATCTCTTCTATTACACGAGGTATCCATACTATTGTAAATGGAAGCAGCTTCCATGCAGTTAAGATTGTTTCACGCAATACAATGGTATTAAGTGTAGTTACAATCAGACCCGAACCAACCATAGTGATAAGAAGCTGAGGAATTTGTCCTTTTCCTGTGTCACGAAGGAACTTCTTTGATATAAAGAGGTCTGCGATCAGTAAAAGAATACCAAGAGCAGCGCTTCCAATGACTCCTGTCGTTACGAAAGAGATGTATGTACTTAGATTCCCTGATGGGTCCTTCGTATTGATTGTCCTGGTGATAAGTGCCTTGCTGACAAAATGCATACTATCTGTATTTATGTTTTCTTTCTGTACATTTTCATAAAAATTTTTATTAATGCCATCGGCAGACAGAAATGCAATGTTGCAGATTCCTACTACCAATAGGAACGCTGAGCATACTGCAATGGCAATTCTTAATTTCTTACTGTCTTTGTTTCTCAGAAAAGCCCATAATGTACCCCTGATAAAACCGCCGGCAGCTACCACCAATGTCATAAGGGGAATATATGTCCCCATTGGCTTCAAAAGGTAGCCTAAAAGGTCAGTAAGTCCGTAGGTCGCGGCTCCATACACTGGTCCAAATAAAATGGCTGGCATTATGGAGAAAATACCAGAGATATCGATACTCATTCCATTTTGTCCAAATATGGGTATGTAAAAAGAAAATAATGTTTTCATAACTAATGAAATACTAAGAAATACCGCAGATATTGTAATGCGGCGCACATAAAAAGATGATTTTTTCAATTTAACTTCTCCTCTCTCTTTTCAAAGCGGATATTCCCACTTGCCGATAGGCAAGTTTTGCCGACAGGCAAGTTTTGCCCACAGGCAAGTTTATCCGCTTACGCTACCAGCTCTACCACATTGCCACTACGTGGCATTTCAGCAGGAGCCCTAACTCCTGCTGAAACAGGCAAATCCTTACCTGATGAGGTTAAATAATTGTGGAAAGTTTGACGCTAAATTGATGTTCTATGTTATAACCATAAAAAACACCTCCTGTTATGCAGCACAGCTACATAACAAGAGGTATTATAATAATACCGCTTCTCCTTATGTAGCAGCGGGATGCGAACCTTGTACCGTAAGCCTTAAAGGCTTTTCGTTCCTCTGACAACTCCCCGTTCAGAAGACACTGCAAATCTTTGATTTACGCACAAAATCCTACTCTGCTCATGATTCAAAATTGTTCCGAAATATCTTTGTGAATACGGAATGTAATAAAAATGCCCACCAATCCAAGCATCATGCCCAGACGGTCGGCTTTGAAAGTGCTGTACTCCCGGTGGTTAATTCCACTTCCGCCAGTGATTCAGCACTTTAATATTATCATAGCCTTTATTGGTTGTCAATTCCACCTTGGTCATCCTTTTTATTTATTTGTTTACTATCAATCTGTTCCTTGTTATTCTTTTTAATCAGTCGATAAATTAACATATAAGCATATACCATAATCGGAACAACAATGGCGCAAAAAATACTTGCCTTAAATAGTGCTGCAGAATCCCGGGAAGCAGTAAATGCGCCTATTACAAGGAGAACAGGTATACATAATAACAATAAAACTCCAACTAAAGCAAAAACTCTTTTAGTGTTTTTCAAAATAAATCCCCTTTTCCAAAATAAAATTTAAAAATAGTAGTATTTTAATTATTAATTGAGATTGTAGCATATTTTTTGATACCAGACAAGAAACTTATAAAAGGATTAAATAAAGTATCTATTAAAAACTTTCCAAAAAATTCATAAATTTATAATGGTTTTCATAATGCTAAAGTAGTATAATACCTAACAATAGCTATATTGAAATCTTTTAGAACAGGAGAGCTGTATGTCTTCATTTATAGAACTAAAAAATGTAAAAAAGTACTACCGAATGGGAGAAGTTATTATTAAAGCGGTGGATGGAATTGATTTTGAAATTAATAAAGGTGAATTTGTTGTAATTGTAGGGCCTAGTGGGGCAGGAAAAACTACAGTTTTAAATATATTAGGGGGGATGGACTCCTGTAGTGAAGGAAGTATTATGGTAGATGGGGTGGATATTAGTGAGTTTAATAAAAAGGAACTTACTAATTACCGAAGAGACGATGTAGGTTTTGTATTTCAATTTTATAACCTGATCCAGAATCTTACGGCAGTAGAGAATGTAGAACTGGCATCTCAAATATGTAAAAATCCTTTAGAGGCTGATGTTGTTTTATGTGAGGTGGGGCTTGGGGAAAGGCTGTTGAATTTTCCGGCACAACTATCCGGTGGTGAGCAGCAGAGGGTATCCATAGCCAGAGCATTAGCTAAGAATCCTAAGCTGTTGCTATGCGATGAACCAACGGGAGCTCTTGATTATAATACTGGTAAAGCCATACTGAAGTTATTACAGGATACTTGCAGAGAGAATGGAATGACGGTGATTGTCATCACCCATAATTCAGCCATAACCCCAATGGCAGACAGAGTGATTAAGATTAAAAACGGGAAAGTAAGTGGTATGACAGTGAATGAAAACCCTATATCCGTAGAAACAATAGAGTGGTAAGACATCTAGAGTAATGGAGTGAATCATGGAAAATAATAAGAAAAAGCGAAAAGCAATCAGGCAGGATTTTATAAAAGAAATAAAAAATAGTTTAAACCGGTTTCTATCCATTATGTTTATTGTTGCACTGGGTGTGGCATTTTTTTCAGGAATTCGTGCTTCACAGCCGGATATGAAAATATCAGCTGACAGTTTTTATGACAGCAGTAATTTAATGGATATTCGTGTTTTAAGTACGTTAGGTCTTACTGATGAAGATGTAAGAGAAATCAGTACGGTGGATGGAGTTGAAGCTGTGGAGCCTTCTTACTCAGTGGATGTTTTATTAGACTCCGAAGAAATAGAAATGGTTCTTAAAGTCATGTCCGAAACCGATCATATAAATCAGATTCGTGTATTGGAAGGCCGGCTTCCTCAGTTAACCACAGAGTGCCTGGTGGACGAACGATTTTTGGGAACTACCGGTTTTAATATAGGAGATTCCATTCATTTTGCATCTGGTACGGAAGATGACTTATCAGAGAGCCTTAAAGAAAATACGTTTACTATAGTGGGTGTGGGATCAAGTTCCAAATATTTATCTTTTAACAGAGGCAGCAGTTCCATTGGAAATGGAAAAGTAAATAGTTTTGTTGTAGTACCAAAAGACACCTTTACCATGGAGGCATATACAGAAATCTTTATTACTGCCAAGGAAGCCAAAGGACTTATTAGTTATACCCCGGAATACGATAAAACAGTGGAAGGGGTAGCGGATAATATTGAAAAGATAGCGGACAGGAGAAAAGAGGCCCGTTATCAGGAAGTCTTAGAGGAACCCAAGAAGGATCTGGCAGATGCAAAAGAAGAATTAGCAAAGAGTGAAAGGGAAGTTAATGAAAAATTGGCAGATGCCGAAAAGAAAATAGAAGATGCCAAAATAGAGATTGCAGATGGTGAAGAGGAGATAAAAAAAGCTTGGGAGGAACTAAAGTCCGGCAAAAATGAGATAGAAACTAATAAAAATAATTTAACTGATAAAGAAAAGGAATTAAAACAAGGCCAAAATGAGCTAAATAGGGCGGAATCCGATTTTAACAAAGGTAAAAAGCTTTTTGACGAAAAGAAAGCAGAATATGAAGAAGGTGTTAAAACTCTAAATACTGCATATGAATCATGGAACACTTCCATGAAAACATGGAAGGAAAAAAAAGAGGAACTGGATAAATCCCAAAGAATGGTAGATAAAGCGAAAGCAGAATTAGCAGCACAAAAAGAACAGCTAGAACCTTATAAAGACTTATATCCTGATAAATGGCAGGAGGTTTTAGCAGGGGAAAGTGCACTAAAAGAAAAGCAGAATGAGTTGAATGGCGGAAAAAAACAGCTGGAGGATGGTAAGTCTGAATTAGATGCAGGGAAAGAGGAACTGGACAAACAGCAAAAAACATTAAAGGAAGCAGGTAAAGTATTAAGCAAGGAAGAACAAAAACTATTAGCCGGAGAAAAGACCCTTGCAGAAAACCGTAGAAAGATTACAGAAGGACTAAATCAGATAGAAGCCGGATGGAAAGAATTACGCAATGGGGAAAAGGAAATAAGAAAATCAGAGTCTTTGCTTTTAGAAAAAGAGGCGGAATTACAGGATGGCAAATCAACACTGGAAGATAAGATAAAAGAGTATGAGGAAGGAAAAGAAACAGCAGCACGGGAAATAGAAGATGCAAAGAAAGAAATTGCAGATGGAGAAGAAAAATTAAGTAAAATTGAATTTCCAAAGTGGTTTGTATTAGACCGGAACAGTATCCAGACCTATGTTGAATATGGGCAGGATTCTGAGAGAATAGGTAATATAGGAAAAGTATTCCCGGCTATCTTCTTCCTAGTGGCGGCTTTAGTTAGTTTAACTACCATGACCCGTATGGTAGAAGAGCAAAGAACCCAGATTGGTACTTATAAAGCTTTGGGTTACAAGAATGCAGCTATTGCCGGCAAGTATATTCTGTATGCTTTTTTGGCCAGTATCTTAGGGAGTCTTCTTGGGGTGTTAATTGGAGAACAATTACTTCCTAAAGTAATCATAAAGGCTTATGGAATCCTTTATCAAAATATACCGGAAGTCATAACTCCATATAATATGTATTTTGGTATGTTATCTACTATAATTGCGGTACTGTGTACAACTATGGCTGCTTATCTTGCCTGTTATAAAGAATTAATGGAAACACCGGCTCAGTTAATGAGGCCGGCAGCCCCTAAAGCAGGAAAACGCGTTATCTTAGAGAGGATTCCATGGATTTGGAAAAAACTTAACTTTACAACCAAGTCCACCATTCGAAATCTATTAAGATATAAAAAGCGTTTCTTTATGACCGTATTTGGAATAGGTGGTTGTATGGCATTACTTTTAGTGGGATTTGGATTAAAAGATTCCATATCTGCTATGTCCGATATTCAGTACGTGGACCTGTGGCATCAGGATTCCATCATAACCTTAAAAGAGAAAGAGTTGGATAGTGATTCTGATAAAGGTAAGAACATTTATGAATTCCTTCAGAATGATTCTAATGTTGAAGATTTTATAAAAACAAGTGAGAAGACGGTGGATGCAGGATATCAAAACAAGGAAAAAAGTGTAACGCTGATTGTGCCTGAGGATAAGGAGCATATAAAAAGCTTTATAGAGTTTAGAGATCGAAAAACCTATGAAAACTATGATTTAGAAGAGGATGGCGCGATTATCACCGAGAAGCTGGCATCTCTACTGGAGGTAAAGGTGGGAGACACCATAGATATTAAAGATGGAGAGGTTAGCAGCATACAGGTTAAGGTATCCCATATTGTTGAAAACTATATGCTCAATTATATATTTATGTCACCAGCTGTCTATAGGAAATTGCATGTAGCCAATCCGGAATATAATAGTATATATCTTAAATCCTTGAATAAAGATGCTGCATATGAAGAAAATTTTGCTTCTCAGGTGCTTAATTTTTCCCAGGTATCTTCCATAATGTTTACCAGTTACCTTCAAGAGCAGATTCATGATATGCTGAAAAGTTTAAATATTGTGGTATATGTGCTGATTATTTCCGCGGGACTATTAGCCTTTATTGTTTTATACAATCTCAATAATATTAACATAAATGAGAGGAAACGTGAACTGGCCACACTAAAAGTTCTGGGATTTCAAGATATGGAGGTAGCAACTTACGTATACCGGGAAAATGTTATTTTAACAGCAGTTGGAGTCCTTGTAGGTATATTTTTGGGTATTATTCTTCACCGCTTTGTTATATTAACCGCAGAGATTGATACCATTATGTTTGGACGGCAAATGAAAGGAATCAGCTATGTATTCAGCGGTTTATTAACCTTTGGATTTTCTGGGTTCGTCAACTACTTTATGTTTTATAAGTTGAGAAAGATTGATATGGTGGAATCTTTGAAAAGTGTGGAATAAATAATTATGTAATAGGACGCTTTGCCCAATATTGGCTATTGATATCTTAGAGAGCAGGGGATAATGTATGTTTTATGTTCCATAGGAAAATTCGATGGTTCTAATACTATAGTAATCGCTTAAGGCATCATTGAAAATGGATAACTCGGTGGCGTTGCCACTTCAGACATCTCCATTTTCAATGATTGGCGCGACTTCTATAGTATAAGAACCATAACGAATTTACCAAAGTCACATAAAACATACATCATCCCCCTACTCTCTAAGATCAATTTAGATTTAGAGGGCAAAGCTGTGTAATGTATTTTGTCAGATGATTTAATTTATAAGGATATAAAGTTTTAATTTATTTAAATATTGTTTATGACATTTTTAATTATAGGGAGAGTTACAGATGAAAAAGATAAAAAAGTTTATTGTTACGATCTTTTTGGCAACATCCTTTTTGGCAGTTCCTGTTAAGCTGCCACTTATGAATTATGAACTTGTGGAAGCTGCAGTGGTCAAATTAAATCAATCAAAGATTACCTTGTATGCAGGAAGAACTTATACTTTGAAAGTGAACGGAACAAAGGATAAGGTAAAGTGGACTTCGGCGGATAAGAAGGTAGCAACGGTTTCCGATACAGGTAGGGTAACGGGAGTAAAGAAGGGAAGTACAACTATAACGGCTGCTCTTGGTTCTAAGACTTATACCTGCAAAGTAACCGTAGAGAATCCGGATATAAGTAATAAAAAGCTAGAGATGGAAATAGCAGATACCCAATTACTTTCTATCAAAGGTTCTTCCGGAAAAGTAAGCTGGAACAGTTCCGATTCCTCTGTTATTACCATTAACAGTGAGGGGCTGGTGATGGCAAAAAAACTAGGTAAGGCCACCATTACAGGAAAAAGTGGAGGAAAAACGTACCAATGCCATATTACCGTAACAGATAAAAGGCTTCATGCCAGTGCTACGGATATTACAATATATGAGGCGGTTCAGTTAGCCCTGTCTTCTGATGATCCGTCAGGTGAAAAATTAACCATTAAAGTAGAGAATCCAAAGATTTTGAATTACAAATTAGGACAGTGGTATGAGGGAAATATTCCTTTAACCATTATCCCAAAAGGGAAGGGTACAACAGCTATAACTATTACTTCCAACAAAACAAATGAAATATTAAAGATTCGTGTTACGGTAAAAGATATTATAAAAGATGATAAAAATGAATTATCTGCAAAAGAAATCTATGCAAGATGTGTTTCATCCACAGTTCAGATAAATACCAACCGTGGGTTGGGAACGGGTTTTTTTATCGATCATGGAACTATTATAACGAATTACCATGTGATTAAAGATACAAGTTCTATTAGTATACATATGCGTAATGGCGAAAACTTTGATGTTACATATATTTTAGGATACAGTGAAGAATTGGATATAGCAATCCTTCGTATACCTGCCACAAATGATATATTAAAGCATAATCAGCACGGAATAACAGTGGGAGAGAGGGTTTATACTATCGGCAGCTCTCTTGGACTTACAGATACCTTTTCCGATGGCATAGTAACTAATAATTTACGCAAATTAGAGGGAATCACTTATATACAAACCAATGCAGCCATGTCAAAGGGAAATAGCGGAGGGCCTTTACTGAATGCATATGGAGAAGTTATTGGAATTAATACCATGTATTTGGTAGATGGACAAAATTTAAATTTTGCTATTTACCTGCCGCAGATTTATCAAGTTAGTACAGCTAATCCAATGACAGTAGAGGAATTTTATGAGCAAACTTCCGGTTCCATCTTGCTATATGAGGATTCTACTATAAGCGGCAGTAAAGAAAGTTGTCAAACCATAGAATCCGGAGTGATGGTTTTAGGAACAATAGCTCCAAATGAAATTGACTATTACCGGATTAATTTATCTGCTCCGTCCCAGTTGCAATTTGCCGGAGTTCACTCCTCAGAAAACATGGAAGATGTATACTTTACAATTATGGATGAGAATGGAAAAGTGGTGGAGGTTGCATCTGGCAAACAGGTAAATGACACCCAAATGTCTGTTATTGAAAGTGTGCTTACCGCTGGTACTTATTACATTACCATCTTTCCAAAGAAAGAAGCGTTAACTGGTCCGGTTAAATATTACTTTATGATGAATCATTAAAATTGTCTTATGCTGCATGTACAATAAAATAAGATAGGAAAGATGGATTTTACAAAAGGCACCTTCCTATGAAATAGATTACAGGTATAACAAGAAGGTAAGGTGATTCCTATTCCATAAGAATCACCTTACCTTCTTGTTATACCTTAATATAAAAGGGCTCTTTGTCAAGTTTTGGGGTGGGATTCTCTGAATCCTGCTCCATTACTGTATTTAGAACCATTTTTATGTTTGTGTCTATAATTCCTGTTT
>NZ_FOWD01000034.1 GCF_900115365.1 Anaerocolumna aminovalerica
TGAAAATTGCAAGTTTAAATGTCGTGTAAATATTTGGTATTCATTATTGTTATCATACACAATGTTATGCTATCTTTACTTCATTTGGAGTTCTATATCCCAGTATCCGTCTCGGATAATTATTAAGCCAATTCTCTATATATTTTATCATAGATGGAGTCACATCATCTATGCTGCCCCCCTTCGGTATAAACCGTCTGATCAGTTTGTTTGTATTCTCATTTGTACCCCGTTCCCATGAACTGAATGGGTGGGCATAATATACCTTGGTCCGGGTCTTTTTCTTCCTTTTAACTGATTTTTCTATGCCTCCAAAATCAAGGAACTCGCTTCCATTATCCACTGTTATTGTTTTAAACATTTCCACAAATCGCTCATACCCATGTTTCTTCTCCAGGCTGTCCAGAGCCTTTTTAACACATTCCTGGGTTTTCCCTGTCATCTTGAAAATGATTTCCTCACGGCTCTTTCTCTCGCTCAATACAAGCAATACAGCCTTACCTTTGTTCTGTCCCCCAATTACACAATCCATTTCCCAGTGCCCGTATTCATCCCTATTCTCGATCTCATCAGGGCGCTCTTCTATGCTGGTGCCTTTCAGATTCTTTAATGCCACTTTCGCCTTCCGGTAGATTCGCCTCTTTCCTTCTTTCTTTAACGGAAGATCTTTATTAGTCAAATGAAGAAATAATCCAGAGTCAATGTAGTTATATAGTGTTTTTGTGCAGATAGATGTCTGAAACTTTCCTTCCAGTCTTATTCTGCCTATGACTGCATCAGGTGAATATTTCTCCTCCACGATCATTCGCTCAATATATCCTGCCAGCTCATGATCATTTCCAATCTTATAATTCCTTCCCTTATTTGCTGCGTTCTCGTCGTATTTACGCTGTGCAGTATCTGCGCAGTAGGTCTTGTACTCCCTTAACTCCGTATCAAGTAGTATTACAGTACCTCTTTTAATCTCACGCTGGATGGTGCGTTCACTCTTTCCAAGCAGCTGGGCTATTTGCCAGGCTTTCTTATTATCCTTGAGGTAAGCTTCAATTTTATATCTTTCGATTTCTGTTAAATGTTTATTTTTTGTGCTGTTTGTGGTAATATGAATTAGACTCATGGTAGTTACTTTTTCCTTTGTAAATGTTTTTGTGGTGATTACATTATACAATAAAGAACTACCATGTTTCTTTTTATATTTAATTATCCGTCACTTAATCTTACAACTTACCAATTTTTTTATCATTCAAAACCAAAAGGCGAAGAATCCAGTATTTAAGTGCTTTCTGAGATCCTTCACCTTTTAAACCCTACGTTACTAAGAGTACTTATATTATATTTACTTTAATTTCTCTAGTCTTTCTGTAATTTGAGCCTTAGGTATAACACCAACTACAGTATCAAGTACCTGGCCATTCTTAATAAATAACAAGGTTGGTATAGTCATAACTCTATATTTCTCAGCAGTCTTTGGTGATTCATCAACATTTAGTTTACCAACTTTAACTGAATCTTTATACTCTTTGGCTACTTCTTCAATAGTGGGTGCAAGCATTTTACATGGTCCGCACCAATCAGCATAAAAGTCTACCAACACCAGTTGGTTTGATTTCAGCACTTCTGCTTCAAAATTTTCGTCTGTAAATTTAAATTCCATAATATTCCTCCTTCTGTACAATACAGATGTCTATGCTTATATTGCCACATCTGTTCTAGATTATGCATTTTAACTTTTTAACATTTGTGTTTATGAGAATCACACTTTTTGGGGCATTTTCTTTTTCTGCAAAGAATTGCTTCTACTTCATCCCATGAGCGCTTAATTAGTATTGCATGCTTGTTTAAACAAACATTACAGCAAAAAATTTTGGATATCTTTAATTTTATTGATTTTTTCATATGAGGCTCCCATTTGATACCTTATCAGATATAGCGGGATATTCACCTGATTTCATACTATTTCTTATCATAACATATTAAGTTAAATATATGAATAGTACCATTACTTTAAGTCATCTGCTTTTATTTTTCCCGGTAAGTTACCAATCTGCATATTGGATTACCCATTGAAGAAAATTTCTCTTCATATTCCGTCATGACATTTCCCCCGGCATATTCGCTATGATGTAAATCATAAGTTTTATTTAGAAGCTTCCAATCTGCAAGTTCTACCTGTTCCAGGGAAAAATCAAATAAATCCCGGTTATCTGTTTTAAATATAACATATCCTTTTGGCACTAATAATTTATCATATCTGGCTAAAAATTCTTTTGAAGTGAGCCTTCTCTTAGCATGCCTGTCTTTTGGCCAGGGATCTGAAAAATTCAAATACACTCTGTCGATTTCATCTTCGTCAAATATATCATTAATATATTCCGCTTCAAATCGAATAAAAAATAAATTATCAATATCTAATTCATTTCTTTTTTCAATGGCACGAATTAATACGCTGGAGTATTTTTCAATACCAATATAATTTATATTCGGATTCTCAATTGCCAGCTGGGTTAAAAATTTACCTTTTCCCATTCCTATTTCTATATGGATGGGATTATCATTTCCAAAGAATTCCTTCCATACACCTTTTAACTTTTCCGGTTCATGGATTACATATTCATTGGAAGAAATGGTTTCTCTGGAGCCTTTTATATTACGCAGTCTCATAAAACTTTTCTCCTATACTCTTCCTGTTAAGAAAAAATTGTATACTCTTTTTTATTATAACACAGACCGGTTTATTGACAAGTTGTTTTTGTATCAATATGAAATTCCATTCATATGAAATAATGGCATCCATTTCTATTTCAATCTTAAAATATTAATAATTCGTTACAATAATGCAGATACTTTTTTTAGCTATTTTTGTTCTCCTTTTTCATAAACATGTTGATATTGCACAATTTTCATAAAATAAACCAGTAATTTTGTCCATATTGACAGTAGCAAAAATGAAAAATGAGAGTATTATTTATTTATGAAATTTAAGTAAAAAATATAGGAGGTTAAGGAATGGAAAAAGTGATTAATCTTCTTTCCGAAATAGAAGAAAAAGCCGATGAAATCATGAAGCGCGCTAACGAAGAGAAAATGGAACTTCATAAGAAATTAGAAGAAGACATAAAGCAGTTAGATAATTCTATAGCTGCAGACAAAGCAGACAGAATACATGCTCTACAAGCGCAAATCAACAAAGAATTGGCTGAGGAACGACAAGCTTTAATCAATGATTGTAATAAACAGCTGGAACATATGGAATCCCAATATCAGCACAATCATGATGCTCTTGTTAATAAAATATTCTTAAGTTTAATACAGTCATAAAGGAGTTAAGTTGAAAAAATATGTTTTTCAACTGGTTGTGCTCCGGCACAAAGTTGCTGCCATATAAAGCCCTAAAGCGCCTAAATTGAGGCTACTTGTTTTGTAAGCGTGCCAAAGCACGCAGATGGGAGTTCTTATGAATCGTTTATTAAACTATAGCGGAATAATTACAAAAGTTAAAGCTATGCAATCTAATTTAATAACTAAAACCGATTTCGAAAGAATAGCGAATCTGGAATCCATTTCTGATTTCATTACCTACTTAAAAAATCATAAAGGATATCATAGCATCTTTTATAATATGGATGAACATCTATTGCACCGGGGCCAGGTAGAAGGGGTTTTTATAAACGCTTTATACCGGGACTTTTCCAGTGTTTATAATTTTGCCAATATGGAACAGAGAAATGCTTTGGATTTAACATTCTTTCGTTATGAAATAAATGTATTAAAGACATGTATACAGCTTGTTTACAACAAAGATAGTGACACCTACGACTTGTCTACTTTTTATACTTTTTTTGAACATCATTCAAAACTCAATATAAGTGCCCTTGCCGCTTCCCAAAGTATGGAGGAATTTGTGGACAATCTAAAAGGAACCGAATATTATTCTTTGTTTAATCATTTACAAAATCGAGATAATATCACCTCCTTTGATTATGAAATGCAGCTTGACATTTATTATTTTAAAAAAATGTGGAAGCTAAAGGATAAGAAATTAAAGGGAGATAATTTAAAAGTTTTCACCCATAGACTTGGTTCAGAAATAGATATTCTTAATATTATGTGGCTGTACCGCTCTAAAAGGTTTTTTAATATTCATACAACGGATTCTTATTCTTATGTGATACCGATTCACTATAAGTTAAAAAATGAACAGTTGATGAAGTTAATAGAGGCTTCCTCCATTGACGAATTTATCGCCCGGCTGAATACTACTTATTATAAAAAAATTAGTTCCACCTTACTGGATGGTACTATGGAGATTTACTATCAAAAAATAATGTTAAGTATAGCTGAGAATAATGCTGCCCGTTACTCTTCATCCATGGCTCCTGTTTATGCCTATCTGTTAAAGAAACAAATAGAAATCAAACGGCTCACCACTGCCCTTGAATGTATAAGATACAAGCTGGAACCGGAAGATACCCTTAGATATGTATTACAATAAATGAATTGGAGGTGTAAACAATGATTGAAAAAATGAAGTTTATAAGCATTACCGGTCCCAAAAATGAATTTGATCGTGTTGTAAATGTATATCTGAATAAATATGAAATACATCTTGAAAATGCTTTAACAGAATTAAGTTCTGTAAAAAACTTAAAACCATTTGTAGAAATCAATCCCTATAAAGAAGTATTAAGTAGGTCTGAAGAAATAATAAAAAAATTAGATAACACCGGGCCTTATAAGAAAAAGGACATGTCTGTAGAAGAGGCTTCTAATTATTTAAATTCCGTTCTTTCTCAATTGGAAGAGTTGAATGCCAAAAAGAAGGAATTAAAGGCACAAAGAAGTCATCTATATGAATTAATCAAGCAAATTGAGCCTTTTCGTCACTTAAACTATGATATCAATAAAATTTTGCAATTTAAATTTATTAAATTTCGATTTGGAAGAATATCTTATGAATATTACACGAAATTCTCCAAACACGTTTATGATAATTTAACTACGCTATTTATTGAATGTGACAGAGATGCTGAATATGTCTGGGGTGTATATTTTGTTCCGGAAAGAGATTCTGCAAAGGTAGATGCTATTTATTCTTCCCTGCATTTTGAAAAAATGTTTTTGCCAAATGAATATGAGGGAACACCGGAAGAAGCTTATAACACTATTATAGAGAAACAAAAGCAGATATCGGATCAAATAGATACTCTGCGTGTACAAATTAAAGAACAATTACAAACGGTTAAAGATGATGTTTTATCCGCTTATAATACCTTAATAACTTTTTCCAATAACTTTGATGTTAGAAAAATGGCAGCCTGTACTAAGAAAAAAGAAGAGAGCAACCTGTATTTTATCTTATGCGGCTGGGTAACGGAAGCAAATTCCAATAGGTTGTTATCCGATATGGAAAAAGAAAATGATATCTATTGTATTGTAGAAGACGATCACGCCAGTTTAACTACAAAACCTCCTACAAAACTTAAAAACCTGAGGATATTCAAACCCTTTGAAATGTTTATAAAAATGTATGGAACCCCTGCATATAACGAAATTGACCCAACCTTCTTTGTAGCTATCACCTATTCCCTGCTGTTTGGTATGATGTTTGGTGATGTAGGGCAAGGTATCTGTTTAATCCTTGGGGGTGCATTGATTTATAAACTTAAAAAATCCAATTTGGCTGCTATTATTGCTTCTGCTGGTATTTTTTCCACCATATTTGGATTTTTATACGGAAGTATCTTTGGATTTGAAGATGTCATACCCCATCTGTGGTTAAATCCAATGGAAAATGTTATGACCGTATTACTGACAGCAGTAGGTTTTGGAGTTGCCTTGATTTTAATTGCAATGATTTTAAATATCATAAATGGTCTGAAAGCAAAAGATACAGAAAGAGTTTTATTTGACACCAATGGTGTTGCCGGACTTGTTTTCTATGGTGCTGCTATTACTTGCATTGCTTTAACTGCAACCGGAAAATCGTTACCTGCAACTATCATACTGGTCATTTTCTTTGTAATACCTTTATTACTTATATTCTTCAAAGAGCCGTTAACTCACTTGATTCAAAAGAAATCCGAAATTTTACCGGATAGTAAAATCATGTTCTTTGTAGAATCATTATTTGAGCTGGTAGAAATTTTACTAAGCTATGTAACCAACACCATTTCCTTCCTTCGTGTTGGCGCATTTGCCATGAGCCATGTGGCTATGATGGGAGTTGTAATGCTTCTGGGACAGGCAGAATCTGCTCATCCTAATATCTTTATCATTATCCTCGGTAACATATTCGTAGCCGGTATGGAAGGGTTAATTGTTGGAATTCAGGTTCTGAGATTGGAATATTACGAAATGTTCAGCCGTTTTTATAAAGGAACCGGTAAAGAGTTTAAACCATTTAAAAATAAATAATTATTCATTTTAGGAGGATTCATATTATGACAGCAAGAATTATTTTAGTTATCACTTTAATATTAAGTATTATAATACCTTTTGGAGCATTTCTTTTAAGTAAAAAAAGAAAAGGCGGCTTTAAAGCTTCTTTGGCATGCAACTCATTTTTCTTCTTTGGAACGTTAATTTTAGCTGATATATTATTATTCAGCGGTAAAATTTCCGCTGCTGAAGTTACAGCTACTGCTGAAGCAGCTACTTCCGGATGGAAATACATTGCTGCTGCTTTATCTACAGGCTTATCCTGTATCGGTGGTGGTATTGCCGTTGCTTCTGCTGCTTCTGCTGCTTTAGGTGCAATCAGCGAAGATTCCAGCATCATGGGTAAAGCACTTATCTTTGTAGCTCTAGCAGAAGGTATTGCACTTTACGGACTAATCGTTTCCTTTACTATCTTAGGATAAAGGGTAGGTTGAAAAACAATGTTTTTTCAACCGGAAAGTTTGAGCTGGCAAACAAATTATTTTCGTTATCCAAGGCGCCAAGGCGCCAGAATCGAGGTTATTATGCGCATGTATTTAATCAGCGATAACGTTGATACCTACACCGGTATGCGCCTGGCAGGTGTAGACGGTGTTATTATACATTCAAAGAAACATTTAAAAGAACAATTGGATAAAGCAATCAGTGATAAAACCATCGGTGTACTGCTCATTACAGAAAAATTAAGTCTTGAGTTTCCCCAGATTATCAATGATGTAAAATTAAATCGAAAACTTCCTTTGATCGTTGAAATACCGGACAGACATGGAACAGGCCGTAAACCGGACTTCATTACCTCTTATGTGAATGAAGCCATTGGAGTTAAACTATAAAGAGAGGAGATTTAAAACGTGACTTTAGATGAGAAATTAGAATTATTCTCCAAAGCAGTTATTGATAGTGCAACAAGCCAAAACATTGAAATCGTTCACCAGTACCAAGAATCTCTTCAGCAATTATATGACGAACATAAACAAAATGCCTTAAAAAAAACAGAAGCTGCTTATCTTGCAGAATCTGAAAATTTAATGCGTGAGAAAAACCGTACACTATCAAGTGAAGCTATAAATATTAAAAGAAAAATAAATGAAAAATCTTCTGAATTAGCTGATAAACTTTTTCAGGATGTAGCTTTAAAATTAGAAGAATATATGAAAACACCTGAGTATTTTGATTTATTAATTACTCAGATTTCCAGAGCAAAAGAATTTGCCAGAGAGGATGAAATTATAATCTATATAAATTCTTCCGATGCAGGAATGAAAAAGCTTCTAGAAACCAATACAGGGGTAAACCTTACCGTAAGTACCAGAGACTTTATAGGTGGAACCAGAGCGGTTATTCATTCTAAAAACATATTGATTGATAATTCCTTCTCAACAAAACTTTCAGAAGCGAAAAATTCTTTTTCCTTCTAAGAATCAATCAAAGCGGATATTCCCGTATGCCTTTAGACAAGTTTATCCGCTTACGCTACTTGCTAAGTAAACCTCATTGCCACTACGTGGCATTTCAGCAGATTAAGTTCCTGCTGAAACAGGCAAGTACGCTTCCCTGATGAGGTTAATATAGCTAGAATAAAGCTAAGAAAGGGGAGTTTTCTCCATTATGAATATAACAGGAAAAATATCCGGCATAAATGGACCAGTTATTTACCTATCCGGTAATCTTGGATTTAAGATGGGTGAAATGGTTTTGGTAGGTAAAGACCGTTTAGTTGGTGAAGTAATTGCTTTAACCAAATCCAAAACAACCATCCAGGTTTACGAAGAAACTACCGGTCTAAAGCCGGGACAGGAAGTAATATCAACGGGAGCTGCCATATCCGTTACTTTGGCACCCGGTATTATTGGTAATATATTTGATGGTATTGAAAGACCATTAAAAGAAATCTCCAAACAATCAGGAGCTTTTATATCCAGAGGTGTTAGTGTTGAATCACTGGATACCGCCAAGATGTGGGATGTTCACATTACTGTCAAAGAAGGGGATAAGATTTATGGAGGTTCCATAATTGCAGAGGTGCAGGAAACTACTGCAATTCTTCACAAATCCATGGTTTCTCCGGACATTTCCGGTGTTGTTACAAAAGTTGCCCCTGACGGCAAATATACCATTACAGATACTATTGTTACCATAAAGGATAACAACGGTGTGGAAAAAGAATTATCTTTAACTCAAAAATGGCCTATCCGTATACCAAGACCGGTAAATAAAAGATTTTCCGCAGACAGGCCTTTAATTACCGGACAACGTATTCTTGATACACTTTTCCCAATTGCCAAGGGAGGTACTGCTGCCATTCCCGGAGGTTTTGGTACAGGTAAAACCATGACACAGCACCAATTGGCAAAATGGTCTGATGCAGACATTATTGTATATATAGGCTGCGGCGAACGTGGAAATGAAATGACTGAGGTTCTTGAAGATTTCTCTAAATTAGTGGATCCTAAGTCCGGAAATCCTCTTCTTGACCGAACCACTTTAATTGCCAATACTTCAAACATGCCCGTTGCTGCCCGTGAAGCAAGTATATATACCGGCATTACTTTGGCTGAATATTATCGTGATATGGGATATCACGTGGCTATTATGGCTGATTCTACCTCCCGGTGGGCTGAGGCTCTTCGTGAATTATCCGGACGTCTGGAAGAAATGCCGGCGGAGGAAGGTTTCCCTGCTTACTTAGCCTCCAGATTATCTGCCTTTTATGAACGTGCTGGTTTTATGGAAAACCTTAATGGCACAGATGGCAGTGTATCCATCATTGGAGCTGTATCACCACAGGGCGGTGATTTTTCTGAACCGGTAACACAGAATACAAAGCGATTTGTAAGATGTTTTTGGGCATTGGATAAATCCTTAGCCTATGCAAGACATTTTCCAGCCATTCAATGGCTTACCAGTTACAGTGATTATTTAAATGACTTGGCTCCCTGGTACCTTACTAATGTAGGAGATAATTTTGTAGAGTGCCGCGGTAAGATTCTGAATATATTAACACAGGAAAGCCAGTTAAATGAAATAGTTAAATTAATAGGCAGTGACGTATTACCTGATGATCAAAAACTTGTATTAGAAATTGCCAGGGTCATCCGGCTTGGTTTTGTTCAACAGAATGCTTACCATCCATCAGATACTTATGTACCCCTAGAAAAGCAATTAAAGATGATGGAAACTATACTTTATCTATACGATAAATCAAAACAATTAATTAATATGAATATGCCAATGTCTGTATTAAGAGCGGAAGATATATATGAAAAAGTTATCTCCATTAAATACGATGTGGCAAATGATGAACTTTATAAATTTGAAGAGTATAAAAAAATGATTGATACATTCTATCATAATGTAATGGAAAAGAATGGATAAGGAGGGACCATACCAATGTCAATAGAATATTTAGGACTTAGTGAAATAAATGGCCCTCTAATCGTTTTAGAGGGTGTTAGAGATGCCTCCTTCGATGAAATTGTAGAAATAACCGTTGAAGGTAATAAGAAAAAAATCGGAAGAATCATTGAAATATATGAAGATAAAGCAGTTATTCAGGTATTCCAGGGAACGGACGATATGTCTTTATTAAATACCCATACTAAGTTAATGGGACACCCTATGGAAGTAGCTCTTTCCGAAGAAATTTTAGGCAGAGTATTTAACGGAATCGGTCAGCCGATTGACGGACTTGGGAATATTATAGGAGAAGAAAAAAGGGATGTAAACGGCCAGCCTTTAAACCCTTGTTCCAGAGAATATCCACGTAATTACATTAAAACAGGTATTTCATCCATAGATTGCCTGACTACTTTAATTCGTGGACAGAAGCTGCCTATCTTTTCCGGAAACGGTCTTCCACATGATCAACTTGCTGCACAGATTGTAAAACAGGCTTCCCTTGGAGAAGACAGCAAAGAAGAATTTGCTATTGTATTTGCAGCAATGGGTATTAAGCATGACGTAGCTGATTTTTTCCGTCGTACATTTGAAGAAAGCGGTGTAAGCTCCCATGTTGTTATGTATTTAAACTTAGCCAACGATCCTGTAGTTGAAAGACTGATAACACCAAAGGTTGCATTAACTGCCGCAGAATACCTGGCATTTGAAAAGAACATGCATATCCTTGTAATATTAACCGATATGACTTCTTATGCTGAAGCCATGCGTGAAGTTTCCTCCTCCAAAGGAGAAATCCCAAGCAGAAAAGGTTATCCCGGTTACCTTTATAGTGAATTGGCTTCTTTGTATGAAAGAGCCGGTATTGTAAAAGATGTAAATGGCTCCGTAACTCAAATTCCTATTCTTACAATGCCAAATGATGATATTACCCATCCTATTCCTGACTTAACCGGATATATTACAGAAGGACAGATTGTATTAGAGCGTTCTTTATATCAAAAGGGAGTATATCCCCCTATTAACATCCTTCCTTCTCTTTCCCGTTTAATGAAGGACGGTATTGGTAAAGGATATACCCGTGAAGACCATCAAGACCTTGCCAATCAGCTATTTTCCTCTTACGCAAGAGTAGGTGAAGCCAGAGCATTAGCAAGTGTTATCGGGGAAGATGAATTATCCGACATTGATAAGAAATATTTAGCTTTTGGTATTGCTATGGAAAAAGAATTCATTTCTCAAGGCCAGGCTGAAGACCGCTCTATTATAGAAACATTGAATAAAGGATGGGAGCTGTTAGGCATTCTTCCAAGAGAAGAACTGGATCGTGTAGATACAAAGATATTGAATCAATATTATAAAGCATCTGTTAGTAACGAATAGCAAATGTTTTGACAAAATAAGAATTCCATATTCTTTGAAGCTTATAGAAAAGAGGTATTTATGAATCCCAATACGTTTCCAACCAAAGGTAACTTAATTTTAGCAAAAAATTCATTGGCATTGGCAAAACAAGGCTATGATTTGATGGATAAAAAGCGTAATATATTAATCCGGGAACTTATGGATTTAATTGAGCAGGCAAAAGATATTCAATCTGAAATTGATACTACCTTTACTGCTGCCTATAGAGCTTTGCAGACAGCTAATATCGAAATGGGAATTCGTAACGTAGAAGATTTAAGCAGTACGATACCGGAAGAAAACTCTATACAAATTAAACAAAGAAGTATTATGGGTACGGAAATTCCTCTGGTGGAATTCGACCGTTCCGGCAGTAAACCAACTTATTCTTTCTTTAATACCAGAGTTTCTCTTGATGAAGCAACCAATCAATTTAAAAAGGTAAAAGAACTGACCCTCCGCCTTTCCATGATTGAAAATTCAGCTTACCGATTGGCTGCCAATATTAAAAAGACCCAAAAACGTGCCAATGCTTTAAAAAATATTACGATTCCTTATTATAGTACTCTTACGGTTAATATACAAAATGCTTTAGAAGAAAAAGAACGTGAAGAATTTACAAGATTAAAGGTAATAAAGCGAAGACATGGATAGATTTCTGAGGCTATTTTGACTTGCAAATTAAAATATATGGATTGCTCTAGTGTATATAACGAGTTTAAATACTTTCTTTATATACGTTAGAGCATTTTTTTTGCCTTCATGCCATAATGTGCAGTATATTGTCATAATCTTTCATATTATTTTAGTAAATGTTTTCTTATTCTTCTTGATACAACCTCTAAAATAATCTATAATATAATTATTATTTTCACATACTATCTATAAATTAGGTTAATATAAAAAGATATGGAATAAATGAGTAAGTTGAAAAATAATTTTTTCAACATCTTGATTTAATACGTGCTAACACACGCAGATAGGAGTTTTCATGAAAAAGTGTTTAATTTTAATGAGTTTAATTTGTATCACATTTAGCAATGTTATAACTGCAAAAGCGGAAGTAATAAATCCTTCTGCTATAAATTACAGTAAGTCTATAGATGAAAAAACAATAGTAAACGCAGAACAACCAAAGGTAAATGCCAGCGCTGCAATCGTTATGGAGGCTTCTACCGGAGCTATTCTATATTCAAAAAATGTACATGATTCTTACTATCCTGCCAGTATTACTAAGATTTTAACTGCCTTACTGGCATTAGAGAATTCATCTTTAGGGGAAACGGTGACTTTCTCAAAAAAAGCTGTCTTTGATGTGGATTTAGACAGCAGCCGTATCGGCATAGATGTTGGAGAGCGGCTTACTATGGAAGAAAGTTTATATGGTATTATGTTAGAATCTGCAAATGAAGTATCCTACGCTGTGGCAGAACATATATCCGGAGATGTGGATTCTTTTTCCGCTCTTATGAATAAAAGAGCAAAAGAATTGGGTGCTACAGATTCCCATTTTATAAATCCTCATGGCCTTCCGGATCCGGATCACTATACTTCTGCATATGATATGGCAGTAATATCAAGGGCTGCGATTAATAATCCTACTTTTCGCAAGATAACAAGCACAAGGACCTTTACAATACCTCCCACCAATATTCAGGAGAAAGCAAGACCATTGGCAAACCATCATAAATTTATTAATGGGGCAATGCCATTTGAAGGCGCTATTGGAGGTAAGACAGGATATACTACTAAAGCAAAATACACATTGGTAACCTTTGCAGAACGTAACGGAATGACCTTAATCAGCGTGGTTATGAGCTGCGATAGTATTAAAGATGAATATTCTGATACTTCAAATATATTAAACTATGGTTTTAATAATTTTTCCGTATATAATATTGCAGAGATGGAAAATCCAATGGATACTGAGTCTATTTCCTTGTTTAGCAATAATAATGCGGTATTTAGTACAACCAGAACTGCATTAAAATTAAACCCTGAAAGTAATATTATCTTACCAAATGGCGCTTCTTTAGAAGATGTAAAGAAAGAAATAGAATTCAAGCCTATAACTAAATTGGTAGAGGGTGAACATATTATTGGTACTATTTCATACTCCTACAATGGAATGTTTGCTGGTTCCTCGGATATTATATTTAATAATGTTGCTTCGGATACCTTATTAAAGTCTTCAATTTTGCCTTTGCAGACTGTAGAATCCGAGAAAGGGGAAGATGGTAAGCCTATAATAGGAAAATCCAATATAAGTATGAAATCCATCGTTATAGGGGTAATAGTAGGCGTAGTTGTTCTGGGTGCCGGATTATATGTTATATTCGTTGAGATTCCTTTCCGAAAACGCAGACAGGCATATCATCAGAAGAGGAACCGAAGAAAGCATTCCTCTGATACATCTTATATTGATTTATAGCATTATACTGATTTATATAGTCTGATTCTGTACACGAGAAGCACCCTGCTATCTCATGAAAAAACAGGGTGCTTCTATTTAACCTAATCTTATGTACCATTCGTAACAATGTAGACTATATTCCTAATTATGCTGCTACATCAGAGTTTCCTTGCCTTAAAGCATACTGAAATTGGTATCATTTTTGCTTTTTTGGTTTTGTCACTGTTATCGTCAACGGATTCCATGGTTTGCTTGTCATTCAGTTCAATCATTTGCTCTACAGCAAATCCGGCTTTTGCCAATGCATTTATATATGTTGAAATTTTTCTATTACATAAAACTATCTCCCTACCGTGAACGGGCATAGTAAAATAAGACTCATCAAAATAGCTTTTGCTGAAAACCAATTGGTCATTTTCTATCACATCTTGCCGCTGGCTACAAGACCAAGCTACACAGTAATTTAGCGTATGATGCCAACTAAATATAAATATACCGTCTTTCTTTAAGAAGGAAGCTATCTTATTGAATGTACCTTGTAAATCAGTTGTCCAACCTATGCCATATATGGAATAGACATAATCAAAATAGTCTTTCGGAATATTAAGCTCCGCTTCCATAGGTGAACAGATAAGCTTTGCGGTATATCCATTTTCTCGCAAGTAATTTTCTGCGTTTTCTAATTGCTTGTGGGATAGATCAACTCCCCATAATTCAGCAGCATTTCTATCAGCGAGATATTTGAGTGAATGACCACTGCCGCAACAGATTTCCAATACTTTTTTGCCGGAAACATCTTTAAACAAATGCAAATCATCCTCAGAAACAAATTTAACACCATATGTAGGAAGTGCGGTTGTGCCAAACCATGAGTCTGCATTTTCGTTCCAATAATTTTTATTATTATCAATGATTTCATTTTGATGCATGGGTGATTCTCCTTGTACGATAAATAATCTGATTCGAAACATAAACATATCCCGCCATCGGATATTTTAAGTATAACATAAACAATCAGGCTGAAACAGATGCAATTTTGCATCTGTTTCAGCCTGATAATCTTGATGCACCTAACTGGATTCGAACCAGCGGCCTACCGCTTAGGAGGCGGTCGCTCTATCCTACTGAGCTATAGATGCAAGATGTCAATAATGGCACCTTTTTTATTATATGTTGAAACCTTTTTAAAGTCAAGGCTGACATATACTATGTTTTATCTATTTTATACTTTATTTTAAACTATTTTTTATATGTGTATAGATTCTATATCTTATTCGGATATTATTACAGGTTGCTTGTTGAAAAATCTATATTTCCCTGAAGCCATATATTTCCTTTAAATCGCCTTCCAATTGCAGGTTCCCCATATAAATCCTTTTGATTAATTATAACCTGTAAAATCGCATCATTACAATTAACAACTAAACCTACGATTTCTTCACCTGTTATTTCATTTATACTTTTATCCATATCCATTATAGTACCTATTACAGTATAATTATCAGATTCTGAGCCAAATGGAGTAAAAGAGGTTTCCACTATAGAATAAATATCTTCATACTTTGCCCTTCTAGAAATCATGGCATACATATCAATGTCATCAATTGTCAGACTATCAATAGCCTCTTGATTGCCTTTTTTTGCTTCAGCTATCAGTTGTCTTCTATATTGAATATCTGCTGTATTACTTTTTGTAAGCTTTTCATTATGCTCTAAAGGAAGCAGTATCTTTCCGGATATTGATAATGCAGATAAATTAATAGGCCATGTCATACCTTTCTTTTCTTTACCTTTGCCTTCATTTAAATAATCCACCACATTCTGAAGATAAAAGATTAAAGAAACCCCTAACCTAACATCATCACACATACCCGTATATGCTTCTGTATCGACTCTTTTAATAATGGATGTTTCTTCTTTGGTACTTATATAATGACTTTTTGAGTATGGATAGTAATGTTCCATATAAAACTTACCATCCAGGTCAACCTCTCCTCTTAAAGTAATACCTATATCTTTAGAAAAGTCTTTCGATATTTCAGTAAAATACTTGCCATTTTGTAGATGAAAAGATTTTTTTTCCGTCGGCTGATCTATGATCATGCTAAATAATCGTTCCAACTCACTTCTATCTGTATATTCACTAAATCCTACTGCTCTTAAATAACTATGCATAATCATTCACCACCTAACTTAATTGTATCATTTAAAAAATACAAAGTATTATTTCTATTTAAATTATTTAATTAATATTTCCCTGTCACTTTATAATATACCTAATACTTATAACACATTTTACTATCATTAGCAATATATAAAAAATTGAATTTTTTATACTTGGATCACTATTTATACCATTCTATTTATAACACTTATTATTACCATTTATTTTTGCTATTTTCTTATTAGTATTTAACTTAATATATAATGAACTAAAACATTAACAAATATAAGAGTTTAATTAAATAGAAATCTAGCTGAATATTTTAATAGAAATTGTATAAATTTGGTTTATAACTCAATTGTATCCCATATGGCTATTTTAGTGTACTTTGTCAAATCTTTTTCCAACCAATAATTATACTTATTACCCTGTATGTCCGTAATCATACGAATTACAGGTCGAGCTGGATTTCTAGGATTTTGTCTTAAAACAATACCGGTTTCACCTTCATTTGTTACAATCCCTATGCCATTTGGGTAATAAGCTATGGAATCTTTAAACGCATTTACCACATCAGGATCGAATTTTATTCCACTCTGATTTATGATATAACGAATTGTGTCATGAACTTTCATTTTAGGCTCCAGATGACCATATACCTTGGAATCAAATTCATCACATACTCCTACAATTTTACTTCCTATCTTAATTTTATCTGCTTTTTTATGAAAAGGATAGCCGGAACCATCTAATCTTTCATGATGACATAATATAATGTCTTTAGAGGATACGGATATCCAACTCTCTCTTATTAGTAGAGAATAACCGTCAATTACATGGCTCATAAGCTCTTTCTGCTGTTCTTTCGTACAATTATTAAAAATACTATCCATGTAATCAAAACTAACTAAATTATAACCAATATCATGTAGTAAACTACCAACGGCTATATCTCGTATTTTTGTTCTGGGGAGTTTCATTTTAATAGCTATTAAAACAGAAAGGGAACACACATTGATACAATGAGAATAAATACTTTCACTTTTCTTCCTGATACCGTATATACTGAACATAACCTCGGGCTCTTTTAATATATCCCGTATAATTTCTTCTGCTATTTTTTTAATTTCTATTAACTCATCGACTGCTTGATATGAATATTTATCAATTATTTCTTTTACATTGGTAAGGCATTGATCTTGAATGAGTAATTCTTGAATTTGTTCATCGTCTACTCCTTCTGATAACTCGTCCTCCACGTATATATAATTTATACCTAATTCTTTTAATCTGTCTATGTATTGTTTTTTTAATACATTTCCATTTGCAATAATTATAGTTCCATTATCGTTTACTATATCTCTTGCCAGTTTTTCAGAACCTTTAATAGAATCAACTAAAATTCTTCTCATTGGCATCTCCTTACTAAAGTAATATTAGCCCATATCTCATCTTTCTTTCCTATCTATTATCTATTAAATACCGCAAAAATACAATAATCCAACTGACCTAATTATTTCAATATTTTCTTACATTTTAGAAATCTTATGTTATATAATTATTGTAGCACCACTGAATTTGGAAGAATAACACATAAAATTATCCTCATCTTACTTTGATAAAGTAAAAAGAGGAATTTTATTAACTCTTTGTTTTACTTCTTACTCTTACTCCATATAATTATTTGAATTAATTGCCTGTTCCAAGGCAAGTTTTTCTTCTTCTGCTAGTACCACATAAGATTCTCCCTTTAATATTTCTTTTATGTATGTATAGCATCCTTCCCTACTGGAATGCATAGAGTTTATAATAAATCCATCATTATTATCATTCAGCAAAGCAAGAGAAAAACTTAATTTTCCCCCCATCTCTTTAAAAGCATCGTATTTTACTATCCCAATTTTTTGATAAGTAGAAAGTAAGGTTTCGCTGATACCTTCTAGCTTTGTTTTAATCTTCTTGTTTTCTAATTTCAGGAAATCTATTTCCGAAAATCTTGAAAGAATGATTTCTTCAAGATCTTTACCATTGGAACCAGACATAAAGCTTTTATAATTCTTTTTTAAGTTTTTATTTTTTACAAATAAAATGATGACTAGTAAAAATAGAATAACTGAAAAACCCACTACCCCTAATAAGACATATCCAATATCAATACCCAATTCTTCAAAAACACTCATTTTTTATCTCCTCGTTTACTGTACTTTTATTCATGCAATGCTTCAAACATTTCAATAATTCGTTCTAACTCATCCGTAGAATAGTATTCTATTTCAATTCTTCCTTTATCCTTTGCTTTCCTTTTTATACTTACTTTAGTTCCGATAATTTTTTTCATTTTTTCCTCTATATTGTGATAAATAAAACTATCTTCTTTAGTAACTGCAATTTCTTCTTTTACTGGCTTGTCCTCTAATATTTTTTTAACTAACTTTTCGATTTCTCTAACACTTAACTTCTCATCAAATACTTTCATTGCAATCTGATACTGTATATCTTTATCTTCAATAGAAAGAAGTGCCCGACCATGACCAGTAGATATCATACCATCTGTAATCATTTGCTGCACTCTTTCATCCAATTTCAGCAATCTCATTGAATTGGTTATAGCTACTCTGCTTTTTGACACTCGTTCAGCAACTTCATCTTGTTTTAAATTAAATTCCTTAATTAAATTTTGATAGGCCATAGCTTCTTCTATGGGATTTAAATCCTGTCTTTGTATATTCTCAATTAAAGCTATTTCCATACTTTCTTGAGGTGTATATTCTTTTATGATTGCCGGTACTTTCTTTAATCCGGCAATTCTTGCGGCTCTCCATCTTCTTTCACCTGCTATGATGGAATAATATTTACCTTTCTTCTGTAAAATTAAAGGTTGAATAATACCATATTGTTTAATAGAATCTGCCAACTCCTGTAAGGTATCCTCTTCAAAACTTTTTCTGGGCTGCCCTCTATTTGGCTCAATTTCATTAATATTAATTAATGTTTCACGTGAAACATTTTCATCTATCTCTTTTTTCCTATCCTTATTTGTATCATTATCAATTTTTTCGGGTATCATAGAATCTAGGCCTTTACCTAAACCTTTTTTTAAAGCTGCCATCTTTCCTCCTACCTTTTCTTATAAATCAAAGTTTATCTATCAATTACCTCATCTGCCAAATCTCTATAACCTTCTGCACCTGCTGATCTTGGATCATATATGTTAATAGGCAGACCATGACTGGGTGCTTCTGCCAAACGTACATTTCTAGGAATAATTGATTTGTATATGTTTTGTTTTAAATTTTCTTTAACGTTCTCTACCACTTGTAAGGACAAATTAGTTCTTGCATCAAACATGGTAAATACTACACCTTCAATTTCTAAGTTCGGATTTAAACGTTTTTTCACTAAATTAATTGTATGTATCAATTGTGTTAACCCTTCTAATGCATAATATTCACATTGAATTGGCACTAAAACAGTATCAGCTGTTGTCATTGCATTTACTGTTAGTGTATTCAGGGATGGCGGACAATCAATTATTATGTAATCATAATTATTTCTTATCTTTTCGATATGTTTTTTTAAAATAAACTCTCTTTCGTCAATTCCTATAAGTTCAATTTCCGCACCGGCCAAGTTTACATTGGACGGCAATATTGATAGATTTTCAAAGAGATTGTCTATAATACAATCCTCAATAGGAGATGCTCCAATCACCAGTTGATAAACAGTATTTTCTAAACTGTTTTTATCCACGCCTAAGCCACTGGAAGTATTACCTTGTGGATCTATATCAATCGTTAATACTTTCTTACCTTTTTCCGCTAAACAGGCCGATAAATTAATTGTGGTTGTTGTTTTACCAACTCCGCCTTTTTGATTAGCAACAGCTATGATACGTCCCATGATATCTCCCCTTTTCTATAAACTATTACAATAATTGTATTATATCATCATTTGTACTATTAATCTATACTTTACGACATTCTTTTATATTTTTTTTGATTCATTTAATGTTTCACGTGAAACATTAGAAATTACTAGAAATTTAGTTCTCCTTAATCTACCTAAGTAAATAGTTATCTTTCCAAATGCATCACCGGTAGACATATTAAAAATTAAATTTAGAATCAAAAAACGTACAAATTATTTCTAACTTGTACGTTCTACCTTCTAATAAGTTTCCATCATTTAAAATAAAGTTACCAGATTGTTTTTAATTGCATATACTGCGGCTTGTGTACGATCAGAAACACCAATTTTCTTAAAGATATTAGAAACATGATTCTTTACTGTCTTTTCACTAATGGATAATTGATATGCAATTTCTTTATTAAATAAACCTTCCGTTAATAATTTGAGAACTTCTATTTCTCTTCTGGTCAATATCTGATCTTCATCCTCTATATTTATTGTTCTATCCTTATTATCAAGCTTTTCCATTAAGGAAGGTACTAGTTCATTTTGAATAAATCTTTCTCCTCTATAGACAGAGGCAATTGCTTTTTTTAGTATAGCTGAATCTGAATCCTTTAAAACATAACCATCTACACCTAACTCAATAGCTTTTTCCAGATATTCAATTTCGTTATGGATAGTTAACATTAAAATTTTACTTGGGCATTTATGTTTCTTTAATGTTTTTAAAACATTTAAGCCATTCATTTGGGGCATATTAATATCTAACAATAAGACTTCCGGTTTATAAGTTTTCATCATATTTAAGCAAGTGACTCCATCTCCGGCTTCCCCTACAACCTCAATATCACCATCTATCTCTAATAATTGCTTTAAACCTTCTCTTACCATACAATGGTCATCTGATATCATTACTTTAATTGTCTTCATTATTTATCCCCCACGTAATTTCTTATTGGTACTACAACCTTTATTTTAGTTCCCTTATTGTAACCGGATTCAATATTTAATTGACCTGATAAAAGAAGAACTCTTTCCTTCATAATCGATAAACCAAATCCAGAGTTAATTTTACCATCTGATACTTTAGGCGAACTTTCATTAAAACCAATTCCATTATCATTAATAGTCAGTACAATGGAATCATCATCATAAAAAAGATCAATTAATATCTTTTTTGCCTTACCATGCTTAATTGCATTATTAGTAGCTTCTTGAACAATTCTAAAAATCGTTAGATTAATAATCGGTAACACATCGTATTTTTCTTCATTTACTTTAAATTCAATATTTACATTATGGCTTGACTTTTTTTCATTGATATATTTTTCAATAGTTGATACCAAACCCAAATCATCTAAGGACATTGGCCTTAAATCATAAATAATATTTCTCATATCAGCAATGGTACCTTTAATAGTTCGAATCATCGTTTGTAATTCAAGCTTGGCCCTTACTGAGTCAATATCTATTAATTTAGTACATAATTCCGTCTTATACATTAAATTTGTTAAATTCTGTACCGTTGAGTCATGTAAATCTCTTGCGATCCGCTTTCTTTCATTTTCATAAGATTCCAGGGCACTAATACCAAAAGAAGAATCTATTTGATTTAGATTAATACTATTTAAATCATAAATATCTTCCTGTAATAAACTATTTTCTGATGTATTTTGATACTGATTATCAATATCATATGTATTCCATTCATTTATACTACAGAAGCAATCTCTTAAATTTTCTAACTCTCTCTTTTTAATTAGATGAAATTCCAAATCCGCTTGTAAATGAACTAATTTAAGATTACATTGTTCAATATCATCATTAATCTTTTTAAATCTACTTTTTTTATCTCTTACTAAAGTAGGAGTAAATAATTCAGCATTTAAATTATTAGAATCTTTATCATCTATAATGCTTATATTTAATTCCTTTAAATTATCTTTTAAAAGTTCCATAGATGTTTGCAGATGTTTAATAATTTCATTTTCTTCATCATTTAAACTGTTTACAAAAAAATATGAACGATCCAAGTTGTTTTTTAATTGATCTTTTGCTAAAACATCGGAAGTATCAATAAAACTATCTTTTTTTATATCTGCCAATCATTGTCACTCTCCTCTCGTTACTATAATACAACAAAATTAGTAAAATTTAAAGAGTTATTTTACAATAAGTTGTCAATATATAAAAGAAAAAGTCTATTTACCGCATTTTTTGAACAAATTACACTTATTTAGATTCATTATAACCCATTTATATTCCTTCTCATCAGGTACATTTTCTATAGCAGTGAATCCTATTTTGGCAAAAAATAGAAATGTGTTTTCATCTGCTTTTACCCAAATTTCCTGCCCATTATTCCTAAATACTCTATCTACCAACATCCGGACAACAAAATCTCCATAATACTTTCCTCGTTCTTCTTTTAAGACTGCAACCTGGCTAATCCAAAACTGTTTATCCATCAAAGTCAATCTTCCGGCAGCCACAATTTTATGTTCTTCATTATAAACTATCACATGCTCTGCTATAGAATCCCATTCATCCATTACACTTTCCACTGTAAAACCCATTTCTTCAACAAATACTTTTTTCCTTATTTTTAAACTATCCGAAAAACCATCCTCAGACCTTAAAAATTTACCTTCTACCATAGGAAACCTCCTTACTTGTCAATCCCTATTTTACTGCATCTATTGAATATTTCTAAGTATTTCTTTTATCAACAAAACAATTTATAATAAAAACTTCTGGTAATACGATTTACCTTGAAAGTCATTGGACTTTCAATAACTTCTATATCTATCTGCTTAAGTATAACTATAAACTTCTACAAATTAAAGTAAAGATATATATTGAATTAGATTTTAATTTATTTTTCCTAATAAATAATAATAATTCATTAAGTATTACCATTATCTATACAACATAAAAAAAGTGTCTATAAAATAATTTCGGTAATAACAACTTTGCTTCACAACACAAATTGAACTCAGAAAATACTTATTTGCCTTTCATAATATTTCCCACAAAACTAAATTAGGATAACAGGGTGTATATGATTAATTTTGCGTAATCCGGCCAACGAGGGTATCAGATGCTAAGCATCTGGGGTAGCAAAATTAATCATATACACCGAGTTATCCTTGAATATATAAATTGAGTCATTATGAAAGCTTTTATAAGCACTTTCTGAGTTCCCAACAAACTACAGAGCAAAGCATCCTACTCCGTTAAATGTTAACATATAGGCTCCCTTGAAGGTTTTCCCGAACTTCTGGGATATTGATTTGGAGTATGATTGGTCTTTTTTATTACAATCAGAGATCTTTCCATATCGGTATTGGGTAGCTGGAATTGTTCTACTTTCTCAAGGGTTCCACCTAAAATATGAATTGCTTTTTTCGATTCTTTCACTTCAGAATCAATATTACCAGCTTTATAAGGAATAAAATAGCCATTTACTTTAACGTAAGGCAGGCAATACTCAGATAAGGTAGATAATTTGGCTACTGCCCTGGAAACACACAAATCATAGTTTTCTCTGTAATGTGAGTCTTTCCCATAATCTTCAGCACGTCCATGTATTGCTGTAATATTAGTTAATTTTAATTGGTTAATTACATCATTTAAGAAATTAACACGCTTATTTAAAGAATCCAATAAGGTTATATTCCAGTTGGGAAATGCAATTTTTAATGGTATTCCAGGAAAACCTGCACCGGTACCCAAATCGATTACCTTAATATTTTCTTTACTTTCATACACCTTAGTAATAGAAAGGCTGTCAATGAAATGTTTATGGATAACTTCTTCGTATTCTGTAATTGCTGTAAGATTCATTACTTTATTACGTTCTATTAAAATTTCATAATATGTCATAAATTGCTGAATTTGCGTATCTGATAATGTTAAGTCCAGTGTATTTAACAAATCAGTAAAAACTGAGATATCATACATAATTGCCTCCAAAAACCCTTATACTTTACTTCTTCTTAAATGCTCCAAGTATACCAACAATACGGATATATCTGCGGGAGAAACGCCGGATATTCTAGAGGCTTGTCCTACAGATATAGGTTTGATTTTATCAAGTTTTTGTTTTGCCTCTATTCTAAGGCTTGGAACTTCATAATAATCCAAATCTTCCGGTATTTTTTTATTCTCCAGCTTTTTATATTGTTCTACTTGTCTTAATTGTCTTTGTATATAACCATCATACTTTATATTAATATTTACTTGCTCTATTACATCTTTAGGTAATTCAGGCCTGCTTTTATCTATTGGTGCAAGGATTTCATAACTTAACTCCGGTCTTCTGATCAATTCTGCTAATGTTGTACCGGTTTTTAATAATGTACTTTCATGTTTCATTAATAAATCCTGAACTTCTTTATTGGCCCCGATTGGTGTATTATTTAATCTTTCAATTTCCTTATTAATGGATGTTTCTTTTTGAACTACTTTTTGATATCTTTCTTCATCAATCAGCCCAACCTTATAACCTATCTTAGTTAACCTAATATCAGCATTATCCTGTCTTAAAATTAACCGGTATTCTGCTCTTGAGGTCATCATACGGTAAGGTTCATGTGTTTCTTTTGTTACCAAATCATCTATTAATACTCCAATATAAGCCTCTGACCGATCCAAGACAATTTGCTCTTTTCCTAATAACTTCATACTTACATTAATACCAGCTATTAAACCTTGAGCTGCAGCTTCTTCGTAACCAGAACTTCCATTAAATTGACCGCCGCTAAATAGTCCTTCTATTTTCATAAACTCTAAAGTTGGTTTTAATTGCATTGGATTAATACAGTCATATTCAATTGCATAAGCATTTCGGACAATTTTTACATTTTCAAGTCCGGAAACACTGCGGTACATTTCATATTGGACATCTTCCGGTAATGAACTGGACATTCCTCCAACATACATTTCATTGGTATAATTACCTTCCGGTTCAATGAAAACCTGATGCCTGTCTTTGTCCGCAAATTTAACAACTTTATCTTCAATAGATGGGCAGTATCTTGGGCCAGTACCTTTAATATTACCAGAGTACAAAGGTGATCTGTGTATATTATTTCGAATTATTTCATGAGTTTTTTCATTGGTGTAAGTAAGCCAGCAGGAAACTTGTTCTTTCCTTATCTCTTCCGGATTGGTAGTAAAAGAAAATGGTACAATTTCTTCATCACCAAATTGTTCTTCCATCTTACTAAAATCTATGGATCTTTTATCAATTCTTGCAGGAGTACCGGTTTTAAAACGGTACATTTCTATTCCCAATGCTTTTAAAGATTCTGTCAAATGATTGGCAGACTGTAATCCATTAGGCCCTGTATAATTACTTACCTCACCATATACACATCTTGCTTTTAAATAAGTACCTGTACACAAAATAACTGCCTTACATGGATAAATTCCACCCGAAAATGTTTTTATCCCCGAAACCTTGTTATTTTCCGTTAAGATTTCCACAACTTCAGCTTGCTTTAAAGTTAAATTTGGGGTATTTTCTAATATTTTTCTCATTGACCTGCTGTAATCCTCTTTATCTGCCTGGGCTCTTAAAGAATGAACAGCCGGTCCTTTTGATCCGTTTAACATTTTGGATTGAATAAAGGTTTTATCAATATTCTTACCCATTTCTCCGCCTAATGCATCTATTTCACGAACCAGATGTCCCTTTGATGTTCCACCGATATTAGGGTTACATGGCATTAATGCAATACTATCCGTGCTGATAGTAACTATTAAGGTATTTAATGATAATCTTGCACATGCTAGTGCAGCTTCACATCCAGCATGACCTGCACCCACAACTACAACATCATATGACTCATAAGTATATGACATTCTTTACTCCTCTTTTCTAATCTTAAAAATTAATACTTATCCTATATATATCTTTTCTTTACCCGTGTATAAGGTATTATTCTTTAATACACATACATAAAAAATCTATTTACCCATACAGAATTTACAAAAGATTGTATTTACCAGATCTTCATCCACAGCTTCTCCTAATATTTCTCCCAGAACTTTATATGCATTCATCATATCAATTGAGAAGAAATCTTCCGGCATGCCATCCTCAATACTTTGATTTACCATAAGTAAGCTATTTTTACTTTCCATTATAGCTTCTTTATGTCTTATATTTGTAATATATATTTCATTGTTTAAATCAATCTTTCCTTGAAAATACATATCTGTAATCCATTTTTCCAATTTATCAATGCCCATGTTTTCTTTTGCAGATATTTGTATAATATCCTTACCTGTTAAAGTTTCCATCTCTTTTGGATCAATAACCATGTTTAAATCAGTTTTATTTAATAAAATAATAGCTTTTCTATTTTTAATAAAATCTATAATTAAATGATCATTTCCATCCAAATTAGTGGAGGCATCCATTACATATATAATTAAGTCTGCATCCTCTGCAGATTTCATAGCTTTCTCAACACCTATTTTTTCAACAATATCCTCTGTATTTCGAATGCCTGCAGTATCTATAACATTCAAACATATACCGCCTATTTGAATGGTTTCTTCCAAGGTATCTCTAGTAGTACCTGCAATATCGGTTACAATTGCCCTATCAGTACCCACTAATACATTCAGTAAGGAGGACTTTCCGGCATTTGGCTTACCAAGGATAACCGTTTTAATACCTTCCTTTAATAAACGTCCATTATCGGAAGACTTTAATAACTTATCAAGTTCAATAACATTAACCTCAATATGTTTAGCTAATTCATTGCTAAAATCATCAAGAGTAATGTGTTCCGGATCATCAAGTGCAGCTTCAATAAAAGCAATATCATCTATAATACTTTGACGAATGTCTTTTATTTTATCTAATACATTGCCTCTTAACTGGTTCAGAGAATTCTTTAAAGCATATTCACTTTTAGCATTAATAATATCACTTACCGCTTCTGCCTGTGATAAATCTATTCTTCCGTTTAAAAATGCACGCTTAGTAAATTCACCGGGATCCGCAAGCCTGGCACCATATTTTAAAACGGTTTCTAATATTTTCTTGGTTACTACAATACCCCCATGACAGTCTATTTCAACAACATCTTCCTTAGTATAGGTATGAGGACTTCTCATAAGCAGTACCATAACTTCATCTATAACCGTATCCCCATCGGCTATATAGCCATAATGGACGGTATGGCTGCTGCAATCTGATAGCTTTTTGCCTTTTTTTGATTTATAAATTTTATCAATAATTGAAAATGCCTCATCACCACTGATCCGAATAATGCTGATTCCCCCATTACTAACTGCAGTAGCAATTGCAGCTATGGTATCGGTTTTCATCTATATCAACCCTTTCTAAGAGCGAATACTCTAATCAACTATATATTAAATGTAATTATTTTTGTAATTTTTACTTTATAGTGAACATAAAATAACGTAAAAATTATAATACGAAAAGATAAAAATTGCTATATGAAAATAAAAACATTTTAGAAAAGAGTGTATCAAAGCATAATACTTTCAATACACCCTTTTTAAAAAACTATATCATTTTATTCTTCTTCACTATTTCCATGGCTTAATTCTCTGTTTTTTTGAAAATTTTGATTGTATTCTCTGTTCTTTTGAGAATTCTGATAACGGTCGCCATAAGAATATTTACTCTTGTTATGCTTATATTCCTTATTTGCAAAGCCCTTCTTTAAAGTTACTACTACTTTTCTATAAGGTTCTTCTCCTTCACTATGAGTTTCCACATATTTATCATTTTGAAGTGCAGAGTGAATAATTCTTCTTTCATAAGGATTCATTGGCTCTAAAGACACTTGTTTTTTAGTTCTCTTTACTTTAAAAGCAATATTTCTTGCTAAATTTTCAAGAGTTTCTTTCCTTCTATTTCTATAATCTTCAGTATCTAATTTGATTTTTAGATAATTTTCACTATCTTTATTCACTACTAAACTAACCAAATATTGCAGAGAATCTAAAGTTTGTCCTCTTTTTCCAATAAGAACACCCATTTCTTCTCCTTCTATATTGATATCTAAGGTGGAATTTTCTTCATCTAACACAGTATCAATATTAGCCGTGATATTCATGGCATGAAATACTTTACCCAGAAACTCTTTTGCAATGCCATCAACAGTAGCTTTAACTCTTACTCGTATTTTAGCTGGCTTATTAAATAGACCTAAAAAGCCGCTGCTTTCCTTTTCAATTACTTCGTATTCCACATTATCACTGGTAGTTTTTAATTGAATCAATGCTTCTGTTAATGCCTCATCAACTGATTTTGCAGTAAAATCTAACCATTCCATACTATTTATCCCCCTTATTATTATTTCTGTTTTTTAGAAGATTCGCATAATCGGCAATACCGCCTGACTTATAAGATGTATCACTATTGCTTTTTGAGGAATCATAGTTCTTTTTTACAGAATTAGCATATCCTGATGTAGATTTATTTACCTGAGGTGCAGTATCAATGGACTTTGTTTGTTTCTTTGCTAACTCTTCAATAGAAGCATTGGGATTAATTCCTTTTCTTGCTCTCTTTTTCTTAGCTTTCATCTTATTTTTCTCTATTAAAGTATCAACATCAATTTTATCCATATGTTTATTAATAACTATTTGTTGAAGAATTGCAAATGCACTACCTGCAACCCAGTATAAACCAATACCCATAGGTAACATAACGCAGAATATACCGGACATAAGGGGCATTACCGTATTCATTGTTGACATGGAAGAAGCCATTGGGTTATCCTTGTCTGTAGGAGTATTAGCTGTCATTAATTTAGTTTGAAGAAATTGTAAACCTGCTGCAAGAACTGGAATTAATATACCAGGGAAAGAAAATCCTGGTTTATCTAGAATATTCAAACCGCCAATGAAACTGTTAATATGCATTATTTCACCAGATTTGCTAGCAATTAAATTCTGTATAGTAGGAAAATGTTCAGCCAGTTCTCCCCATTGTTCTGACGTGAATTTAGAAATAATATCAATAATATGATTAATGGACATAGGGCCACTTGCTATTTCTGTAAACTTAGTAGTACTTACACCAACTTCTGTAGCAGCCTTCGTCAGCACCTCAACATGACCTGGTATATCAACAATTCCATTTGCAATACCCTCATATAATTTATAAATATCGTTAACATATGCAGGTATATTTCTAATAACTGCATATAAAGCAAACATAATCGGTAATTGAATCAGTAATGGAAGACAGCCTGCTGTTGGACTTGCTCCATATTTTTCGTATACAGCCTGTGTTTCAAGCTGCATTTTCTGCATAGATTCCGGATCTCTTTTTCCTTTATATTTTGCATTTATCTTCGTTATCTCCGGATTCATTTTGGAAGATAATTTAGTATATTTTTGTTGTTTAATGGTAAGAGGAATCATTAAACCTCTTGTAATAAAAGTAAATAATATAATAACTAAACCAACATTTGCAATACCGAAGAAACTTAAGAATTCATATAAAGCATTCATTATCAATCCTAATATATATGAAATTGGGGCTAACATTCCGCCACTCTGCGTTAAAAATACACTATACAATTTTTTTTCCTCCTAAGATACCTTTTATTAGAACCGTATTTTCTAATATATAAATTTTATGGAACAGGATCGTACCCTCCCTTTGCAAAAGGATGACACCTAAGAACTCTCCGGACTGCCAAATAGGACCCTTTAAAAGCTCCATACTTTTCCAATGCTTGAATTGCATACAAAGAGCAGGTAGGAGTATATATACAACTTGATCTTACCTTAAGAGGAGAAATAAATCTTCTGTATAAATTTATCAAAAATATTAAAACTCGTTTTATCACGATTTTATCATCTCTTTTAAAATTTGGTGCATTTTTGCCAGATGCAGCAATGCACTGTTTATTTCTTGATAATTTTTTCCTCTTGCGCCTACTCTTGCAATAACAACTATGTCTAAACCACTATTAAACATATCTTCATTCAATCTGTAACTTTCCCGAATTAATCTTGTTACTCTGTGTCTTATAACACTATTTCCAACTTTTTTACTAACGGATATTCCAATTCGATTTTTATCTGTTTGATTTTCTAAAACATACATTATTAGATACTTATTGGCAAATGATTTACCACTATGGTAAATTTCTTTAAACTTTAAGTTGTTTTTTATCGATTCAAAAGATTTCAAATTTTTAGGCCCTTTCTACAAACAAAAGTTTAACTAAGAGAAGAAAAGGCCACAATAATGCGACCTAAGCTGATAATTTATGTCTTCCTTTTGCTCTTCTGCTTGCTAAAACTTTTCTACCGTTTGATGTACTCATTCTAGCTCTGAATCCATGAACCCTGGATCTTGATCTTTTTTTAGGTTGGAATGTCATTTTCATTCAGATGCACCTCCTTTATATATACCAAACCATATCGGGTAAGCGTATTTATTCTATTTTAATTAATTTAAAATATCATGTCTATTATATTCG
Source organism: Anaerocolumna aminovalerica (assembly GCF_900115365.1). Classification (GTDB taxonomy): domain Bacteria; phylum Bacillota; class Clostridia; order Lachnospirales; family Lachnospiraceae; genus Anaerocolumna; species Anaerocolumna aminovalerica. Next base: position 30,218 of record NZ_FOWD01000034.1, read on the forward strand.
CAAACTTCTCTCACGTCAAGTCTATATTTTTATATAAGCTACATAAGAAATACTTTGAATATATTAAACATAAATCTAACAATTTTGTTAACAAAAAAAATTAAAAACATTTCGTTAACATAAAGTTATCCACCAGTTGTTGATAAATTGTGGATAACTTGTTAAAATGGTGTTAATATTATATACAATAGTGAAAAATTATCCTTTTCCCTGCTTATATTTTTTGTTGTTTATAATCTTTATAACTTATACACACAATTGTTTATGTTTTATTTTAAACTGTGGATAAACCGAATTTAAAACCCATGATTTTATAGATTTTAGTTGAAGTATCCACAATTTTGTTATAATATATATATTAGGTATGTACGAAATTTTATATTAGGGAGATTAAGGTAATGAATGAAATACAAGATAAATGGGATGAAATACTGGAATATCTTAAAATTGAACATTGTGTAACGGATGTATCTTTTAAAACTTGGCTGCTTCCTTTAAAAGTATATTCCGTTGATGATAATTTAATTACAATTTCAATTGATGATAAAATGATTGGTCCTGACAGTAAAAATTTCATAAGCAGAAAGTATGGCGTTCCTTTAAAGGTAGCGATTTCAGAGATTATGAACCATAATTATAACATAGAATTCGTTTTGAAAAGTCAATTAAAACCTGCAAATACTGCAACGGAGTCAGATAAGAAGAAGAATTCCACTAATAATAATTCTTGTTCTTTTTTAAATCCCAGATATACTTTTGACACTTTTGTTGTTGGTGCAAATAATAATTTGGCTCATGCTGCATCACTTGCGGTTGCCGAATCTCCTGCTGAAATATACAATCCCCTATTTATATATGGAGGAGTTGGTTTAGGTAAAACACACTTAATGCATTCTATTGCACATTATATATTGGAACAAAACCCACAAAGCAAAGTAATGTATGTTACCAGTGAAAAATTCACCAATGAATTAATTGAATCCATTCGTAATGTGAATACGACTCCTACTGAATTCAGAGAAAAGTACCGTAATATAGACGTCCTACTAATTGACGATATACAGTTTATAATAGGAAAAGAAAGTACCCAGGAAGAATTCTTCCATACTTTTAATACTTTACATGAATCCAAAAAACAAATCATAATCTCCAGTGATAAGCCACCAAAGGATATTCTTACATTGGAAGAACGTCTACGATCCCGGTTCGAATGGGGTTTAACAGTAGACATTCAACAGCCGGATTATGAAACAAGAATGGCCATTTTGAAAAAGAAAGAAGAACTGGATGGCTTACAAATTGATAATGAAGTTATGAAATATATTGCAACTAATATTAAATCAAACATTCGGGAATTAGAGGGTGCTTTAACAAAAATAGTTGCATTATCCCGATTAAAGAAAAAAGAAGTAAATGTAACATTGGCGGAAGAAGCATTAAAGGATTTAATATCTCCTGAAGATAAGAAGCAAGTTACACCGGAATTGATTATTGATGTAATTGCAGAACACTTCAATATAACATCAGCAGATATTTATTCTGTTAACAAGAGCCGGAATATTGCATTTCCAAGGCAGATTGCCATGTACTTGAGCCGTAAACTAACAGATTATTCTCTTGCGGAAATCGGTAAGCTTTTAGGCAATAGAGATCATACAACTGTACTTCATGGTATTGACAAAGTTGAAAAAACAATGAAAAAAGATTTAACCTTACAAAATACAATAGATGTATTAAATAAGAAGATAAACCCTTAAAAGTAATTTTAAGTATATAATATTTCTTCCACAACCTGTTGTTAACAGATTGTTATTTTTGTGTTAATTGCCATTGGATAACTATATATCTATATAGGTTTCCAATATCTGGGATCTGCATATTTTTTTTTCTTTACACATAGTTATCCTTCCAGTAAATACTTAGGCTTTAAGGGATAAGACCACTTATACACAAATTAACAGCCCCTATTACTACTGCTACTAAATGTTAATATATATATCTTTACATACAAATTCGAAGGGAGTTATACACAATTATGAAGATTGTTTGTTCCAAAGGCGACTTATTAAATAGTGTTAATATTGTATTAAAAGCAGTTCCTACAAGAACTACTATGCCTATATTAGAATGTATAGTTATTGAAGTTAAAAATGAATCCATTAAATTAATAGCAAATGATATGGAATTGGGAATTGAAACTTTAGTAAAGGGAACCATAGAAGACTCCGGAATCATAGCAATCAATGCTAAAGTTTTTTCTGAAATTGTTAGGAAACTACCGGATAATGATGTTTCTATTGAAACAGATGCTAATAATATGGCAACTATAATATGTGAAAAATCAAAATTTACAATTTCAGGAAGAAACGCCGATGAGTTTCCATTTTTACCTAATGTAGATAAAAAAGATCCAGTTGTTTTATCTCAATTTAATTTAAAAGAAGTGATAAGACAAACTGTATTCTCCATTTCTGATAATGAAAGCAATAAAATTATGACTGGCGAATTATTTGAAATCAATAATGATAAACTGAGAGTGATATCTTTAGACGGTCATAGAGTATCTATTAGAAAAATTATGCTAAATAATCAATATGAGCATATAAAAGTAATTGTTCCAGGGAAAACTTTAATTGAAGTAAGTAAAATTTTATCAGGTGAAGTTGCTGACGAAGTAAATATATATTTTACAGATAAACATATAATTTTTGAATTTGATGATACCATTGTGCTATCCCGTTTAATTGAGGGAGAATATTACAAAATTGATCAGATGTTATCCAGTGATTATGAAACAAAAGTAAATATTAATAAAAAAGAGCTATTAAACTGTATTGACAGATCTACCCTTTTAGTTAAAGAAACAGATAAGAAGCCTATTATTATTAATATTGATGATAAAAAAATGGAATTAAAAATTAATTCTGCTATTGGTTCCATGGATGAAGAAATTGACATTACAAAAGAGGGTAAAGATATACTGATTGGATTTAATCCAAAATTTCTAATTGATGCTTTGAGAGTTATTGATGATGAAGAGGTTGACATTTACTTAATCAATCCGAAAGCACCATGTTTTATAAAAGATAAAGAAGAATCTTATATTTATTTAATTCTGCCGGTTAATTTTAATGCTGCAGTATAAAATTAAATAATTTTTTTTGGATTGCGAAAAGAGACATTGTTTAAAGGTTGAAAGAAAATTAATACAGAAAGAATACCACGATGTGATATGCAATGGGTGCAAAGATGGAAATCATAAAATTGAGAGAAGAATATATAAAATTAGGGCAGGCCTTGAAAGCTGCTGGTCTGGTAGAATCCGGTGTAGATGCTAAATTTGTGATACAAGATGGTTTAGTAAAAGTAAACGGAAGTGTGGAATTACAAAGAGGCAAAAAATTATACTCCGGTGATACAGTAGAGTATAATAATCAAACAATAAGAATTGAAAAATAATAGATAGTTGGTGCATTTATGTTTATAAAATCTCTTGAACTGCAAGATTACAGAAACTATGATAGTCTTTCTATGGAATTTCATAACGGTATTAATATTTTGTATGGAGATAATGCACAGGGAAAAACTAACATTTTGGAAGCTATCTATATATCCGGAACAACAAAATCTCACAGAGGAAGCAAAGATAAAGAAATTATAAAGCTGGGCAAAGATCAGGCTCATATCAGAACTTTTGTTGAACGGGATAATGTTCAGCACAAAATAGATATGCATTTGAAAAAAAATAAACCCAAAGGTGTAGCAATAGACGGAATACCAATTAAAAAGTCCAGTGAATTATTTGGTATTCTTAATTTAATATTTTTTTCTCCGGAAGATTTATCCATTATCAAGAATGGCCCATCGGAAAGAAGAAGATTTATTGATTTAGAATTATGCCAATTAGATAAAGTATATCTCCATAATTTATCTAATTATAACAAAGTGATTACTCAAAGAAATAATTTATTAAAGCAAATCAGTTTTAATAACCAATTAATGGATACACTTAGTATATGGGATATTCAGCTGGTAAAATACGGAACTGAGGTAATGAAAAGAAGAGATCTTTTTTTAAGACAGTTAAATGAAATTGTCTACCACATACATAGTAAATTATCTGGTGGTAAAGAAGAATTATTTATAAAGTATGAACCTAATGTAAACGTAGAAGAGTATAGTAAAAAGTTAGGTAATTCAGTAAGCAGAGATGTGGCTCAAAAGATTACCAGTGTTGGACCTCATCGGGATGATATATGTTTCTTAATTGGTTCCATTGATATTCGTAAATTTGGTTCCCAGGGTCAGCAAAGAACATCTGCTTTATCTTTAAAACTGGCGGAACTGGAATTAGTTAAGAATATGACTCATGATAATCCCGTTTTATTATTAGATGATGTATTGTCTGAATTAGACAGAAAGCGTCAAAATTATTTGCTTAATAGTATTCATGATATTCAAACCATTATTACTTGTACAGGTTTAGAAGAATTCATTGCAAATAGATTGAATTATGATAATATTTATAAAGTGGTAAATGGAACAGTAACAAATGAGGATAGTTAATCCATAGAAAATCAGGAGGCAATATATGAATGCAGAATACGGTGCGGATCAAATCCAGATATTAGAAGGTTTGGAAGCTGTTAGAAAAAGACCAGGTATGTATATCGGCAGTACTGCAGCAAAAGGTTTACATCACTTGGTTTATGAAATAGTGGATAATGCAGTAGACGAAGCTTTGGCTGGATTTTGTGATACAATAACAGTAACCATTAATAAAGATAATTCCATAACAGTAACCGATAATGGACGTGGTATTCCAGTTGGAATTAACCATAAAGCCGGTAAACCTGCTGTAGAAGTTGTCTTTACTATTTTGCATGCCGGTGGAAAATTTGGCGGCGGAGGATATAAGGTTTCCGGTGGTTTACATGGTGTTGGTGCATCTGTAGTTAATGCACTGTCAGAGTGGCTGGAAGTATATGTTCATTTAGACGGTAAAATTCATAAACAAAGATATGAGAGAGGAAAGGTAATGGGTCCTCTTGAAGTGATAGGTGAAACAGATATTACCGGAACAAAAGTTATATTCTTACCGGATAAAGATATATTTGAAGAAACCGTTTTTGATTATGATACTTTAAAACAAAGATTAAGGGAAATGGCTTTCCTCACAAAGAATCTAAAAATTGTCTTAGAAGATGACAGAGTAGAACCTACAGTAGTAAAAGAATTTCACTATGCCGGAGGAATTAAAGAATATGTGGAATATTTAAACAGGCATAAAGATCCTCTATATTCTGAAATTTTATACTGCGAAGGTAAAAAGGATGATGTATATGTTGAAGTTGCCTTGCAGCACAACAATTCTTATACAGAAGGATGCTATAGTTTTGTAAATAACATTACCACACCGGAAGGGGGTACTCACCTTGCCGGTTTTAAGAATGCTTTGACAAAGACCTTTAACGATTATGCAAGAGGACAGAAGTATTTAAAGGACAATGAACAGAACTTAGTGGGTGAAGATATTCGTGAAGGATTAACTGCAATTATCAGTATTAAGATATCTGATCCCCAATTTGAAGGACAAACAAAGCAAAAATTAGGAAACAGTGAAGCACGTGGTGCCGTTGATAGTATTGTAAGTGAACAATTAACTTACTTTTTAGAGCAAAATCCTAGTGTTGCAAAAATAATTTGTGAAAAAGCAATTTTAGCACAAAGAGCCAGAGATGCAGCAAGAAAAGCAAGAGATCTAACAAGAAGAAAAACTGCTCTGGAAGGACTTAGTCTTCCTGGAAAACTTGCAGACTGTTCTGACAAAGATCCTAAAAATTGTGAAATATATATAGTTGAGGGTGATTCTGCCGGCGGTTCTGCAAAGACTGCCCGGTCAAGAGCAACTCAGGCTATTTTACCATTAAGGGGTAAAATATTAAATGTTGAAAAATCAAGACTTGATAAAATATTAGTAAACAACGAAATAAAAGCTATGATAACTGCTTTTGGTACAGGTATATCAGACGATTTCGACATTTCAAAATTAAGATATCATAAAATTATTATTATGACAGATGCAGATGTAGATGGTGCACATATTAGTACATTATTGCTTACATTCCTGTATCGCTTTATGCCGGAATTAATTAAACAGGGACATGTTTACCTGGCTCAGCCGCCTTTATATAAAATTGAAAAAAACAAGATGTTAAAATATGTATATAGTGATGATGAACTGGACCGTGTGTTAACGGAATGGGGAAGAGACGGCAATAATAAAATCCAACGTTATAAAGGCCTTGGGGAAATGGATGCAGATCAGCTTTGGGAAACAACTATGGATCCGGAAAGAAGAGTCCTTCTTCGTGTAACCATTGACGAAGAAGAATCCTCGGAAATTGACATGACCTTTACCACTTTAATGGGTGATAAAGTTGAACCAAGACGTGAATTCATTGAAGCAAATGCTAAGTATGTTAAGAATTTAGATATTTAACTTCAATATAGTCTCAGTTTGTTGATAAAAGTTATGTTTTTAGATATATATGTGAATTAAATTAACGTGTAAAACATCATATTTGTAAAATGCAGTAAAAATCGAAAAATTTCAAAAAAATCTCCATCTTCGCCTTCGGCGAAGATGGTTTATAAGACAAACAAGTTTGACGATTGGATAGATGGAGGAAAATAAATGGACGAGAAAATCTTTGACAAAGTTCATGAGGTTGATCTGAAGAAGACAATGGAAACATCTTATATTGATTATGCCATGTCAGTTATCGCGGCCCGTGCACTTCCCGATGTAAGAGATGGTCTGAAACCGGTACAAAGAAGAATATTATATGCAATGATAGAATTAAACAATGGTCCTGACAAGCCACACCGTAAATGTGCGCGTATTGTCGGTGATACAATGGGTAAATACCACCCTCATGGTGATAGTTCTATTTACGAAGCATTGGTAAAATTAGCACAGGATTTCTCAACAAGATATCCATTAATAGATGGTCACGGCAATTTTGGTTCTGTTGATGGTGATGGAGCTGCGGCTATGCGTTATACGGAAGCCCGCTTAAGCAAAATATCTATGGAGATGCTGTCTGATATTAACAAGGATACCGTAGATTTTACTCCTAACTTTGATGAAACAGAGAAAGAACCAAGAGTACTTCCATCCAGATATCCCAATCTTTTAGTTAATGGTACTTCCGGTATTGCAGTTGGTATGGCAACTAACATTCCTCCCCATAACTTAAGGGAGATTAGTAATGCTGTCTTAAAATTAATTGATAACCGTATTGATGAAGACAGAGATACTTCCATGGAAGAACTATTAGAAATTGTAAAAGGACCGGATTTTCCAACTGGTGCTACTATTTTAGGAACCAGGGGAATTGAAGAGGCATATCGTACCGGACGTGGAAAAATTAAAGTACGCGCGGTTACGGATATTGAAGCAATGCCAAATGGTAAAAATCGTATTATTGTAACGGAATTACCATACATGGTTAATAAAGCAAGATTAATCGAAAAAATTGCTGAACTGATTAAAGATAAAAAAATAGATGGAATTACAGAATTAAGAGATGAATCCGATCGTACCGGTATGAGAATCTGTATTGAGCTTCGCCGGGATGTTAATGCAAATGTAATATTAAATCAATTATATAAACATACTCAGATGCAGGATACTTTCGGCGTTATTATGCTGGCTTTAGTCAACAATGAACCAAGGGTTCTAAATCTGCATGAAATGCTAAAATATTATATACAGCACCAGGAAGAAGTTGTAACAAGAAGAACCCAGTACGATTTAAATAAAGCAGAAGAAAGAGCCCATATATTACAAGGCTTACTAATTGCATTAGATAATATTGATGAAGTTATTAATATTATAAGATCATCTCAAAATGGTAGTATAGCAAAGACCAGATTAATTGAGAGATTTGCCTTGTCAGATGCCCAGGCTCAGGCAATTATTGATATGAGACTTCGTGCTTTAACAGGTCTTGAAAGAGAAAAACTGGAAAACGAGTTTGCAGAATTGACTGCAAAAATTGCGGAATACAAAGCTATCTTAGCCGATATTAAAAAATTACTTGGAGTAATTAAGGATGAGCTTATTATTATTCGGGATAAATACGGTGATGACAGAAGAACTGATATTGGATTTGATGAGTATGATATTTCCATGGAGGATTTAATTCCAAATGAAAATACAGTTATCGCAATGACACGATTAGGCTACATAAAGAGAATGACTGTGGATAATTTTAAGAGCCAGCATCGTGGCGGTAAAGGTATTAAGGGAATGCATACCATTGATGAAGACTTTATTGAAGAATTATTAATGACTTCAACCCATCATTATATCATGTTCTTTACCAACAAAGGCCGTGTATACCGTCTGAAAGCATATGAAATTCCTGAGTCCGGCAGAACTGCCAGAGGAACAGCAATTATTAACCTTCTTCAGTTAGTACCGGAAGAAAGAATAACAGCTATTATACCATTGAAAGAATATCAGGAAAATAAATTCTTATTTATGGCCACAAGAAAAGGTATCGTGAAAAAGACACCGATTAAAGATTATGAAAATATTCGTAAATCAGGATTACAGGCAATTAATCTAAGAGAAGATGATGAATTAATTGAAGTAAAAGCAACCAATAATCAAAAAGATATTATTTTAGTTACAAAACACGGGCAATGCATCCGCTTTAACGAAAGAGATGTAAGAGCAACGGGACGTACTTCCATGGGCGTAATCGGTATGAATCTGGAAGATAATGATGAAATCATTGGAATGCAGATTAATACACAAGGAGAATACCTGCTGTTTGTATCGGAATATGGTATGGGCAAACGTACTATGATTGATGAGTTCTCGGTACAAAGAAGAGGTGGAAAAGGCGTTAAGTGCTATAAGATTACGGAAAAAACAGGTTATGTCGTGGGTGTAAAAGCAGTAAGTGATGATAACGAAATTATGATCATTACCACGGAAGGTATTATAATCCGTTTAATGATAAATGATATTTCAAATTTAGGAAGAATTACTTCCGGTGTTAAACTAATTAATATGGACAATGATATTAAAGTTGCAAGCATTGCCAAAGTCAAAGAAAGCAATGAACAAAAATCAGATGAAGAAGTAATCAAACAATTGGAGCAAGAACTGGAAGAGTCTGAAATTGCAGGTGAAAGTATACCGGAAGAAGATTATGATTTTGAAGAGACAGATGATGAAATATTAAACGAAGATGAAAAATCTGATGAGGGCGAAAACATTTAATTTAAATTTAATCTCTGTTCTAGAAAATAATAATTAATCCATACTCTTTAAAATATTTTTATGGATTTAAGTCAATAGTTGAGGTGGGAATTCTTAGAATTCCACCTCTTTATTGTATTTGTGGATTATTAAAGAATAATACAGCTATTGTGTTAATGGAAGATTATTCGAATATACACTGTTTTATTAGTAAAATACTATTGAAGAATATTACATTAGTAGAGGATTATAAAAAATATAAGCTTATTATTTGTTAGTAAATGCACATAAAAGTGTATAAAATTAAAAAAATATAGAGTTTTGTGGATATACAATAATAAAAATAGGGATAAGGTAAATAAGACTTAATATTAGAGTATTTTAGAATGGAAAACTAATTTGCATAATAATAAATATTAATAACCAATATTTATTTACAGAAATGGATGGAAATAGTATTATGTATTTAAGAAAATTTCTGCAGCCATAAAGGATGGGAAAATAGGTTGAAAAAACTTTTACAACCTACAATTTGTGGAATCCACAAAATATCCATCGTTATTAAAAGGCGCTAAAGCGCTGGAATTGAGGTTAGGATGAGAACTATAAACACTGATACAATAACAGCAAACATAAAGGAAATGTGTGTTGAGGCCAATTATCAATTATCTGAGGATATGAAATGCGGTATCCATAAAGCCTATGATTCAGAATGTTCTTTTTTAGGAAAACAAATACTGGGCCAATTAAAAGAAAATATGGAAATTGCTAAAACAGAAAATATTCCAATATGTCAGGATACCGGAATGGCAGTTGTATTTATTAAATTAGGGCAGGATGTACATGTAGAAGGAGTATCATTAGAACAGGCAATCAACCAAGGAATAAGAGAAGGATATAAGGAAGGTTATTTAAGAAAATCCATAGTAGGAGATCCCCTGATCAGAAAAAATACGAATGATAATACTCCGGGTGTAATCCACTATGAGATAATTCAAGGTGACAAAATGGAAATTACAGTAGCTCCAAAGGGATTTGGCAGTGAAAATATGAGTAGAATATTTATGCTTAAACCTGCTGATGGCGCAGAAGGGGTTAAGAATGCAGTTTTAGAAACTGTAAAATTAGCAGGGCCTAATGCTTGTCCTCCAATGATAGTAGGTGTTGGTATTGGAGGGGATTTTGAAAAGTGTGCTATACTTGCTAAGAAAGCATTAACAAGAAATATTAACGAATATTCAGAAATTGACCATATAAAAAATCTTGAAATAGAATTATTGGATCAAATTAATAAATTAGGTATTGGGCCGGCAGGACTTGGGGGAACCAATACAGCCTTAGGGGTAAATATTGAAACCTATCCTACCCATATTGCCGGATTACCGGTAGCCGTTAATATTTGCTGTCATGTTAACCGTCATATAACAAGAATAATTTAAAAGGTACAAGATAAGTAAAGAAGGTAATTAAAAAAATGATATTTATCAAGAAAACTTTATCAAAAAGAATATTTTATCAACATATTTAAGAAAAAGTAATAGTAATTGTGGATAATAGATTTATTTTGGAGGCGGGACGTGGATAAGTATATTACAACACCATTAAATATAACTGCAATAAATAATTTAAATGCCGGTGATTATGTATATATTACCGGAACTATATATAGTGCCAGAGATGCTGCTCATAAAAGAATGTATGAAAGTATATTGAAAGGTGAAGAAATACCCTTTGATCTTAAAAATAGTATAGTATATTATCTTGGTCCTACTCCTGAAAGAGAAGGCCAGGTTATTGGATCGGCAGGTCCTACTACAAGCAGCCGAATGGATAAGTATACTCCATTGTTAATGGAGCATGGTTTAAAAGGAATGATAGGAAAAGGCAAAAGAAGTGTGGAAGTTATAGACAGCATTATAAAACACAAAGGAGTATATTTAGCAGCAGTAGGTGGCGCAGGAGCATTATTATCAAAAAAGATTATTCGTTCAAAAATAATCGGATATGAGGATTTAGGTACAGAAGCTATCAGAGAAATGTATGTAGAAAATTTTCCAACTATCGTAGTAGTAGATAGTAAAGGGAATAATTTATACGAAACAGCAGTAAAAGAATTTTCCTGCTAATGATTTTAGTATTAAGACTTAATAATTTTAAGAATATATATTCCATATTATTGTAATAATATAATAGAATGGAAATACCAACTCTAATATTATGCCTTAAATCTGTTTATATGCATGAAAGAACAGAAAAAAGTAAAATAGTTTCAGAAAGTTGTTGACAAATGTTTTTTCATTTGCTATACTAACTAATGCGTCTGACGGGAACGTCAGTAAGCTAATTAAATATGTGAATGATAATTCAGATATTGGAGAAATACTCAAGAGGCTGAAGAGGCGCCCCTGCTAAGGGTGTAGGTCGCTCACGCGGCGCGAGGGTTCAAATCCCTCTTTCTCCGTTTTGTTTTTTTCACATATTAAATAGTACGAAAACATCTAATGAATAAGGATGCATTTGATACTAAAAAAATAAAATAATTAAAAAAGTGCTTGACATTCCAACACTCGCATGATAGAATAGTTTCTGCTGACGTGAGGACAGGTAGTCAGCAAAAAACCTTGAACATTGATAACTGAACAGTGAAACAACCCTGAAAATTCTAATAAAATTTTCATATTATAGAAAAGCATTGAACTTGATTCAATGACTGATTTATAACGAACCGTATCTATTTGTTATAGGTACAACCTTAAAAACAGTAATGAATTAATAATTCATTGGATTTAACGTTTGTTTTAATTCTTAAAACAAGCCAATGTTAATTCTGAACGATTAAACTTTAATTTGAGAGTTTGATCCTGGCTCAGGATGAACGCTGGCGGCGTGCTTAACACATGCAAGTCGAACGGAGTTAATAAGCGGAAGTCTTCGGATGGA
>NZ_FOWD01000046.1 GCF_900115365.1 Anaerocolumna aminovalerica
TCTTTTTGCCACGATCATGAGCCTCCTTTCGAATGAAAAATGTTTACAAGTTGCCCCAAGCACGAAAAAAGGCACCTACTCTAGATTTCTCTAAAGTAAGTGCCTGTGAAACCATCCAAAAGCTGTCCTCTGGATAATTTACCTGTTCAATTTACAGCCAAATCCGTGCTCTACATCACGTTCCGTGACGATGCACGAAGCATTTTTCCACTCTTACATGAGGCTTCAAGAGACCTCACTTTTCGGCTCAGAAAACGCGACTTTTTGCGTCTACATGCCGTTGTCCATACTTGTCCGTAGTGTGACGAAGCGTGACAAGGAATGACAAGGAGCGACGAAATTAGATACTCTTTAACGTTGGGAATAATAATACGTCCCTAATAGCTGCTGAATCCGTCAACAGCATTACAAATCTGTCGATTCCGATTCCAATACCCCCTGTAGGTGGCATACCATATTCCAAAGCATTTAAGAAATCTTCATCCATGGAATTAGCTTCATCATCACCTGCTGCACGAAGTGCTTCCTGTGCTTCAAAACGTCCTTTTTGATCAATCGGATCATTTAATTCAGAGAAGGCATTTGCCATTTCTCTCTTCGTAATAAATAATTCGAAACGTTCTGTAAAATTAGGATCCGATGGTTTTCTCTTGGCAAGTGGTGAAATTTCAACGGGATGATCCATAATAAAGGTAGGTTGAACCAGGTTCTCCTCTACATATTCTTCGAAGAATAAGTTAATAATATCACCTTTCTTATGACGGTCTTCATATTTAATATGATGCTGGTCTGCCAATGCTTTTGCCTCTTCTTCCGTGTTAATGGATGTAAAATCAACACCGGAATATTTTTTAACAGCGTCCAGCATAGTCAATCTTTCAAATGGTTTCGCAAGATCGATCTCAACACCATCATAAGTAATTGTAGTAGTTCCCAGAACCTTATTTGCTACTGTTCTGAATAGTTCTTCTACTAAATCCATCATTCCGTAGTAATCAGTATAAGCCTGATATAGTTCTAACAAAGTAAACTCCGGATTATGTCTTACGGACAAACCTTCGTTTCTAAATACTCTGCCAATTTCGTATACTCTTTCCAAACCACCAACAATCAGTCTCTTTAAATATAACTCAAGAGATATTCTTAAATGTAAGTCCTCATCCAGAGCATTGTGATGTGTATTAAATGGCCTTGCAGCCGCTCCACCTGCATTTGGTACTAATACAGGGGTTTCCACTTCAATAAAATCCTTATTGTCTAAATAGTTACGAATTTCTCTAATAATGAGTGAACGTTTAATAAAGGTATCCTTTACTTCAGGATTTACAATTAAGTCCACATAACGCTGTCTGTAACGAATATCAGTATCTTTTAATCCATGGAACTTTTCAGGAAGAATTTGGAGGCTTTTGGTCAAAAGAACAACTTCCGTAGCTTTTACAGATACCTCACCTGTATGGGTTCTAAATACTTGACCTTTGATACCTACGATGTCGCCCACATCGAACTTTTTAAAGTCAGCGTAAACCTCATCTCCTACTTCATCTCTTTTTACATAAATCTGAACTTTGCCTTTTTTATCCTGAATATTACAAAAAGAAGCTTTTCCCATTACTCTTTTTGACATGAGACGACCGGCAATAGATACTTCCTTGCCTTCCAATGTTTCAAACTGTTCTGCAATTTCTGCTGAATGATGGGTTACATCATATTTCATGATTTGAAACGGGTCTTTTCCATTGTCTTTTAAATCAGCTAATTTTTCTCTTCTAACTTTTAAAAGCTCATTCAAATCCTGTCCATCTTGTTGCATTTTTTCTTCCGCCACAATATCCTTCCTTTCTGTCCATTACCAATACAATTCTTCTTTTAAAACACGCTGCCTTATTCAGACAGCAAGTATTTTTCTTATATTAACAAGTTACATCTCAAAGAATTAATTGGATCTTTGAATTTCTAAAATCTTGTACTGTATCGTTCCTGAATGTGTCTCAACATTAACAATATCGCCAATCCTTGCACCGAGAAGTGCCTGACCAACTGGCGATTCATTCGAAATTTTTCCTTTTAAACTGTTTGCTTCTGTAGAACCAACGAGTTTGTATTCCATCTCTTCGTTGTATTCCAAATCAAGAATCTTAACTTTACATCCTATATTAATAACGTCTACATCGACTTCGTCTTCTACAACTACTTCTGCATTTTTTAGAATTCTCTCTATTTCTTCAATTCTTGCTTCAATATCCCTTTGTTCATCTTTCGCTGCATCGTATTCAGCATTCTCCGATAAATCGCCCTGTTCTCTAGCTTCTTTAATTTTCTCAGCAACTGCTTTTCTTCTGTTGACTTTCAAATCCTGAAGCTCTTCCTCTAGTTGTCTTAAACCCTCATAGGTCAATATGTTCTTTTTGTCTACCATATTATAAACACCCTTCCTCCGTTTAATCAGTATTACGATACATTCAAAGTATTATAACTTATGAAATGTCCCTTGTCAACAACTTAACTTAGATTTCCTATTATAAGGGGTATCGCTTATTATTTGTATTTAATGCAGTATAATTATATGAAATATAGATGTATAATGTTAAATAAATTTAATGTTATATATTTCAAACAGTAAAAAAAGAAAGGTAAGATTTTACCTCAGTTTTCTTGGCGAAAATATAAACTTCCTTTTATAGACCTCCTATAAACTATTGTATATAATATCATCCCATAGACAAAAATATACCTTGAAAATAGTATAAATAACTACTAATTTCTTTTTAACATTAAAAATTTAATCAAATTCTAATATTTTTTTTACTTTTTATTTCTAATAAAGACTTTACACAACATCTCTTTAGTGGTACTCTATTAATGGATATTTTATTTAATATTTTAACCGTGATTGAGGCGCAAAAGGTGACTCTTTTCTTTTGTTGTCTTTTTACTTTGTAACTCAATTACTTATTTTTACAAGGAGGATAATATAACATGGCTAGAAAAATGAAAACCATGGATGGAAATAACGCTGCTGCTCACGTGTCATATGCATTTACTGATGTTGCAGCAATCTATCCAATCACACCTTCTTCAGTTATGGCTGAAGTAACAGATGCTTGGGCTGTCCAAGGAAGAAAAAATATCTTCGGTCACGAAGTTCATGTAACTGAAATGCAATCAGAGGCCGGTGCTGCTGGTGCTGTACACGGATCTCTATCTGCTGGTGCATTAACCACAACATTTACTGCTTCCCAAGGTTTATTATTAATGATTCCTAATATGTACAAAATGGCTGGTGAATTATTACCATGTGTTATTGACGTTTCTGCACGTACCGTTGCTAGTCACGCATTATCAATTTTTGGTGATCATTCTGATATTTATGCTTGCCGTCAAACTGGTTTCGCTTTCCTTTGCTCCGGTAATGTTCAAGAAGTTATGGATTTAGGTGCCGTAGCTCACCTTACTGCAATCAAAGGACGTGTTCCATTCGTACACTTCTTTGATGGTTTCAGAACTTCTCATGAAATTCAAAAAGTTGAAGCTTGGGATTATGAAGACTTAAAAGAATTAGTAGATATGGATGCTGTTAATGCTTTCCGTCGTAATGCTAACAATCCGGAACATCCAGTAACTCGTGGTACTGCTCAAAACGCTGACGTTTTCTTCCAAGCAAGAGAAGCAAGCAACAAATACTATGACGCAGTTCCTGGCTTAGTGGAAGACTATATGAATAAAGTAAATGCCAAAATTGGTACTGACTATAAATTATTTAACTATTATGGTGCAGAAGATGCTGAACACGTAATCGTTGCAATGGGTTCCGTATGTGATACCATTGAAGAAACTATTGATTACCTATTAGCTGCTGGTAAAAAGGTTGGTCTTGTAAAAGTTAGATTATACAGACCGTTCAGTGCAAAACATTTAATTGATGCAATTCCTGCTTCTGCAAAACAAATCAGTGTATTAGACAGAACAAAAGAACCGGGTGCACTTGGTGAACCTCTATATCTTGATGTTGTTGCAGCATTAAGAGATTCCAAGTTCCATAATACACCTATATTCTCAGGACGCTATGGTTTAGCATCCAAAGATACCACTCCTGCACAAATTATTGCAGTATACAAGAATACTGAGAAAAAACAATTTACAGTTGGTATCGTTGATGATGTTACTAATCTTTCTCTTGATATTACAGAGAATCCTAATACAACTCCGGAACACACAATCAGTTGTAAATTCTGGGGACTTGGTGCTGACGGTACTGTTGGTGCTAACAAGAACTCTATCAAAATCATCGGTGACCATACAGATATGTATGCACAAGCTTATTTCTCATATGATTCAAAGAAATCCGGCGGTGTAACTATCTCTCACTTACGTTTTGGTAAAGATCCAATTAAAGCAACTTATTTAATTAACAAAGCTAACTTTGTAGCTTGCCACAATCCTTCTTACATAAGAAAATACAACATGGTTCAAGACTTAAAGGATAATGGTACTTTCTTACTTAACTGCAGCTGGAATATGGATGAAATCGAAGAACATCTTCCAGGACAGGTAAAACGTTACATAGCTAAACATAATATTAAGTTCTATACTATTGACGGTATTCAGATAGGTAAGGATGTTGGTCTTGGAACTCGTATTAACACAGTACTTCAAGCTGCATTCTTTAAATTAGCTAATATTATTCCTGTAGAAGATGCTGTTAAATATATGAAAGACGCTGCAACTGCTACTTATGGCAGAAAAGGTGAAGCAGTAGTTAAAATGAATCACGATGCTATCGATCGTGGTATCGCTGGTTTAGTAGAAATTAAAGTTCCTGCTTCCTGGGCAGATGGATCAGATGAAAGCCTAGCTATAACTGCATCCGGTTCCAGAAAAGAACTTGTTGATTATGTAAATAATGTACAGAATGCTATTAATGCACAAGACGGTGACAGCCTTCCTGTATCCGCATTCTTAGATTATGTTGATGGTACAGCTCCTGCTGGTTCTTCCGCATATGAAAAACGTGGTGTAGCAGTTGATGTATCTACTTGGAATCCAGATAACTGTATCCAATGTAACTTCTGTTCTTATGTTTGTCCTCACGCAGTTATTCGTCCAATTGCTGCAACAGAAGAACAAGCTGCAAAAGCTCCTGAAGGTTCAAAATTCCTTGACTTAACAGGTATGCCAGGTTATAAATTTGCAATATCCGTATCTGTACTTGACTGTACCGGTTGTGGTTCTTGTGTAAATGTATGCCCTGGTAAGAAGGGTGAAAAGGCATTATCCATGCAGCTATTAGAAGAACAATTAGAAGCTCAGAAGTTATTCGATTATGGCGTAGAAATTGGAAATCCTGATGAAGTTGTTGAGAAATTCAAACCTACAACTGTAAAGGGAAGCCAATTCAAGAAACCATTACTTGAATTCTCCGGTGCTTGTGCAGGATGTGGTGAAACTCCATATGCTAAACTTGCAACACAATTATTCGGTGATAGAATGTACATTGCTAATGCTACAGGATGTTCTTCTATTTGGGGTGGTTCATCACCATCTACACCATATACAGTAGATAGAAACGGACGTGGTCCAGCTTGGTCTAACTCCTTATTCGAAGATAACGCTGAGTATGGTTATGGTATGTCACTTGCTCAACAAGCTTTAAGAGGACGTTTAATCTCTTCCGTTGATGCACTTGCAAAAGTTGTTGATAATGCAGATGTAAAAGCAGCTTGTGAGAAATACCTTGAAACAAAAGATTCCAGCACATTAAATGCTCCAGCTTCCAGAGAATTAGTAGCTGCATTAGAAGCATGTAATTGCGATAATGAATTTAAAGCTGACATCTTAACTAACAAAGACTTCTTATCTAAGAAATCTCAATGGATCTTTGGTGGTGACGGATGGGCTTACGATATCGGATTTGGTGGTTTAGACCATGTAATTGCAAGTGGTCAAGACGTTAACATCCTTGTATTCGATACAGAAATTTACTCCAATACAGGTGGTCAATCTTCTAAAGCAACTCCAACTGGTGCTATTGCTCAATTCGCTGCTGGTGGTAAAGAAGTTAAGAAGAAAGACTTAGCGGCAATTGCTATGAGTTATGGTTATGTATACGTTGCTCAAATCGCACAAGGTGCTGACTATAATCAATGTGTAAAAGCATTTATTGAAGCTGAAAGCTATCCAGGACCATCCATCATCATCGCTTATGCTCCATGTATCAGTCATGGTATCAAAGGTGGTATGAAGGGTGCTCAGACAGAAGAAAAACGTGCTGTTCAAGCTGGATACTGGCATTTATTCAGATTCGATCCACGTCTTGCAGAAGAAGGAAAGAATCCATTCCAGTTAGACTCTAAAGCTCCAACTGCTGATTACCAAGAATTCTTACAGAATGAAGTTCGTTATAGTTCACTTGCTCGTTCTAACCCAGATAAAGCAGCTCAATTGTTTGCTAAAGCTGAGCAGGACGCAAAGGCTAAATACGAAAAATTAGTTAAATTAGCAGAATAATAAAACTAAATATATAAGTATAAATACAAGCAAGGGGCTTTTGCTCCATAGTTGAAAAGCTATGGAGTAAAAGCCCCTTATATTGATCAATCATAGCTATGAAGTAAGGGCTACTATTGAACAATTTCCTGTATGATTTTATATAAAACCTTTATGTCTTCTATTCTAGTAGCACCCGTTTCCTTATCAATAATAGAGGAATAAACATGAGGAATAATTTTTTTAACTCCAGCATTTAATGCAATGCTAAGTATTTCCTTAAAGTTATCTAAATCAATTCCTCCTGTTGGTTCTAGATTAAATTCATTTTCTGCACAGGCATTTGCTACTGCTTTAAATTCTTCAATTGTTTTTAATCCTCCCATTGGGAAATACTTTAGGGAGTTTGCTCCTAATTCTTTTGCCATGGCAATTGCAGTTTCAACTGGTACAATAGCAGGATTTTGTTCTTTACTGAAAGGACCTGTAGAAATTTTGACATAGCCAACTTTACCACATGGTGATACCATAGAGTTCATAAAAGGTTCATCACCTGCTTTCGCTCTCGTATATCCTCCTGCTGTAAAAGTCTGATTTATATGTTTGGGTTTTATTTGTCCGGATATCTCAGCTACAGCCTTCCATTGGTTCGGATTACCAGCTCCAAGGCCTACTGATATATTATTATCAACAGCTTCCTGATATTTCTTCATATCTTTTACTGCACTTTCTATATCCGGATAATTAGATGATAGAATTCCCACAACTACATGGGTTTGTGTAGCTTCTATAATTGCTTTCGCATTCTCAATTGAGTTTGTTAGACAATTTAAGCAAACTCTACCTTCATAAAAATTAATGCCGTTCATATCCTACTCTCCTTTTCCTATCTCAATTAACCTAGTTAATATAAAATTCAATTCATCTATACTATTTAATGGTCTTGGATCAATAGCGATAGAACCAATATTTGCTTGATAATCTCTTGTAAAAATAGCAGGGGTGCCTTCTTGTAACTTTTTTACTACCTCCATAGCATCAAGGCCGTATTCATCTTTATTAAAGTTAATCTTACAGCGATATATTTCTCTTCCTGCTTCGTCCTGAATAATGGAAGCTTTGCAACCATTTATCTTATTAACAATTTCCATAAAGTTTTCTAAATCATTTTTAGAAATTACTTGAACATTCTCTCCTGCCAAATAGCATTCTATGGCTTTTACTAACCCCATGGTACATTCTTTTCCAACTTTCATAGCACGTCCAATACCTTTATATTGTAAACGCATATTATCTGCATATTCTTTCGTTTTACAAGCTACAAATCCGCTTGTTGGGCCTTCGATAGCCTTTGCACCACTATAACATACAAAATCGGCACCCATGGCTGCATATATTTTTAAATCTTCTTCTGCTGCTGCATCAACGATGCAAGGAATCTTTAGTGTATTGGCTAATTGAATAACGGACTGTACATCCACCATATCTTTTTGTACGCAGTGATGAGATTTTACAAAAAAGATAGCAATTGTATTATCATTTACAGCATTTTCTATATCTGAAAGATTAGAACCATTGGCGTAGCCAACCTCCACTATTTTCCCACCCCCAAGCTGAATCATCTCAGCAATTGGAGCTCCAAAATCAACATTATGACCCTTAAGTAATATTACTTCCCTTCTGGATAGTTCTGGTATAATATCACAAATATGTTGCACTTTCTGTAAATTGTTACCGCAGATTAAGGAAGCAACGGATAGTGCAATACCCGCTGAAGCACTTGAAGTAACACAGGCATCTTCGGTACCAATCATCTCACCAATTTTTCTTCCCGCGAATTGGTATAACTCATTCATAACTACATAATTACTTGCTGCTTCTACTACGGTTTTGCCCACTGCTTTATTTATCGTAGATACGCCTAGTTTTGTCATACGACCGGATGCATTGATTACTGGTCTTATTCCATTTCTACTATATATATTCTCCAATTTACCACCACTTTCATAATATTAGGGGCTGTTGCAAAACTGTCATTCTGCAAAAGCCCCTTTCATTTATAATATTCCTAATAGGGAACAAATAATTGAGAATACAACAACGGATAATAAAATTCTGTTGTAGTTTGGCCCTTTTTTCTTTAGATATGTATAGATTACAAAGACTGCTGTTAATGGTAATATTCCTATCACTACAGAGTCTAGTATATCCTGGATTACTATCTGAGTACCGCTGGTAAATTGAAATACCAAAGGTGTACTTATTGTGACATAACTAGCTGACAATGCACCCATCATAATCAAACCGATTACATTGGCTGTGAAAATGATTTGTTTCATTTTGCCACCATGCAACATAGAGACAACTGATTTCTTACCCAGGGTATATCCATTATGTATCAGATAATAAGAAATTAATATTGTAATCAACGGATATAATATTAATGGCATAATACCACCCATAGCAGAACCATTGGATGCAAATGGAAGGAAGATGGATATCAGTATTGGCATTAATGCCGCCCATATAATAGCATCACCAATTCCTGCCAAAGGGCCCATTAATCCAGTTTTAATACCTGTTATAGCATCATCTGTTATATCTTCCCCTTTTGCCTTTTGTTCTTCCATTGAAATAGTAATACCTTGAATAACAGCACCAATAATTCCTTCTGTGTTAAAGAATACTAAGTGACGTTTTAATGCTGCACTTAATTCTTCATCTGTTTTGTACAATTTTTTCAGAATTGGAGTCATGGAAGCACAGAAAACTAAACTTTGAAGACGCTCATATGAGTTTGATAATTCTGCCCCGGCATAGTAAATCCACATGGATTTGGTAACATCTTTTTTAGTTATTTTATTCGTACTATTTTCTATTTTATTGTTTCCCATGTTATACCACCTCTTCCTTCATCTTAAATAAACCTAATAATAATGCAATACAAATTGCAAATATAGCAACTGCCATTGTATTAAGTTCTAAGTACAATACTGCAAAGAATCCAATAATGTAGAATGGTATAAGCTTTTTCTTACCTATTACTGTAAGAGTAATGGCAAAACCAAGAGCTGGCAAAATTCCTCCCATGATTTCAAATGAATGCATCAGCCATTGAGGTATTATATCTATAATCTTTTGCGCTGCTGATACACCAAAATAATCAATAATAAAAACGATTGGGAAACGAATAATAAAGCCTGCTATAGCTGGATAAAGGAATGCCGCTCTCAAGATTCCTTTCGTATCCGCCTTTTCTGCATAGTTATCCGCCATATGTATCCAAATTGCATTGGTTGTTCTTCTTAGCTGATCTACAAAGACCCCAATCACACCAAAAGGAATTGCCAGTGCAATTGCTACTTCAGGAGACATGTTTGCTAAAACACCAATAGGAATAGCAATACATCCTGCTAAAGCAGGATCACTTGGAACATTTCCGCCTGGTGTTGATGTAACGCCTAGATAAACAAGTTGCAAACCTGCTCCTATTTTCATGGAAAGTTCCATGTTACCTGTAATAAGACCTACAAATACTGACATTGTAACCGGTTGCAGCAGCATACTTGAAAAAGTATATCCCAGTCTTAAGCGGCTGAACCAATAATATACCCCCATAAATATAGAAATACCTAAAACGCTCATTCTCATACCTCTTTTCTTATTTTATTGATTATATTTTTTTATAATACTATCAAAGCTTTGAGGAATATCTTCAGGAATCGTTTGAAAAATAATATTAACTCCTTGCTCTTTTAAATAAGTAAGTATGCTTACATCTGCGTTATCCAAAGTAATATTTTGAAATACTACCTTACGATTAGGAGCTCCACCCAAACCACCAATTTGAATGTTGGGTACTTTTATTCCTCCATCATAAACCACTTTCATACTTTCAAGATTAGGTAATAGTAGTAATACCTTACCATTTCCAAACTGATCCTCTTTCCAATTTTTCACTGCATCTGATTTGCTGTAGCATTCTACTTTCACTCCTGCTGGAGCTGACAGTAGGTAAATTTCCAGCATAAACTCATCTTTTGCAAGTTCATCGCTTACAACTACTATTTTATTAGCATTTGACTGATTAACCCACTTAGTCATTACCTGGCCGTGAATCAGTCTGCTATCAATTCTTGTTAATACAATATCAGCCATTATTGGTAGCCTTCCCTTCAAGTGATTTCATTATTTCGCTTACTACATCTTTTACAGATTGTTGTCCCATTTCTAACACTGAATTAAAGTCAATCTCTCCTGTAAATTTAATTTGTGAACAAGCTTCAATTAACAGTGGAGCATTTAAACCTGAGATTACCTTAATATTTTTTTCCTTTCCAACTTTTGCTCCAACATTAGTTGTTGTACCTCCAAATAAATCAGTTAAAATGATTGAATTTGATGGAACTTTTTCCACATAATTTTTAACCTCTAAGTAGTATTCTGAAAAAGTAACTTCGGGTGTTAATGGTATCTCATGAACAAAATCAACTGCTCCGATAATCATTTTAGTACTTTCTACTAGCCCCATTCCCCACCCGCCATGAGTAAGTAGTAACACTTGTGGTTTCTCCATACAGCCCCTCCATTTCTTGTGTTTTTTTGTAATGTAAATGTCCGGAACATTCATATTATCATATAATTATAGTAGCACACTACATTATTTATGTCAATATTGAATATTTATTTCTTTAATACTAATTATTTTTTAGTAAATTTCACTTATCTGTATTTTTTTTATAACTCAGAAAGAAATATTTATAAAAAACATGGTTCTTTATCTAGTTTTATGGTATTCTACTAATTATGTAGTAGATTACAAGAAGGGAGAAAAAATGAATAAGGATAACGGTTTATTTTCAATCATGTCAAGAATAGATTGCATGTCTAATCAATTTACAAAAACAGATTGGAAAATTTTTAAATTTATAAAGAATAATACGAATCAGTTTCTTTCATTAAATGCGCAAGAACTTGGTAAAGTAATAGGTACTTCAGATGCCAGTGTTATACGATTTTCTCAAAAAATAGGTTTCTCTGGGTTAAATGAAATGCGTTATTCCTTGCAGAGTGAAATGGTTAAAAATACTTCTGTAAGTCATCATACAGATTACTCAACATTAATGCGTGAAACCCAGCTGGTAATAGAAAATATTTATCATACAACAAGCCAATCTTTAGTCAGCAGGTTACGATTAAAAGTTAAAAGTTCGAAAAGGTGTTTCCTCGTTGCACTAGATGATAAGAACATTGCAGATATCATTTCAGAAAAGTTTATGGCAATCGGTATCAATATCATCCCATTAACCAATATAAATGCCTTAAAAATGTACGGTTCCCATTCAGAAAGCGATGATTTGTTTATCGTAATTTCTTATACTGGGAATAGTAAGGCATTATCTTCTGTACTAGAGGATATAACTGATCATGGTAGCTATGTTGCCTTAATATCCAATTATGAAAAATCGTTGTGTGCCGATAATAGTGATATTGTTATGTTAATTCCTAAGACAAATTTATTAATAAGTTCTGCGGTTATTTCTAAAGAACTGATTATTCTTACATTATTTGATTTAATATTTCAAAATTTTATTACAGAAGATACGGATTATTTTGATATGCTTCAAAAAACTGTTTCTTATATCAATGATGGTGATGATATATAACCAGATGACAATTATAATACGATATCGGATACCGTGGTTTGCAAAAGTAAAATACAAAAAATTAGTTAGTTAGCTAAATATCAGTACTATAAAAAAGTAGGACTGAGAGTCCTACTTTTCTTATATATTCCAGTCTAAATTTAAATATTCTCTATAAAACATTGCTATAATAGGTATAATGTTTCATTATCACCTGCTCCAACTCCTGCAAAATTGAGCCGCACATGAATAATCTTGATATTGCCATCAGTCTTTTTCTGTTTTCGTGCATAAAAAATAGGCTACGTCTGTAGGTTTTTAAATGACCTAAAACTTGCCTATTGATTTTATATTAAGTCTTATGAACATTTACTCATTATGTAGTATAAAGCATAATATAAAAAACATGTTTAGATATAGCATGATGAACGCTCATGCTATATTTGAACCCAATTCTCTCATATACTTTAATAGCTCTTTGATTAAATGAAGCGACAGTAAGCCTATAATTACTTGCGTTAAACTTCTGCTTTACAAAAGAAATACAATCCGTTAAAAATTTACTACCAAGCCCATTTCCGCATAGCGCTGGGTTTAATCCAAGTCCAATGTCTAAAGCCGTTTCGTCTATATATATCTCTTTCTCTAAAGTTGGTATCTGTGCAGATTTTCCAATGCAGATGAAACCTATAATTTTATTTTCATTATCGAAATCCACAAAATATTCACCATTCATAAGCTCGGTTATTATTTCACTACTACCATCAAAGCTATAACAAGAATATATATCTGGATATGTCCATTGTGATATTTCAAATGCAGATTTTTTTGTCATTAAAGTAAACAAGTCTTTTCACACTCCTTCGCGTTATTTATTTTACCAGGTACTTTAGATTAGTAAATATATAACAAATTCCAATAACTGGTTACATTCTGACAGTTTACTATTTCTTTAATGCCACTTTGTCATAATCATCTTTTAACATCCCATATATATGTGTATCGATATACATGTCATTGTATCGGAAAGCTTCGCGTTTAACCCCTTCCAATATAAAACCATTCTTGCGGTAGACTCTTTCTGCCCGGGGATTAAAGCTGTAAACCTCCAGCTCAACCTTATGAAGACCTAATACTTCAAATCCATAGCGCAAAAATATTTCAGTTGCTTCCGTTCCTAAACCCTTACCACGACCTGCTTCTCCAATTAATATACGAAAGTTTACATTACAAGTAGCTTCGTTATATTCATTAAAAACAACCTCACCTACTAATGCTTCCTTTTCTTTTTCTATAATCGCCAGATCCAAACGGTCTGTTTGATGATTGCGGCTTAGATACCATTCTTTTATTTTCTCCATTTCTTCTATGCTAAAAGCCCCACCGGCTTCCTCGTCATTAACAACTGATCCGGTTAAATGGTTGACCTCTGGCTCAGCTAAAATGGGCAGCATCTTTTCCCAATCCTCTATATCAAATGGCCTTAGTATCACCTTTTTACCTTCTAAAACAGGTTTCGTTTTAAAATCTATCATTACTTTTAATATCCTTT
Source organism: Anaerocolumna aminovalerica (assembly GCF_900115365.1). Classification (GTDB taxonomy): domain Bacteria; phylum Bacillota; class Clostridia; order Lachnospirales; family Lachnospiraceae; genus Anaerocolumna; species Anaerocolumna aminovalerica. The sequence continues at coordinate 13,684 of NZ_FOWD01000046.1, forward strand.
CATTGTCACAGTACTCTTCCATAGTTAATAATAAATATCCTCGTCATTTCTCTTGGCAATATACATAGCTTTATCGGCTTTCACAATTAGCTTGTCAATATTATCACCGTCATTAGGATAAATACTTATTCCTATACTAAATGAAAGTTTTATTTCTTTATCTTCCATATAAACAACATTTTCATTCAAATTATTAATTTTAGAAGCTACAATTTTATAATCAGATATATCTTTCATATTAGGCAGGATAACTACAAATTCATCTCCACCATATCTTACCACAATATCAGTTTCTCTTGTAGCTTTTTTTAGAATATTAGCCGCTTTGATAATTATTTTATCTCCAACCTGGTGCCCATAGGTGTCATTTATACTTTTAAACTTATCTATATCAATAAACATGATACCTAATAAGCTATTATTTCGCTTAGCCTTTTGAATATATTTTTCAGCAAGGATATAAAATAGAGTTCTGTTTGCAACACCTGTCAATTGATCATAATAAGCCAGATCTTCAATCTCTTTTTCTTTCTCTTTTAACTCTTTATTTACATGGTACAATTCTTTAATATATTTTTTAAGCTGTTTGATCTGAGCCATCTGCCCGGTAACATTGTGAAATTCCAGAAGGATAGATGTCTTGTGTTCGTCCTGAATTCTGCTGATTTTTATGTTAAACCTTTCCTCCGTATCCAACAGATCCTGATGCATAGCAGCAGAAAAAAACATAGCATACCCATCATTTAATATGTTTTTTACTACGTTTTTGAAATAGTTCTTATTCAGGCTTGGTAACACTGTATATAAATTACTTCCTATTGCATTTGAACCTTTAATATTAGTAATGGTTTCCATATAACTATTCCAAAAAAAAACATCGAAATTCTCGTTTACTATGATAATACCTTCATTTACATTATTTAATACTTCGTAACAATAGTTAATCATAAATATCAGCCTCGATCAGATCAATTTTTCTCATTATCTCATTTAAGGATTGCAGTGCCAAATCAACTATGATAGTACCTTCAATTTCTGTACTATCTATAATAAAAGTTATGTATAAGACTAAAATATGCTGATATTCTTTTTCATCAATATCTTTCCTGAAATTAATATGGTTGTATATTTTAACTTCCGGTAAAGAATACTGAAGTTTGATATTAAGTAAATTACCGGTCTCTCCCAAAATACAATTTAAAATAATGTTTCCGATTTCTTTAATTACGTCAAAATCTATATCAGTAAAATTTAAATCGTCCTCTTCATGTACATCTTCATTTAGACATAGGTGTATAAAAGCTTTCATTTTCTCAGCCGGGAAAATCAGATTAGCTTTTCCAGTTAAATTTTCTTTAAAAGAAATAGTGGAGACCATTAATGCTCCAGTGAATTTAATTGGTAAATATTCTGTTAATTCTATATTATTTGTTGTTCTATCTAAAATTGTTACATCCGGAATTTTTAATAATATTTTTTTACCGGTAATCTCTGAAAGCAGATCAGCAGCTTTACCTACACTTATGTTAAATACCTCTTTTAATATATCATATTTGAAACTGGACCTATCCATGGATCTTCTCCCTCATTAAATTGCATATTAACTGAGCTTTTTCATCCTGTAACGGTTTATTTAGGAAAGACAATATATTATAGGCCTCTACTTCTTCGCGAATATTTTTTTGAACATCAGCAGAAACCACAATTATTTCTGCAAACTTATCATGTGCTTTTATGCGACGTATCAGTTCCTGTCCGCTTAATTTTGGCATGAGCAAATCAGTAATAACAAAATCCGGTTTTAATTTTTCATATAATTCAATTCCTTCTTCACCATCATTTGCAAAGCTAAGTTCAACATCGCCCATGTACTTTTTAATTAAATTAGCAGCAATTTTTTGGGAAAATACAGAATCATCAACGATTAACACTTTTGTCATTCATAACACTCCTTCTAACTAATACACTTTATTTTCATTTTAATAATAAAAAGTATTTAAAAAATAAAAAAACAACTAAGCAAAATCATACCGATTCTACCCTAGTTGCAACTGAACTACCATAGGAATTACACATTATTTTTCCGACAGGCTCTAGCTTTGCGTCCCTATCTTTCAATAGGTTTGCCAAAATCTATATATAACATCTTAATCATTCTGTAAACTGTTAAAAATAATATTATGATCCATGTTCTATAAAATATATAAATATTAAAATTAAACACTAATTATTAAATATCTAAATACATTTATTAATAATAATACATATTCTATTAATTATGAACTAATTTTCAACAATTTTCAATCCATATCTTGCTTTTTTTACAACTTTTTTTTGCTTATCATAATTTGGAAATAACTTTGCTGAGAAAGCTTACAATTTTGATTTAACAGAAAGGCTAACATTTGTACAATTTTCTGGATTATAAGTTGCATTTTTTTGTAATAAATGCTAATATTTACTATGACCCTATAAATAATAATAGATTGCAAGGCTATTATTCATAGTCATCCATATCTTCTTGCAAATACTGATGTATAAGGAGAATAACATTGGATAAGAGAAAAACACTGATTATTAAGGTAGCAGCAGGAGTAATATTTATAGCATTTTTTTCAATACTTCTATTTCTTGCTAACCAAGATAATCCGGAAAATTACAAAACCGGTACTAATTCACCTGTCAAATATGTGAAAGCAAAAGTAATTGAGGTTTTACAGGATAATACACAAACCGATGAGAATTCAGAAGGACTAAAGCGTGGACACCAATTGCTTGAAATCATGATTTTAAGCGGTGAACATAAAGGTGAAACACAAATCATAGATAACTATCTGGGACTGCTGTATAACGTTTATGCAAAGGAAGGAACCAGGATTATTGCCAGATTAGATACTCATGAGGGAGAATTTATTGCATCCATTTATAATTATGACCGCTCCTTTTTAATTTATGGTATAATTATACTCTTTTCTGCTCTTTTATGTATAATTGGCGGGAAGAAAGGGTTTATGGCCTTGCTAGGATTAGTTTTTACTATTCTTTGCGTAATGAATATTCTAGTACCCATGATTTCAAAAGGAGTTCCGGTGCTTCCATTAACAATACTAATCGTTATAGTAACCACCATAGTATGTCTGGTATTACTGGACGGAATCAATCCCAAGACTTTCTCTGCTATCACGGGTACCATATTAGGGGTTCTGGTGGCGGGGATTCTGGCGTACATAATAGGTAAATTAGCCCATATTAGTGGATTGAATATGGAAGAAGCTGAGTCTATGCTGTTGGTAGCTACCGATAACGGTTTGAAGATCAGGAACTTACTGGTTGCCGGAATACTTATATCTGCTCTTGGTGCAGTTATGGATACCGGAATGAGTATATCTTCTGCAATTTATGAATTGCATACAGTGAACCCAACAATGAAAGCTTTGGCATTGTTTCAATCGGGAATGAATATTGGTAAAGATGCAATGGGTACAATGGCAAATACATTAATATTAGCATTTGCAGGTTCCTCCTTAAATCTTGTACTTATGATATTTGCATATGGAATTCCATTTTCACAAATCATTAATACCGATTTAATAGCTATTGAAATAATAAGAGCTATAACAGCAAGTATAGGCATTATTTTATCTGTGCCAATTGTGGCATTTATCGGTTCACGGGTTATGACAAGAAAAGATAAGGAACATATCGTTAAGTTAAAAAAGAATCTATGATAAAATATGGGTTGTTGTAAAACATTCATTTTGCAACAACCTTACTAAACTTCTTTACCCTTTCCCGATGTATTTTATATCTCAAATAAAGCTTCATATATTTTAATATATACCCTCATATCTTTAAGTTGAATTTGCCAATATATAATAATATTATTTTTTTAAAAATAGTGCTTGAAAAGTAGGACAGCATTTGTTATAATATCATTCGTGGCTATGAAGTGGCTGTATATAGAATTAAATAATGGGCTATCGCCAAACGGTAAGGCACTGGACTCTGACTCCAGCATTTCAAGGTTCGAATCCTTGTAGCCCAGTTTGAACCCTTGATTTTCAAGGGTTTTTTTATATTTGAATTATCATCTCCACTTTATTCAGGAATTTAATGTCTCACTAATAATATTTAGCTTATGTTAAATTTTTCTCTGAAATTTTTTTATTTTTAGCTTAGTTCTAATTAAATAAAAAACTAAATATTTGAATTTCAAAACAATAGATGTTTGACTTTTAAAACAATATTTGTTAGTATCTATTAGATTTTATGATTTTTACCAAACTGTGAATAAGTAGCATATAATGTGTCAGGAGTAATATAATTATGTCTGTTAGTAGTATTTCATTAAATCAAATTGTAGTTATGTTTATCATAATCTTAATTGGCTTTATCTGTTATAAAATTAAGCTGATTGACTCAGAGACCAATAAACAACTGTCAAATCTTTTATTAATGCTTGTAAATCCCCTTGTTATTTTTATCTCATATCAGAGAGAATTTACAAAAGAATTACTCCATGGGCTGCTTATCTCTTTACTTTTGGCAGCTGTTACACATGCTGTTGCTATCTTTGTCTCTTATGTTTTATTAAGAAAAAGGTCTTTATTTTTTAAGGGGAAGAATTCCGATTTGACAGATGAAGATCCAGCCAATCCGGATGTTGCTATTGAGCGTTTTTCTGCAATATATTCCAACTGCGGATTTATGGGTATTCCATTAGTAAGTGGCGTCTATGGCAGTGAAGGGGTATTTTATTTAACTGCCTATATGACTATCTTTAACATTCTTATATGGACCCATGGCATTGTTATGATTGCAGGAAAGCAAGATAAAAAAACAACAATTAAAATGTTAATGTCACCTACTATTTTTGCAACTGTCTTAGGCTTTGTATTATTTATAATTCAAATTCAATTTCCTGCTGCCGTTTTAGAAGCTTTTACATATGTTGCTGGTATTAATACTCCTTTAGCTATGCTTGTTGCAGGTGTAACTATTGGGCAGACTCAAATTGCAAAAGCATTTGCTAAATTTAGAGTGTATTATACAACATTGATTAAATTATTAATTATACCACTATTGTTGTTGCTTCTATATAGTAGATTTTCTATTGATAAGCCTATATTAATTACCGCCGTACTTGCTGCTGCTTGTCCGGCTGCTGCAACAGGTACTCTGTTTGCCCTTCGATTTGATAAAAATGCTTTATATGCTTCTGAATTATTCGCCATAACAACTATATTCTCATTAGGTTCTATTCCTTTGCTTATGGCCATTGCAGAGCTATTAACTTAAAAATTTAAAAGAGAACTTAAAAAGAGACTGTCACAAAACAAAGTTTTAAACAGTCTCTTTTTTATATACTTAACCCTCATAGAAATCTAAGGTACTAATATGATTTTTTCCTAAAATCTCTATATCTTAATTATCTATTCTAACATAAAGTTACGTACACCAACGTTTTTCAAAGTTACGATTGGCTTACATTTCTCTGCGTTTTTATAATGAGATGCCGGACATATCTCTAATATATAGCATCCATCATATGGAACCTCGAACTCAAAACATCCGCAATTTGCAATAGTATCACAGTAGAGTAACGTTTTAGTATTATCAAATAATTCATATAATTTAATTTCCCATTCATGACATTTACAGCAATTGCACCCCCAGATACATCCATATATAATTCCTGCTTCAATCAGACATTCCTCACATGGGGGACATGGCGGACATGGTGGGCAGGGACGAGGTGGCGGGCATGGCGGGCATGGTGGTGGTTCCGGGCATGGCATTTGAATAGGGAATGGAATAAGTTCTATTTCCCTCGTTGCCTCCGGACATTCCGGGCATGGCGGACATGGACGTGGTTTCGGACATTCCGGACATGGTGGGCAAGGGCGAGGTGCCGGACACTCAGGACATGGCAGCGGTTCCGGGCATGGACGGGGTGGAGGGCATGCTGGGCATGGTGGTGGTGCCGGACATGGGCGCGGTGCCGGACACTCAGGACATGGCGGCGGTTCCGGACATGGGCGCGGTGCCGGACACTCAGGACATGGTGGTGGCTCCGGACATGGACGGGGTGCCGGACATGGGGGTGGTTCCGGACATGGGCGTGGTGCCGGACATTCCGGACATGGTGGCGGTGTTGGCTGAGGTGCCGGTGGCGGCGTTGGCTGTGGCGCCGGTGGCGGTGTAGGACGAGGTGGCGGTGGCGGTGTTGGCTGTGGCGCCGGTGGCGGTGTAGGACGAGGTGGCGGTGTTGGTGCTAGTCCTCTGCATACAACTCTTCCTCTAAATGGTAATGCGTGGAACTCAAACCCGCTTCCTGCGCTTACTGCAAAAGAGTTAAATGCTACGTTACCACTTACTTGGCCTCCTGTAGGGTGTGCATGAAACATAGCCTGAGGTGCTAATATACTTCCCCATATTGCTGCCGGTACTTCCATATGAATATCCGTTGCATCTTCAAATACATACAGAGTACGATCAGCCCGTCTTTCTTCTCCGATTAATCCATACTGAAGGTGAGCGTGATTACCGGTTCTTATTTTTACAATTACTGTGCTGCCTTCTGGTACTTCTGCCCGTATTCCTTTGTTTAGTACTCCATTTGGCCTTGCGTCAATTAAAAATACGTTTTGTTGCGGATTGGTTCCCCGAAGAATCCATTCATGAATATTGTCTACAACAGTGCCATTTTCGGGCAGATTCATTATACAATTCTTCATATTCATGAGACTTTCTCTTGCAGCTTGGAAGAATGCCTGCAGATTTGCTCCTACTCTTCTTGCCGGAATATAACGGGGAACATCATAGCTGGAGATTAAATAATGATTTCCTTTATCTGTTGGTGCCCAATAAGGGCTTCCCCCTGGTGCTTCATATAAGAATCTTAATTCTTCAAGCTGATTAGGTGTACCATCTTTTCCAATTAAATAAGTACTTCCTTTAGCAACATTGAAACTTCCGCCTCCCATAACATGGCCGCGTACTACTAAAGGGCCTCTTATTGCTGTATTTCCACCAACTAAGAATCTTACCCCATTCGCTGTATATTCGGTAGGCCTTCCTTCTCTTCCAAAACCAACAGTTAATCCTCTTGGACTGGAGAAATTTCTTCCTACTGCCATATTACCAGTAACATCTACAATATTATTAGCATCCTGTAATATAAAAGCATTATATTGAGAAGCCGCCCCAAATGGCTGCCCCTCTATATCAAACCAGCGAATATTATCGTAAGGTAAACCAACATTTGTTTGATTATTTATTCTATTAACATTATCCATTTGGTCTCCTGAATTTACCTGGATTTTAATCCTTATTCTTAGTTCAGTTTATTCATATAGGGATAAAATAGTGCAAGTTTTTTCTTCAAATTATTGAAAATATATCATTGACAAATTCAGTTCTCCGTATTACAATGTTTTTAATTAATAAGTGAAACCTTTGAGAAAGAAGAGTAAGCTTTAATACAACATTACAGAGAGTCGCAATTGGTGGAATGCGATATGGAGTTTTAGCTGAATGGACTTTTGAGGGCAACCCGAACTAATAGTAGGCGTTGACGGAAACCATAACCGTTATTAGTATGGCATATATGTTTGTATATGATAAAGTGGACTTATGTCAAATTGAGTGGTACCGCGGATTTTATTCGTCTCAAGTATATTTTATACTTGGGATTTTTTTTATGGATAAAAATCACTGAATTGACTAATACAAATTAGGCGAAATCAAACATATTCACTTATTAAGTATTAATCCGGAAGATGAGAGTAAAACTTAATAATGGAGCAAATGGATAGTTGAAAAATATCTTTTTCAACCGGCAATTTGTGCTGAAGCATAAGATTGCTGTCGTTATTTATAGGCGCTCAAAGCGCCAGAATCGAGGATAATATGAAAAAAAATATTTCTTTAATAATTGTATTAGTATTAGCACTTAGTTTGTTTACAGGATGCGGGAAAAAAGAGGATGGAAAAATTACAATTGGAATCGCCCAGTTTGCGGAACACGGTTCCTTGGATAATTGCCGCGAAGGTTTTTTGGCAGGATTGGCAGAAGAAGGTTACGTAGAGAATGAAAATTTAAATGTAATATATGAAAATGCACAGGCAGATGGTGGTACTGCTGCCCAAATCTCCAGCAACCTTGTGGCAAAAAAAGCAGCCCTAATCGCAGCCATTGCTACACCTATGGCACAAAGTGCTTATGGGGCTGCAAAAAAGAAAAACATTCCTGTTATATATACAGCAGTGACAGACCCAATTTTAGCTGAGTTAGCAAAGGAAGACGGCACTCCTGCCGGCCAGGTTACCGGAACTAGTGATAAACTTCCTGTTGAACAACAACTGAAAATGATTCGTTCCATTTTACCGGAAGCTAAGAAAATTGGCATTCTTTATAGCACCAGCGAAGTAAACTCCATATCGGCCATTAAAGAATATAAAGAAAAAGCTGCTGATTATGGTTTTGAAATCATAGAAAGCGGAATATCTGCCCCTGCTGATATTCCACTTGCAACTGATAATTTATTAGGTAAAGTAGATTGTCTCACTAATTTAACAGATAACACTGTTGTAAGTTCTCTTCCAACCATATTAAATAAAGCAGGTAAGAAAGGTATCCCCGTATTCGGAAGCGAAATAGAGCAAGTAAAAATCGGATGCCTTGCTGCTATGGGACTTAACTATTATGAACTGGGTGTTAAAACCGGTAAAATGGCAGCCAAAGTGTTAAAAGGTGATAGTAAGGCAAGTGAAATGAATTTTGAAGTATTTAAAGAAGCTTCTTTTTATGGAAATACCTTTGTAGCAGAAAACCTTGGAATAACTTTACCAAAGGATTTGGTAAGTTCTGCTGCTGAAATGTTCAGCTCTATAGAAGAATAATAAGAAAACGAGAAGTGTGAAAGATAAATCTTTCACTGAGCAGGTTTGTGTCTGCGCTGTGAGCACAAACCTGAGATGCACAAAATCGGCGCAGAAATGAGGTAAACATGATAGAATTTATATTTGACTTAATTCTAGGTGTGTTAGAAGAAGGCTTTGCTTATGCAATCATGGCTCTTGGAGTATACATTACCTATAAAATATTGGATTTTCCGGATCTGTCGGTAGACGGGACTTTCCCGTTAGGAGGTGTAGTATCCGTGGTGTTGATTATTGCAGGTGTAAGCCCTGTTTTAACCTTGCTTATCTCCTTCTTAGCTGGTGCCCTGGCAGGAACTTTTACCGGGCTCATTCATGTAAAATTAAGAGTAAGAGATTTATTTTCCGGTATTATCATGATGACTGCGCTATACTCCATTAATCTAAGAATTGCAGGCTCACCTAACGTACCTATCTTTTCAAAAGAAACCATCTTTGAAAATAGTTTTTTAGAAAAATTTATTTCTGATAAATTTAAACCTTATATTACAGTTACTATTTTGCTTATTATCCTACTGATTATGAAATTAATCTTAGATTTTTACTTAAATACCAAATCAGGTTATTTACTACGAGCTGTTGGTGATAATTCAACCCTAGTAACCTCTCTGGCCATTGATAAAGGTAAAGTAAAAATTATTGGTCTTGCATTGGCAAATGGTTTAGTTGCCTTAGCTGGTGCTATTTATTGTCAGAAATCCGGATACTTTGAAATTTCCATGGGAACTGGTACAATGACCATTGGACTTGCAAGTGTAATCATAGGAACCAACCTGTTTAGAAAGGCTTCCTTTATAAAATCAACATCAGCAGTCATTATCGGTTCCTTACTATATAAGCTTTGTGTTTCCATTGCTATTTCCTTTGGACTGGAGAATTCCGATTTAAGACTTATTACCGCTATTCTATTCTTAGGTATCCTGGTAGTAAGTAACGACCGAAAAAGGAAGGTGAAATCAAATGCTTGAATTACGCAATATAAATAAATTCTATAATCCCGGAACTATCAATGAAATGTGCCTGTTTGACAGGTTTAATCTAACCATTAAAGACCATGAATTTGTGTCCGTTGTTGGTAGCAATGGTTCCGGAAAAACCTCCTTGCTAAATATTATCTGTGGCAGTATACCCATTGACAGCGGCGGAATTATCATAAACGATAAGGATATCAGCAATATTCCTGAATTCAAACGGGGCCGCCACATTGGCCGTGTTTATCAGAATCCTTCTATGGGCACCTGCCCTAATATGACAATCTTAGAGAATATGTCCTTGGCAGATAATAAAGGAAAACCTTTTAATTTACGTAAAGGAACTACTAAAAGCAGAATTGATTATTACCGTGAATTACTTCGCTCTCTGAATCTAGGTCTTGAAGATAAATTAAATATACCGGTTGGCTCCCTGTCCGGGGGACAAAGGCAGGCTATGTCTCTTCTCATGTCCACTATGACACCCATTGAATTCTTAATCTTGGATGAACATACTGCTGCCCTTGATCCCAAAACAGCTGAGATTATTATGGAATTAACCGATAAAATTGTAAAAGAGAAAAAATTAACTACTATTATGATAACTCACAATCTTCGTTATGCCGTTGAATATGGAAACCGTCTTATTATGATGCATCAAGGAAATGTAATTATGGATAAATCCGGTGAAGAAAAGAATAATTTAAAGGTAGATGATATTCTTGATAAGTTTACTGAAATTAGTATTGAACTTGGAAATTAATAATCTATTTTTCATGTAATCAGCACTATAGATTAGTTATAAAATAATAAGAATACTTTAAGAATGCAGCATTTATTTTGGAATGACCGAGAAGGCATTATTTGCTGCATTCTTTTCGTTGTTTTATTTATTTATTGCTTTGTTTACTTTATTCTTCTCACATATTTTACCCCCTCACTCCTACTCATTGGTTTCTATTTTTTAGTTTTATACTATCTCAGCGGTTCATTCATTTTTACAGCCTCATTCCTTCTCCATAAATCAGGTCTTTTTATAGATTCATAATTTATCAATATTTCATTTTTTCTCAATGAGTATTTCCACTTACTACTTATTTCTTCTTTCTCTTAATAAATTTATTAAGCATTTTCTTCTATACGTTCACTATTAAATGTGGTAAAATATACAATACTATTCCTATATAAGATGTATATGAATGAACATTCTTGTATAACTATTACATCATAAACATTAATATCTTCTTATAATATACTATCTTATAAATTGATGAAAAATACTGGGAAGAAAGGTTGGTTATACACAGTGAAAGAACTTCTCTTAAAAAGGGGAAACAAGTTTATACAATATTTGTTTGCAACTTTTATGTTTATCGTAGAGCATTTTGCCAGAATGGGTGTATTTGCATTAATCTTAGGTGCATTAGAAAAGAAAGATTTAGGTTATTATAAATTTGTTGTAACAGTAACCATTCTTTTTATTCTATACTCTCCACTGAACTTTCTAATCTCACGTATGCTGCGTATTCGTTACATGAGAGATACCATATTAGATGTCAGACAGCAAGCCTTTGATAAAATTATGAATATGACTTTTAAGCAATATTCTCAAAAATCAAAAGATATATACATATCAAACTTAATCAATGATGTTAATACTTTTGAGAATAAATTTTTTATCAGTCTGCTTAATTTTCTAATTAATGTAGGTATGTTCTTACTATCCTTCATCTTTTTAATATGTATGGATTATAAAATTGCTCTTGGCATGATAGCTGTATCCATTGTTTTATTTGCATTAGCAACTTTATTTTCAAGAAAAACCACTAAGTTGGAGCAAGAAATCTCCTCTTCCAATGAACGATTTACCACAGATATCTCCAACACCTTTAATGGTATGGAAATATTAAAACTTAATAATATGGAAGATAAATTTCTAAAGAAAAGCCTTGGAACCATCCAGCAGGTGGAAAAGAGTAAATTTGCAGCTAATGTATTCAGTGAATTACAGAAAAATGTAATCCATGTTTTAGCCTTTTTCGTATCCATGGTAGTTTTACTCTATCTGGCAAGTCAGATGGGAAATGGTGTTACCCTGGGAAAAGCAGGTTTTATATTTCAGTTAACTATGTCCATGAGTAATTTTTTAATCAATGCATTTCCTATGTGGAACCAGACGAAAGCATCCATTACCATTTATGAGAAGATTGCAAAACCGGAAAGCTATGGTACAAGTGACCATAAAGGAACAGTGCCTTTTCAGTTTAACAATTGCATTGAAGTATCCCATGTAAACTTTTCTTATGATAATAAAGAAGTTTTAAAAGATGGGTCCTTTACCATTGAAAAGGGAAAAAAATATTTAATTAAAGGTGTCAGCGGTGCAGGTAAAACAACACTGATGAATCTATTGGCTATGGCCTATGATAACTATCAGGGGGACATACTTGCAGACGGTGTAAGTTACAAAGATGTCTCCGAAGAATCCTTTCATGAAAAAGTAGCTTTTATTTTTCAGGATGTATTTTTATTCGAAGATACTATCCGCAATAATATATCCTTGTATAAAGATATCCCGGATGAGCAGATTGATTATGCTGTAAAGGTATGTGGCTTGGAATCCATTGTTAAGGATAAAAAGAATGGCCTAAATGAACGGTTAAGTGAAAATGGCAAGAACTTATCCGGTGGACAGCGCCAAAGAATATCCATTGCCAGAGCTATTGCAAAGAATGCAGATATTCTATTTGTAGACGAAGGTACTTCCAGCTTAAACGAAGAACTTGGAAGAGAAATTGAGAAAGTGTTCTTAAAACTTAATAGCACGGTAATTGCTATCAGCCATAGATTTTACGAAGGTGTTACAGACCGTTATGACTATGTTATCGAAGTCAAAAATGGTCATATTCATACTTTCCCTGCAAAAGAGTATTTTGATGAGGTGATCACATGTTAAAACGATTATATAAAATGATACCCTGGCTTGTATTGGCACTTATAATATCTGCTATATCTGCCACCTTCGACGGCTGGGTTAATATAAAAATTATGGGGATTTTAGATGATGCTTTAGCCGGTAATATTACCATGATAAAATCAAAATCTGTTACTGTATTACTCTTTGCTGCTCTTCTTGTTCCCTTGGGTATTTTAGTGGCAATGTCTAATAATTATTTTAAAAAGAAAACCAATCTTTTATTAAAGAAATATTATTTAAGCAAAACCTTTCAAAAGGATATTGCTGAATTTCACAAAGAAAATAACGGAAAATATATATCAGCCTTAACCAACGACTACTCCACTCTGGAGGCAAATCTAATTACCGGCATCTATAGTGTTTCCAATGGTATAATAAACTTTTTAGTTGGAATATGGGTAATATCTTCTGTGGATATCCGAATGTTGTTAGTGGGATTAATCATAATCGGAATAAATCTGATTGTAAGCATTGTAACTGCAAAGCCTATACAAAAGGCATACAAAGAGCGAAGCGATATGTTTAGTGAGTATACTTCCTATATAAAAGAGGTGTTGTCCGCTTTCCACATTGTGAAGAATTATAATTTAAAAGAAAAGGTTACAAAAGATTACTATGAGAAAAGTGAATCCATACAGCAAAAAGGCTTCTTTATTGAACGAATGCTTTCCTTTATCAATAGCTTTCAAAATTTCCTGATGCAAGGTTCTTTTTATGGTGTTCTTTGTATTATCGGTTATTTTACCTTAATAGGAAAAATAACTCCAGGGGGTCTACTCCTTGTAGTAACCGGAATTGAGCGTATGGCATGGCCCCTGTTTGAGGTCAGTGAAATATTCCCCAAATTATTTTCCTCAAAGGATTTAATCCAAAAGATTGAAAAAACTCTTGAGAATGAGAATACATATGAAGAAACCGTAGATATCAGGTCATTTAATGATAAAATTGAATTTAAAGATGTTGAATTTCACTATGAAAATAATGAGCAAATTATCTTATCGGATATAAACTTAACCTTTAAGAAGAATGGCAAATATCTTATTGTTGGGCCCAGTGGAGGCGGTAAATCTACCCTTTTAAAACTTTTACGTAAATATTTTAACCCTACCAAAGGTCAAATTACTATTGATGGACACGATTTAAAGGATATAAAAAAGGAACAATACTTTTCCTTAGTTGCAAATATCGAACAGCAAGTATTTATATTTGAAGATACGGTTAAAAATAATCTTACCTTATATAAAGAATACACCGACGAAGATATTAATGAGGCTATTGATGCTTCTGGATTAAGGGAGTTTGTTAATAATCTCCCAGAGGGTTTAGATACTGTAATCTATGATAATGGTAAAAATATATCAGGTGGGGAACGAAGCAGATTGGTAATTGCCAGGGCGCTATTAAGCAAAGCAAGTATTCTTTTTATGGATGAAGCTTTTGCATCCCTGGACATGGAACGGGCCAGAGAAATTGAGAAGACAATTCTTGCCCTTAAAAATATTACTGTAATTAACGTAAGCCACGTAATTTTCAGAAATACCAGGGATTTATATGACCGTGTTCTGACTGTAAAAAAGAATATTTCTTAACAAAATTTAATTGGTGTTTTAAATACATTTATTAAAATTCCCATTGGAAGTATTCATTTGAATTATATCAATAAATTCATGGTTGTCAGTAAAATGTTATTTTTTTAACTATTCATTATTGACCTATATGAAGAATATGGTATAATATAGTTGCAAGTTTGTTAATTACTTGACGCTTTAGACATTATATTTACAGTTTTCTTTCTATAAAGACTGTAAGAAATTTTAGGAGGGCTTATGAAAAAAGTATTATTATCTTTATTATGCTTAGTGGCAATTACTAGTATGGTTGCATGTTCTAAAGACAAGAAGGGGACTGAAGATGGTAAAACATCTGAAACTTCTAATGAAGCAGTAACATTAACAGGAACAGGTAAGGGTTTTGGTGGACCAATCACAGTTACGGTTAAGAAAGAAGGAGATAAGATTATCTCTGTTGAAGCTGTTGGCGAAAAAGAAACCGAAGGTATCGGTACCAATGCTATTGATCAGCTTCCTAATAAAATCGTAGAAGCTAACTCAACTGATGTTGATGTTGTTACATCTGCTACTGTTACCAGCCAGGGTATTATCGATGCTGTTAATAACGCATTAGATCCTGACAAATATCCAGCTCCACAAGAATAATCCAAGGAATTAGAACATTTCAAGAAGTAGAGGAACGTATTACTAGAGGAATTAAAAATCCTTCGAAAATTGAGCTGATATTTTTTACAATCAAATAATGAATAACTAATGTCATTCTGAGCTTGTAAAGGGAAGAATCTTTTGAAAAAGAGGATTCTTCGGGTATAATTACAAGATTTGCTCTCAGAATGACATCTTTATATCTGAATACTGTAATATACTATTCTAATATATTTTAATCTTCCTTATGCTTTCTGCAACTTATATTTTTCTCTTTATCCCTATATGTTTAGTTCATGTAAATATTATCCTTACCCATTGTTTGTGCATGGAAGACGTGATATAATTATGTCATAAAATTTAATGAGGAGGAGTACCTTTGAAAGCTACGAGACTAAATTATGTACGTACTTTTTTTATTGGTTTTGCATTTTTATCAATCTGTGCTTTTTGGCAGCTCTACGATAATATTATTCCTTTGATATTATCCAACACCTTTCATCTGGATGAGATTTTAACCGGTGTAATTATGGCTCTGGATAATATTCTAGCATTATTTTTATTACCTCTATTTGGTGCATTTTCCGATAGAATCAACACAAGATTAGGTAAACGAACTCCATTTATTATTATGGGTACTTTTTTTGCAGTGGTATTTATGATGTTTATTCCATTTGCAAATAAGACACACAACTTTATGTTGTTTTTCATATCATTAGGAGTAGTACTAATAGCTATGGGATCTTACCGTTCCCCTGCCGTAGCTCTTATGCCGGATGTTACTCCAAAACCTTTAAGGAGTAAAGCAAATGCTATTATAAATCTAATGGGTACTTTGGGAGCAATCTATACTTTAATTATGGTTAAACTGACAATTCCTAAGGTAGAACATCCTGATTATACTTTGGCTTTCATAGCAATTGCTATCGTTATGGTAGTTGCCATTATTATATTGGTTACTAATATCAAAGAGAATGCCTTAGCAAAAGAAATGGTTGAAATCAATAGGAATGAGGAAGCAATTGGGGAAGCAGAAACTGTCTCTTCTGTTAATGAAGATTCGAAAACCCTTCCGCCGGAAGTAAAGAAAAGCTTATTCTTTATACTTGCCTCTATATTCTTATGGTTTACTGCCTACAACGCGGTAATTACAGCATTCTCACGATATGCTATGAAAGTTTGGGGGTTAAAAGGCGGAGGCTTTGCAGATGCTTTAATAGTAGCTACCGGTGCTGCTACAATTAGTTACATACCCATTGGTTTTATTTCCAGCAAATTTGGCAGAAAGAAAACCATACTTGGTGGTATTATATTAGTGACCGTTTCTTATTTATGCGGCACTTTATTCATAACCTACTCACCCCTTATTAATGTTGTATTTGCTGTAACGGGAATTGGATGGGCAGCCATTAATGTAAATTCTTATCCAATGGTTGTAGAAATGGTCAGTGGAGCCGATGTAGGAAAATATACCGGATTATATTATATATTTTCAATGTTGTCACAAACATTAACACCCATTATGTCCGGTGCTTTCCTTAAAATTTCGTACCGTACCCTATTTCCATATGCTTTTATATTCTCCGTACTATCATTTTGTACCATGCTATTTGTAAAACATGGAGATTCAAAGCCTATAAGAAAGGCAAGTACATTAGAAGAATTTGACTAAAATAATTGGTTTTATTTACTCAGGAGGAATTATGTTTATTTATATTTTACTTGTTATCCTTATTATCTTATCCATACTGTATTTAATAGCTATAGCACCTAAGTTAATTCACAGGCATGACTTTACGCCTTGGCAAGGCAGGCTTTATGCACATAGAGGTCTTCATCAAGACAATAGCAAATCACCGGAGAATTCTATGGAAGCTTTTCGGCTGGCTGTAAAACATGGATATGGTATTGAAATAGATATTCAACTAACGAAAGATAACATTCCGGTTGTATTTCACGACTATTCCTTAACCAGAGTATGTGGTATTAATAAAAGAGTAAACGAACTTACTTATGAGGAATTACAAAATATAAAGCTTTATCAATCACAAGAGACTATTCCTACTTTACAAAATGTATTGGATTTGGTGAATGGGCAAGTTCCATTGATTATTGAATTCAAAGTAGAAAGTATTAATACTACTTTATGCAATATGGCAGCCCCAATACTGGATCACTATAAAGGACTATACTGTATTCAGTCTTTTAATCCATTAGTGTTGCAATGGTACCGTAAAAACCGTCCTGCCGTAATGAGAGGGCAATTAGCCAGCAATCTAATCAAAGATAAAGAAAAAGGGAGCTCATTTTTGCAGTTTATTTTACAGAATTTATTATTTAATTTTATTACAAAGCCGGATTTTATTTCTTATAATCATATTCATCATTATATGTTGTCATTAGTAATATGCCGCAAATTATACAGTACACCAACCTTTGCATGGACTATTAATTCTCAGACGGAATTAAATAAAAGTAAGAAATGCTTCGATTTCTTTATTTTTGAACAATTTATACCAGAACAATAATAGGAATGTTTTTGAGTTAACTGAAATAGTTTTTAAATATAAAAATTAGAAATCCATAAAATATACTCTTCATAGAGATTCTATAACGTTGAAATATTCTAAATTTCTCTATGGAAGAGTTGTTAATATTAATGTTTAATCAATATAAAGCCCCTTTGTGTTAGATAAAACTCTACCTCAAAGGGACTTTTTTATATACATTAATAATTCAAAAGGTCATACATAACTTAAATGATTGATCTGTGTTAGTATTTTTAGCAGGTTTAATTGCTGTTTTTTCAAATCAGCTATATTCTGATTTAGGAATTGGGATAGATGTAAAATCAAGCAAGGGTTCATCTGGTGTAAAGATCATTTCGCCTTTTATATTTCCATATATCACTTGTCTCTTATACTTTGGCGCAAACACTATATGATATTTGCATTCCCATGTTGTATGTGATAATGTATTCTTATCCAATTGGATGCCTCCTTTGTTGTTTTAGTGCGGTTTAGGACCCTCACTTATAACATTGGAGGTTTTTTATCTTAGCTCTTAAAGCCGGTTAGGGTCCACTTGCATAGCAAGTGGTTATTTGTATTGGTATACAGAAAAGACTATACAGCTAACTACTTCTTTTAGCTGTATAGTCTATATTCTTATACATTCAAAACTGCACATTCAATTATTATAAACTTACATCTTATTTAATCCATTTACCATAGACAAACTTTTAACTTTTACTGAATACCAGTATTTAAAAATTGTCTTTAGGTCAAGCCCTCGACCTATTAGTATTAGTCAGCTGCATGCATTACTGCACTTCCACCTCTAACCTATCTACCTCGTCGTCTTCGAGGGGTCTTACTAGCTTATGCTATGGGATATCTCATCTTGAGGGGGGCTTCACGCTTAGATGCCTTCAGCGTTTATCCCTTCCAAACTTGGCTACTCGGCCATGCCATTGGTATGACAACCGATACACCAGCGGTTCGTCCAACCCGGTCCTCTCGTACTAAGGTCAGCTCCTCTCAAATATCCTACGCCCGCGCCGGATAGGGACCGAACTGTCTCACGACGTTCTGAACCCAGCTCGCGTACCGCTTTAATGGGCGAACAGCCCAACCCTTGGGACC
>NZ_FOWD01000065.1 GCF_900115365.1 Anaerocolumna aminovalerica
GAATCATCAAAAGACTGGATTTACATATATAATGATTTAATTTACGAAATTCAAAAATGTCGTTCACAAATCCGCCGTAACCGGAAATATGAACGACAAATGACACGTAACAGAAGAAAATATCACAAAAACTCAAAACCAACTTTATAAGTATATTTAAGTGAATATTTGCAAAAAGCCTATTCTGTTAGGTTTATTTATTATACTCTTTTTAAAAAAAATGAAAATATAAAATATAAATAATATAATATTTTTCTTGTAGAAATTTGCTATCATCTAAAGTTGACGACATTGAGCGTCCTACTACGATAAATTTTTATTGTGCATAGGAGGATAACGAATGGAAAATATATTATATCATGGAAGACCATTAAAAGTAACTGACCGGTTAGAGAAAGAGATAAGAGTATATGACTTATTAGATGAGCTTGGAATAAGCTATCAGAGGGTAGATCATGAGGCCCTTGCTACTATGGATGCCTGCCAGGAGGTTGACAGGCTATTAGAAGTGAATATGTGTAAAAATTTATTTTTGAGCAATGAACAGAAGACTAAGTTTTATCTGCTGCTTATGCCGGGAGATAAGAAGTTTAAGACAAAGGATCTGTCAAAACAGATTGGTAGTGCAAGGTTATCTTTTGGCTCTTATGAAGATATGGAAAAGTATTTGGATATTACACCGGGTTCGGTTAGTATTATGGGAGTGATGAATGATAAAGACAATCAGGTACAATTGCTCCTTGATGAAGATATTACAAAAGAAGAGTATTTGGCATGTCACCCTTGTATTAATACTTCCAGTATTAAAATAAAAATGGAGGATGTTCTGAAAAGGTTTTTACCTGCTGTAGGACATGAGCCCATAGTTGTAAATTTATAAAACACCTAAAGACAGGTTTTATAGGAAATCCCCAAGTATGTAAAAGTGCCTTGGGGATTTTGACTCCTGTACAGGTTATCTGACTAAACGAAATTGTATTACTCAAAGAAGTTGCAAACAAATTGCTAATAATAATCAAAAAAATCGGAGTAGATTTAAAATCCATTATCTTCAAAACACGAAGAAATCCAAGTAAGGATACGGGAGCAATACTCTATATCTTCAGTGACTTTAGAAAAGTTGCAGTCCTTTACAATGAAATGCTCCCAGGAATCACGAATCCAGACTTCGGCATCTGGATAACCCTGTTGTAGAATGTGTGTGTTTTCCACCGGAACAGAGTTATCCCCTGAACAAGCAATCAAAAGAACCGGGCGCCCTTTTGCGTTCTGAATCTGATTATATGGAGAAAGCATTTCTACTGTGCTGCTTCCATAATTCCATTTGAGGGCCTGACGTAAAATCGGAGCCTCTATTTGTCGGATTATTTTGGGTATTTTCATTTGTTCAAGGAGCAGGTCAAGCTGGGTTTCAAATGAAGCATATGGTGACATGGCAATACAAGCATCTATTTCCGGTATTTGCCCGAATGCATTGATTGCTATAGCACCGCCCATGGATACACCGTGAATGACAATTGGAAGGCTGGCATATTTCTCACAGCTTTTGATGTACTCAACTACAGCCTGTACGTCTGCAACTTCGGTGTAGCCAAGACCAATCAGCTTTCCTGTGCTGCTACCATGTGAGCGAACTTCCAGTAAAAAGGAAGAATATCCATTCTGCTGCATCCAGGCAGCATGGCCATAAAAATATGTAATTGAGGGTTGCATGATGCCAGTCAGATAGATAACCACACCTTTTGGCTCGTCCGCTTGAATCTCGGAACACCAAAGAGATTCACTATCTGCTGTATCAAAGGTATGAACGATTTCTTCCAGCCCATAATCCGATGAGCTATAAATGCCTTGCAGAGGGTATCGAGGGGTTTCTTCTCCGCGGTAATTCACATGTCGGCGAACCAATATGGTAAGAGCTATCGGCGGTATTACCACAAAAATCAACAGGATTACGATGAGAACAACAACGAATCCCTTCTTCCAAGAGAAATGATGTGGCACCCCTGCCTTTTTCCCTGATTTTCTAGAATGTATCATACAACACCTTCTTCATTTGAGTTTTTTTAAAATATTTTCCATTATTAACATATACTATAATAAAAAGAAATCAATTTTTCAATATAAAATTGCACCTGGAATAAAACAAAATTGAGAATAACAACAAAACAACAAGAGGTTATATGACGGGTTGGTCCTTTAATAATTTCTTGACATTGAAGGTATAATTGTATACAATAAAACATGTATAAAAATGCAACTGTATTCAAAGTTAAATAGTACATATTTATTATAATAAGATATTGTTAAATTCTATATAGGAGAGATGATAAACGGGGGACTTTAGGAGGCAACAAAGTTTAACCATGAAATAATTCTGATAAAAAATTTCAATAATCTTAATAACGGAAGCTAAATTAGTAAGTTTGATATAAGATAGATCTCATTTTTGTATTAACATAAATATGATATATTTTTTATAAGATAAGGAGACGATGATATGGAAGAAAGCAGAAAAGTAATATTAAATCCTCAGAACAATTTGCTTCAATTGGAAGAGCATTTGTATCCTTTAGTGGATGTAACTCGTCCAAATACTTTTAGAAACCTATTCCCTTATGATGAGATTCCTAAAATCGCATTCAATGATAGAATAGTACCCCATCATTTTCCGGAAAAAATATGGATTACAGATACTACTTTTCGTGATGGCCAGCAATCCAGAGCTCCTTATACAACGGAACAAATCGTTACTATATTCGATTACCTTCATCGTTTAGGCGGTCCTAAAGGTATAATTAAACAAAGTGAATTTTTCTTATACAGTAAAAAAGACAGGGATGCAGTTTACAAATGTATGGAAAAAGGTTATGAATTCCCGGAAGTAACGTCTTGGATTCGTGCCAGCAAAAAGGACTTTGAATTGGTCAAAGAAATCGGTATGAAGGAAACAGGAATCTTAGTAAGCTGTTCCGATTATCATATATTTTACAAAATGAAAATGACCCGCAGAGAAGTTATGAACCACTATTTAAGTGTTGTCCGGGAATGTTTGGAGACTGGAATAGCACCAAGATGTCATTTAGAGGATATTACCCGTTCCGATATTCATGGATTTGTTATTCCCTTTTGCTTGGAATTAATGAAACTAAGTGAAGAATATAAAATTCCGGTTAAAATTCGTGCCTGTGATACAATGGGTTATGGAGTGAATTTCCCAGGTGCTGTTATTCCACGTTCTGTCCAGGGTATTATTTATGGACTTACTACACATGCCGGTGTTCCTTCTGAGATGTTAGAATGGCATGGACATAATGATTTTTATAAAGCAGTTTCCAACTCCACAACGGCCTGGTTATATGGGGCCTGCGGTATTAACACTTCTTTATTTGGTATTGGTGAGAGAACCGGTAATACTCCATTGGAGGCAATGGTATTCGAATATGCGCAATTAAAAGGCACTTTAGACGGTATGGATACAACTGTAATTACAGAGTTAGCGGAGTATTTTACAAAAGAGATCGGATATCATATACCGCCAAGAACTCCTTTTGTAGGTAAAAATTTCAATGTGACCAGAGCAGGTATCCATGCAGATGGGTTATTGAAGAATGAAGAAATATATAACATATTTGATACGGGCAAATTCTTAAACAGACAGGCTTTAGTATCGGTATCCAATACCTCCGGCCTGGCAGGTATTGCACACTGGATCAATAGTTATTTTAAATTGAAGGGTAATGATGCAGTTGATAAATCAAGCCCGGTTGTAGTTAAGGTAAAAGAATGGGTAGACAAAGAGTATGACGAAGGCCGTGTAACAGTGATCACTGATGAAGAATTAATCCAAATAATCAATGATGTAAAAAGTGAAATGAGCATCGGAGAAAATAAATTTCAGTAGTTTAATTAAACTACAAACTTTCAGGCAGTACCAAAATGATTATCCTAAACCTAGGACAGTTGGAGGATAATCATTTTTTTTATTGTTATTTTTCTCTCTTTCTTCACTTGACTTTCTTTATCGGCAGGATTATAATAGTTGCGGTTACAATTAATGCATATGCAACAATTGTGAGAGCAACTATTAGGAGAATATAGTATGAAGAAATTTTTAGCCTATGTAAAAGACTATAAAAAAGAAATGATTCTGGCCATTATTTGTATTGAGGCAGAGACAGCATTTGAACTGATTATTCCTATGATTATGGCTGATATCATTGATGTAGGTATTGCAAATGAGGATAGATCCTTTATTCTGTTAAAAGGTCTTCAAATGGTGGTCTGTGCGGTTATCTCATTATTTCTGGGGAATTTATGTGCCAGATTTACCGCCATCTGCGGAAATGGAATAGGGGCTTCAATCCGGGCTGCAGAGTTCCAGAAAATGCAGACCTATTCTTTTTCCAACACAGATAAATTCAGCACCCCATCCCTTGTTACCAGACTTACCAGTGATGTTACAACCATTCAAAATTCCATTACAAACGGAATACGACCAGGATTTCGCTCGCCGGTGATGTTGTTGGTTGCCATTTATTTGTCCTTTAAAATCAATGGGGCTCTTGCGGTGGTTTTTTTAATTGCATCACCGATTCTTGGAATAGTTTTATTTTTCATTGTTAAAAATGTCCGTCCGTTATATACAAAAATGCAGGGTGCAGTTGACTATGTTAACCGTATTATTCAGGAGAATCTGGCGGCCATCAGGGTGGTAAAGGCCTATGTAAGGGAAGACTATGAAATAACCAAATTTGAGGAAGTAAACCAGAACCTGAAAAATAATTCAGAAAAAGCATTTTCCCTGGCGGTACTTAACATGCCGGCTTTCCAATTCGTTATGTACGGTACGATTTTAAGCATTCTCTGGTTTGGCGGGAACCTTGTAATAATCGGAAATATGAAAGTAGGAAGCCTTACCAGTTTCTTAAGTTATGTTCTGCAGGTATTAAATTCCCTTATGATGTTTTCCAACGTATTCTTGCTATTCACACGTTCCTTGACTTCATGGAAGCGGATTACGGAAGTACTTGAGGAGGAACCTACCATAACGGATGATCTGGCTAAAGAGATTGAAATAAAAAGTGGCAGCATTTCCTTTGAACATGTATTCTTTAAATATAAGGAAACTGCCCAGGAGTATGTATTATCCGATATATCCTTTGATATCAAACCCGGGCAGACCATTGGCATTATTGGACCCACCGGTTCCGCCAAAAGCACTTTGGTTCAACTAATTCCAAGACTTTACGAGGCAACCTCCGGAAATATTTCCATTGATGGACACCCCATCTATGAATTCACCCAAAAGCATTTAAGAGATTCCATTGCAATGGTGCTCCAAAAGAACACACTTTTTTCCGGTACCGTAAGAGAAAATCTCTTATGGGGCAAAGAAGATGCCACTATGGAAGAAATAGAGCGTGCCTGCCGGATTGCCTGTGTGGATGAATTTATTGACCGGCTGGATAATGGATATGATACGGAACTGGGGCAGGGAGGAGTTAACGTTTCTGGCGGCCAGAAGCAGCGTCTGTGTATTGCAAGAGCCATTCTGAAAGCACCCAAAGTATTGATCCTCGATGATTCCACCAGTGCCGTGGATACGGCAACGGAAGCAAAGATTAAGGAAGGACTGGCAAAGGAACTGCCTGGCATGACAAAAATCATTGTTGCACAGCGGATTACCTCCATTATGGATGCAGATCAGATACTGATTCTGGATGACGGTAAGATAAATGCTGTGGGTACCCATAAGACCCTTCTGAAAGATAACGAAATCTACCAGGATATTTATTATTCCCAACAGCAAGGAGGTAATTTATAATGGCAAAAACTACATCTAGAGTAAAGCCGAAAAATGTGAAAAAGACCTTGCTGCAATTACTCCGCTATTTAGGGCGTCATAAAATATCCTTATTTCTTATTACGATATTTGTATGCATAAGTGCTGCTTCCGGTATTATCGGAACCTATCTTTTAAAAGCGGTAGTAAATGATTTCATAATACCCGGAGATATACCCGGATTGATAAATATGATTTTTATTATGGGGATTATTTACGCAGCAGGGGTTTTAACATGCTATTTATATAATAAAATTATGATCCGTACTTCACAACAGGTAGTTTCGGAAATTAGAAGTGATTTGTTCCAACATACCCAAAAGCTTCCGTTAAACTATTTTGATACACATACCCATGGTGAGTTGATGAGTCATTTTACAAATGATGTGGACACCATATCAGAAGCCTTGAATAATAGTTTTACCCTGTTGATTCAAAGCTTTATAACCTCTATTGGAACAATCATTATGCTGCTGGTTTTAAGCTGGCAGTTATCCATTATCGTAATAATTTTCCTTGCCCTTATGCTTTTGTATATCCGACGTAACGGGAAATTGAGCAAAAAATACTTCGAAGCTCAGCAAAAGAATCTGGGGGCTATTAATGGTTATGTTGAGGAGATGGTGGCAGGGCAGAAAGTGGAGAAAATTTTTAACCATGAAGAGCAGGACTATCGGAAGTTTTGTGAGCTGAATGAAAATTTAAGAGAAGCTTCCACAAAAGCTTTTACGTATACAGGAAAGACCGTTCCCACCATTGTAGCCTTATCCTATATTAATTATGCACTTTCTGCCTGTATAGGAGGGTTATTTGCCTTAGCAGGCCTGACAGATATCGGTACCTTGGCTTCTTATCTGGTCTATGTAAGACAAAGCGCAATGCCTATGAATCAATTTACTATACAGATTAATTTCTTAATGGTGGCTCTGGCCAGTGCGGAGAAGATATTTGCAATGATGGAGGAGGAGCATGAAATTGACAAGGGTAAAATCACTTTAAGTAAAGTCAGGAAAGAAGCTGACGGTACTATTTCTGAAAGTGATGTCTATACAGGGGAGTTTGCATGGAAAGTTCCAAAGGGTATGGAAGGCTATACCTATGTGCCCTTAAGAGGAGATGTACGTTTCCATGATGTTATATTCGGATACACAAAAGAACATACTATCTTAAACGGTATCAACCTGTATGCAAAACCCGGTCAGAAGATTGCCTTCGTAGGTTCCACCGGTGCAGGTAAAACTACAATTATCAATCTGATTAACCGATTTTATGAAATAACCGGTGGTCAGATTACCTATGACGGAATTGATATCAGAGAGATCAAAAAGGCGGACTTAAGGCGCTCCATTTCCCTTATTATTCAGGATACCCATTTGTTTACCGGAACCATAGCTGATAATATCCGTTACGGAAGACTTCAGGCAAGTGATGAAGATATCGTGAAAGCTGCCAAATTGGCAAATGCCCACTCCTTTATTAAAAGGCTGCCAAATGGCTATGATACTCTTTTAGAAAGTGATGGAGCTAATTTATCCCAGGGGCAGAGACAGCTATTAGCAATAGCAAGAGCAGCCATTTCCCAGCCTCCCGTACTTGTAATGGATGAAGCCACAAGTTCTATTGATACCCGAACAGAGAAATTAATCGAAAAGGGTATGGATACTTTAATGGAAAACCGTACGGTATTTGTAATTGCACACAGACTTTCCACCGTCCGAAACTCCAAGGCAATTTTAGTTTTGGAAAATGGAAAAGTGATTGAGCGGGGTGATCACGAAGAACTGTTGACACAAAAGGGCCTATACTATAGACTTTACACAGGACAATTTGAACTGGATTGAACGGGTCGCTAAGAAAAGGAGTAAATATAATGAATAATTGTATAAGAGAACTTTTAATCCGTGCGGAAAGAGCAAGAAAACAGCTGCTTTCACCAGTGCTGTCGGCCAATGGACTGACGCCTGGACAGGGACAGGCGGGAATCTTAAATACTCTTTTAAAAGAAGACCGTCTAAACCAGAAAGAGCTTTCTCTCCGCTGTCATATGGATACCACTACTATGTCACGAAATATTGATAATCTGGAAAAACTAGGGCTGCTAAAGCGGGAAATGAACCCGGAATGCAGACGTTCCGTTATCATCCGGCTGACGGAAAAAGGCAGAGAAAAAGCTTTCAATATTCATGAGATGTTTATTCAGTTTGAAAACATCTTAAAAAAGGATATTTCAGAGGAGGATATGGAATTCTTCCAACGTATACTTACTAAAATGTGTGAAAATCTCGAAGAAAACATTCCGCAAGAGAACCAGCTATAGGCTGGTTCTTTTTAAAAATTTAAAAATGGACTTGACAGAGTATATTAATTCAACTACTTATGGACAGTTAGTAATTAGAAAGAATATATAAGTTTGAAAGGACTAGGATATTGGTTTTGTGTATCTTTAGTCCTTTTTGACTTGTTGGCCTGTCGGCAACTGGCAAGAGAAGAATTATATGGAAATGAAGGAGTCAAATTAAGATGGAGGAGGCTCTCCTTCAATGGAACAGGCTAGTATAATGTTACCTATTTTTTTGATATATAATGTGGTTTTGGAAGGTAGATGACTAAGTTTAACTTGCAAAGATATGCATAAATTGATATGATTATATACGTGTAAAAGTCTAAAGTTACATTATTCAATGATTATTGAAATAACCATATAGGAATGTATAAGTGTGAAGAAAATGTATCTTCCCACTTTCATTAATGGATGCCCCTTTGTGGCATCATGATTGGAAGGTTGAGAGAAAATATTTATAGAAAGGTTGCCACGAATCCATTCTTTCAGCCTGTTTATATGTGGCAGTGTCAAATCTTCAAAAGATATGACATGGAATAGGTGTAAAAAATGTATTCAGCACAAATTGAAGCAGCAAAAGAAAAGTTTGGAAAGCTGCTAGAGGAACAGTTAAATAGAGTGGAAGAGATGAAAGCTCAAGGTGATTTTATTAACTATAAAGCACTTGATAAAATCATTATTGGTGTTTGTGGCGGCGATGGTATCGGACCGGCAATCACTTCTCAAGCTCAAAGGGTATTAGAATATCTATTGGAAGACGAAGTAAAACAGGGTAAAGTAGAATTCAGGGTTATTGATGGACTAACCATTGAAAGAAGAGCTGCTGAAAATGCAGCTATACCTGTAGAAGTATTAAAGGAATTAAAAGAATGTCATGTTATCCTAAAAGGGCCTACAACTACTCCAAGAAAAGGAGATCCATGGCCAAATGTGGAAAGTGCCAATGTTGCCATGAGGAAGGAATTGGATCTATTCGCCAATGTCAGACCGGTTCGAATTCCGGAACAAGGCATTGATTGGACCTTTTATCGTGAAAATACGGAAGGTGCTTATGCAGTAGGAAGCAAAGGTGTTCATGTAACTGAAGACTTAGGTGTTGACTTTACGGTTGTTACCTCCCAGGGAACAGAAAGAATTATAAGGGCTGCTTTTGAATATGCAAAAGCAAATGGAAAGACCAGAGTAACTGCTGTTACAAAGGCAAACATTATCAAAACTACGGACGGTAAATTTTTAGACATGTTTAAGGAAATCGCCAGAGAATATCCTGATATAACTGCTGACGACTGGTATATCGATATTATGACTGCAAAATTAGTAGATGAAAAGAGAAGAAAAGACTTCCAGGTACTTGTACTTCCTAATCTTTACGGAGATATTTTAACAGATGAAGCAGCAGAATTCCAAGGTGGAGTAGGAACAGCAGGAAGTGCCAATATCGGTAAGCGCTATGCTATGTTTGAAGCAATTCATGGTTCCGCACCCCGTATGGTTGAAGAAGGCAGAGATATTTATGCAGATCCATGCAGCGTAATCAGAGCCGGAGCTATGCTTCTTTCCCATATAGGATATACAACGGAAGCCGATAAATTATATAAAGCTCTTGACATCTGCACCGTTACAGAGAAAAAGTTGGTTATGACAGGAAGAGATACCGGAGCAACCGGAGAAGAATTTGCCAACTATATAATGGACACTACCAGAAGTTTATAGGAGGAGCATGTAGTGAATGACTATGACTATGATGTTCAGAAGGAAGTAACTGATAAATATTCTCTTCGAGGAAGAGTATTTAATAAAATTCGTGAGGACATTTTGTCAGGAAAGTACAATCAGAACGAAGAATTAAAAGAAAATACTATTGCTACAGAATTAGGTGTTAGCCGGACTCCAGTAAGAGAAGCCTTAAGGCAGCTGGAACTGGAAGGTTTGGTTAACATCATTCCTAACAAAGGTGCTTATGTAACTGGAATATCTGAAAAGGATATACATGATATTTACATCATCCGCTCGTACTTGGAAGGTCTATGTGCCAAATGGGCATGCGAAAATATTACCAAAGGGCAAATTGATGCATTGGAAGAGATTATTTATCTTTCAGAATTCCATACAAAAAAAGAGAACCATCGACAGGTGGTAGAACTGGATAATAAGTTTCACGAAACCATTTATGAAGCCTCCAATAGTAAAATATTAGATCATGTACTAACGGATTTTCATCATTACGTACAGCGTGTTCGCAAGATAACTTTAGCATCCGATGACAGAGCGATGAATTCCAATAAAGAACATACTGCAATACTGGAAGCCATCAAAAAAAGAGATGGGGAAGAGGCTGAAAGACTGGCCCATGAACATATTATGAATACCATAAAGAATATTACTCAAAAGGGATTGAATTGAGAGTAGTACAATATAAAATGGCAGTTGAGAATAAATGCCGCAAAGAAATGTCATTCTGAGTACAATTTAGCTTTGCTAAATAGCAGGAAGAATCTCTGGTTTTTCATTGGGATTCTTCCTACGGAACTCAGAATGACAATTTTAATTATCTCTCATTAGAACATACTTAAAAATCTTTGTAAAAACCACAAAAATTATAGAGGGTTTAAAATCGAGATAAGTATAAAAATTAGGTAATAGTATTACAACTGATTTGACAATAGGATTATCTAATTATAAAGAAATGCCTAAAAGTGGCGGTTATTTATCTTCGATTGTGTACCGTAATATAGTTTTTAACTTTGAAGTTTCTGTTTTTCGTACATCAGATAAATATATTTCTCTATGTGTTAATAAACGTCTTTTATAATTATTCTGCTCTATAAAATCTATCATTTTGCCAAAAGACTGGGGTTCTGTATCATAAGAACCGGTATGGAGTATCTGAACAGATAAGCCATCTTCAATTTCGGTAAAGTATGCTTCTTTTAAAAGGGAATCAGGCTTCTTTTTATGGGCAATCTCAAAGGCTTTTTTTACTACTTCATCCGTAACAAAATCAGGCTGCCTTATCATTATGGTATAGAGCAATTCATTTTTATCCAAATAGGTGAGATTCCTTCCGTTTTCGGTCAAATCCCAAATACCTTCTAATGGATATACAGTATATTCAAAATATCCATTTGGTATAAAACCATTCTTTGGCATCATCCTTACTGCATAAGAGAGGGTATACAGCACACCAACTCTTTCGGTAAAATCTTCTTTGTTTGGATCTCCTTGACCTTCTATACAAAAGAATTTCTGTTTTGGAACTCTAAGTAAATGGGGAGTATCTTTTGGACAATAGAGCTCTTTTTCATGTTTTTTATATTCGTGTTTCATGGTATAGCCACCTCAATTCTTATGGAATTCCAATATAGGCATGAATGGTTGCATCTTCAATGTGGAGCCGGGTTTTTTAGTTCGTGCAGTTAAATCTACTGCTCTTTGTTTCTCTAAATTTAATATTACATATTTCACAATTAATTTACCTCTTTTCTTAAAATTATAATCATATCATAATACCAATTCGGAAGCAGTTAGAGTTTTCTTATTGATAAGAATATTGGTAATGGCAAATAATCGGTCAATTTTCATTGGTATAGCTCCTAAATTTTATTAACAGAATGTAAAGATTAATATATATTTAATATAGCTTAATATATACATACAAGCAAGAAAATTATGGATCATATATTTAAAGTGATGAGAAAAATTACTTTTAAATATTTCTAAATATAATATGTAATTATTGTCATGATTGTATAATAAATTAAGATTATAAGAAATTATTAACTAAAAGTTTTAACAAGAAAGGAAAGGTTAGAAAAAGTTTCGGATACAACAATAGTTATAAATTGCAACAATTTTTTTATACTAATTAATTTTTATTTTTTTATAAAAAATAGATTGATTTTTTTTTAACATATGATATAGTAATATTAGTAATTATTATTATTATTATATTTAGGGAGGTATAAAGATGAAAATTGTAGTAATTGGATGTACCCATGCAGGCACAGCCGCTGTAAAGACAATATTAAAAGAGAATCCAGAGGCTGAAATAACTATTTTTGAACGTAACGATAACATTTCTTTCTTATCATGTGGTATTGCCTTATATGTTGGAGGAGTTGTAAAAGATCCAGCTGGTTTGTTTTACTCCAATCCAGAAGAATTATCTAAGATGGGTGCTAATGTAAAAATTAAACATAATGTTAAAAGCATTGATACAAAATCTAAAAAAGTAATCGCAGAGGATATGAATACAGGAGAAGAAATTGAAGTTTCTTATGATAAGTTAGTTAACACAACTGGATCTTGGCCAATTATTCCACCGATTCCAGGTATTGAAAGTAAGAATATCCTACTATGTAAAAATTATGATCAGGCTAATGTAATAATTCGTCAAACTAAAGATGCTAAAAAAATAGTTATTGTAGGAGGCGGATATATTGGTATAGAGTTAGTAGAAGCTTTCCAAAAATCAGGGAAACAGGTAACTCTCATTGATGGATTGGATCGAATATTAAACAAATATTTAGATAAAGAATTTACGGACATCTTAGAAGACGATCTTAAGAAAAATGGAATAAATTTAGCTCTAGACCAATGCGTAAAAAGTTTTAAGGCAAATGAAAATGGAGAAGTAACATCTGTTGAAACAACTAAAGGGGAATATGAAGCCGATATGGTTATATTATGTGTTGGTTTCCGCCCTAATAATGAGTTATTAAAAGGTAAAGTAGACATGCTCCCTAATGACGCAATAATAGTAGATGAGTATATGAGAACAAGTGACCCGGATATATTTGCTGCCGGAGATAGTTGTGCAGTTCATTATAACCCAAATGGTAATTATGCTTATATTCCTTTAGCAACCAATGCAGTACGTATGGGAATGTTAATTGGTAAGAATATATCAACACCAAAAGTGAAATATAGAGGTACACAATCAACATCTGGATTAAATTTATTTGGATACAATATTGGTTCTACTGGAGTTACCGTAAGTGGAGCTCCTCAAATAGGACTTAATGTTCGCTCCGTTATAGTGAAAGATAATTATCGACCTGAATTTATGCCAACCAATGAAGAAATTATTATGCAATTGGTTTATGAAGTTGGTACCAACAGAATCGTAGGTGGACAGGTAATGTCAAAATATGATATTACACAATCAGCGAATACATTATCTTTAGCAATTCAGAACAAAATGACTATTGAAGATTTAGCGTATGTTGATTTCTTTTTCCAACCACATTTTGACCGCCCTTGGAACTATTTGAATATTTTAGGCCTTGCAGCATTAGAACAAGAAGGATTATAAGCTCTTTAATCTAAAGTACCTGTTTACAAGTACCTTTCGTTGGTATAAAAGCTGCTTAAAGTAGGAATATGATTTATATATATCAAGAAAAAATTACTCTATAAGATATAATTAAAGTGAACCCCTTTTGTTAGACAAAAATCTAATGAAAGGGGTGGAGTTGTCAAGGTTTAGTAGACACAAAGTTAAGTGGATTTTATGAATTTTGTTCTTCAAATTGAGAAGGAGTTATATACCCAAGAGCAGAATGAATCCGCTTAGTATTGTAATATAATTCAATGTATTTAAAAATATCATCTTGAGCTTGTTCAGGAGTCTCATAATGAGCATCCTGAATAAGCTCTCTTTTT
>NZ_FOWD01000037.1 GCF_900115365.1 Anaerocolumna aminovalerica
AGAAAGTGCTTTATTAAGCTTTATAATGACTCCATTTATATTGTTCAAGGATAACAGGGTGTATAGGATTAATTTTGCTACCTTACCCTGTCGGCCGGATTACGCAAAATTAATCCTATACACCCTGTTATCCTAATTTAAAGTTTTATGAAAGTCATTACGAAAGATTATTAAGCACTTTCTGAGTTCAATTTATGTTGTCAGCAAAGCTGTTACTACCGATTATTTTACAAACTAGTATATTTCTTAGGATAAATAAAATGTACATATTAATTCATGATATTAATTTTATGTTGTTATATAATGGGTATACTAAATTAAATACAAGTTTCAATACACAACTTTACCTCAAATAAATTGAACTTTGGAGGTTTCGAAAAGGCTTTTAATTCTTTTTGAATAGATATTGAATACTTATGTAGATAGATAGAATTTTTTAAAGGTATTAAAACAGATAATATGAGATGAGAACCTATTGGTTTTATCTATAAAACTAGGTTATCAATATGAGAATTTGCTTGCGTATTTAGGAGATATACTTGTAAAGAAGATTATCTATTTAGACAACAGGAGGTTATGAAATGATTATGACAATTAAGGCAGCCTTCTAAAATGTGCTAATAAAACTTTTTAGGAGGCTAAGATTATGAAATTTAATTTAATAGATATTGAAAATTGGAATAGGAAGCCATACTTTGAACACTATTTGAATTCTGTTAGATGTACTTACAGTATGACAGCAAATATAGAGATAACAAATTTATTGCATGAAATAAAACTTAAGGACCTTAAACTATATCCAACACTAATTTATATACTTGCAACTGTGGTTAATAATCACAAGGAATTCCGTACTTGTTTTGATGAAAACGGTAATTTAGGATACTGGGATAGTATGAGTCCCAGTTATACTATATTTCATAAGGAAAATGAAACATTTTCAAGTATATGGACAGAGTATGATGAAAGCTTTTCGCGTTTTTACACTGCTTATCTTGATGATATAAAAAACCACGGAAACATCATGAAGTTTACTCCAAAATTAAATGAGCCAGCCAATACATTCCCTATATCCAGCATCCCCTGGGTGAGTTTTACAGGATTTAATCTGAATGTATACAATGATGGAAAATATTTACTTCCAATATTCACAACAGGTAAATATTTTGAGCAGAATAGTAAAATATTCATTCCTATGTCCGTACAAGTTCACCATGCAGTTTGTGATGGATACCATATCAGCAGATTTATTAATGAGGTACAAGAAGTAATTTTAAATTATCAAACATGGTTAGGAGATAAATAGGTTCATTACGTTAGATTATATTATTCTTATAAGCAAAATAAGGGAAGTCAAAAGACTTCCCTTCAGGCTGTCGACATTCTGTATGTTGATGGATTTTTTAGATTAGAATGGAATTGGCGAAAACCTCGTGGGTTTTAGAACCAAAAAACGCTGAGCTAAGGAATAAACTTCGTGAAGCATTTGCCAAATGGTACGACCACGCAAACAATGAACAGAATGAAAACTGCATTATTTTGCCAATAAGTATCACAAGAGGTACGGTAATTAAAGACCACGATGCTGTGCGTTACAATATAGACTTTGTGAATAAAGTAGAGAACTGAAGAAGGAAAAATTAGGAAAGAAGTTAAGCCGTTTCTAATAAGTATTTTCTTTATTACATATTATAGCATTAATATTCAGCACATAAGTTTTTCCTAAAATGTATGATGAAATTTACACGAATGTCGTATTCACACATAAATATACACAAAGAGCCTATACAAAGATATTTACTATTATCTCTTAAAAGACACCTCTTACTTCTAACCATAATATACAGTTATATTTTTAATACACAGCTTTGCCCTCAAAAACTTAAATTGAACTTTGAGAATAGGGAATATGGGTTTTTTGTGACTTTGGGAAATTCGTTATGGTTCTTATATTATAGGAACCGCGCCAATATTTAAAAATTGTGATGTTTGACGAGGCAAAGCCGAGGAGTTCGCAATTTTTAAATATGCTTTAAGCGATTGCTATAATATTAGAACCATCGAATTTCCCTATGGAACAAGAAACCCATATTCCCTATTCTTGAAGTTCTTCACCAACCTTAAGTGGGCAAAGTGTACTTATTCTAATTTTTAAGCAAGTTTCTGACCACAATTCGGACAGAAATTTGCTTCCCCCGTCTTTTGACCGCAGTTAGGGCAGAAGTTAGGTTTTGCTGTACCGGCTGGTGTACCAGGATTGAAATTACCGCTATTTGGATTAGCTGTATTATTGTTCATGTTCTGCATCATTTGGTTAGCCATATTCATTCCCATCATCATTCCTGCCATGTCAGAAGCAACACCGCCTCCCCGTACTTTACCAGAGGAAATGCCATCGATCATAGAAGCTTGCTGATAACGATTCATATCACCAATCATGCTGTGGGAAGCGTTCTTGTTGATCATTTCCTGAATTTCTTCCGGATAGTTGAAACTCATAATGTTAAAGCCGGTAATAGTAATTCCGGTATCAAAAATCTGCATATCCAAATCTGTTTTGATTCCCTTTGCAATGTCAAAGGAATTGGCTTGAAGATTGAACATATCTTTGCCTTCTTTTACAATCCAATTCATAAGTAACTGGTCTAAGACAGCAGTGATACGAAGTTTCACATCGTCAACTAAGTAACTGTCTTTTACTCCGGCAATTTTATCAATTAATTTAATATAATCATTTACTTTGAAAGTAAATGTTCCGTTAGAACGAATTGGCATACCTCCCGGCAATTGAGGTGTTGGAATGTTAATGGCACTTTTAGTCCCCCATTTTACAGTAAATTCTTTGGTGTTTATAAAAAGAACTTCAGCTCTCATTCCGCTGTTAAAGCCGAACTTAAATCCTTTTAAGGTTGAAAGAAAAGGTACAATATCCGATTCGATATCATAATTACCTTCATCTTTGAAGATGCCCTCTATCTTTCCGTTAAACATAAATACAGCATCCTGGCCCGGACGAATAATTAATTTACTGCCTCGTTTTATCTCGTTATTATGCCATTTGTAGAAGATCATGTCTTCTCTAAATTCATCCCATTCCACTACATTGGAAAATTCTTTTGAAAAAAGTCCCATAATAATACTTCCTTTCGTTTATCCTTTTATATGTTAATGTTTTCATAAGTTTAATTGCAGTTATTTAATGATATACTCTTTTATCGGAGATAGTAATAAAAAATACTTAAACTATAATATGTTCTTTTATATAAAGATGAGTTACCTTTAGTCACTTAAAAACTTCTTCCTCCGCCACTGTGGGAATGGCCTCCGCTTGAGACACCGCCACCGCCGCTGCTGCGGATGCCACCACCGCCACCGCGGTTATTATTGTCGTTGGATGGTTTCCTAACTCGAGTGGTTGTTGTCCTTATATAATCATCCCGGCTTGCAATGACTCTGGAATTTTGTTCGTCTAAATAAGTTCTGCTTGTTACCGTTACTCTGCCGCTGGAGTGATAAGCCATAATACCAACCCCGATTACACCGATTACTACAGAAATGCCAAGTTGAGCCAATACATTATTAAGAATATTTTCTTCCTTTTCTTCGTAATAATTACTTGGGCCATCCACGGATGCTTCACCGTAATAATTACCGGAGCCTTTTTCTCCAACAACGGGAGAAGTATTCACACCCTTTTCCTCATTCATGTAATAGACAACTTGTTTCATATACGCTTCCATAGCTTTATAATATTCTTCATCCTTTAATAATGGAAATACATCATCAAGTATATGCTCTATCCTGTCATTGTGTATATAATGTTCTGCATCACCATAACCTTGTATCTCAATACCACGGTCCCCAGGATCCATATTTAGAAGTAATAATACGGCTGTACCAAATTCCTTTTCATAACCAAACCCATATTCGTCATAACAGTCTTCTAAGTATTCCTGCCTGCTTCTTCCGGACAGGTCATCTGTTGTAATGACAACAATATCAACTTTACCTTCTTCACTATATTTCTTACTTAGTTCTTCTAACTTATTAACTTCTTTTTCTGAAAATAGTCCATAATAATCAAAAACTTTCCGGTCTTCCGAGGCTGCCAATACAGTTCTATTACCAAAAGCCGCAATTAGAGTAAATAATAAAAGGAAGAGAAAGCTTCTTTTCATTAAGTTGCTTTTTCTATATGATTCCTGATTCTCACTTTTATCTAAAGTATTAGAGGAAACTTTATGTTTTAAGGACATCATAATTAGCTTATTATTTATTCTCATATTAAAAGCCTCCCGAAACTAAAGAAAGTATTTGCATTATAATAAATGCGGCACCACTGATTCCTCCGAACCAGGCAGCAATTTTACCTATGCTTAAAGGTGGTTTTCCAACAATTTTACCTGTCTGGCCATTCATTGCAAATATGTGATCTGACTTTTTATAATCATAACAGACCATCCATACCGGCAGGAGCACATAATCTGCATGGACTTCCCGTAAGTTTATATTCTTATTATGATAGGTAGTGGTGGCATAACCGCGGATAGTGGAATCTATAAAATTATTTACATAAGACTCCACTCTTTGACGTACTCTGGGAAATAACTGTCGATTATCATAATTATATTTTTCCGCAATATATCCTGCCAGATAAGGCATATTAAAATCTTTTAGATTGC
This sequence comes from Anaerocolumna aminovalerica, assembly GCF_900115365.1. Taxonomy (GTDB): domain Bacteria; phylum Bacillota; class Clostridia; order Lachnospirales; family Lachnospiraceae; genus Anaerocolumna; species Anaerocolumna aminovalerica. The sequence continues at coordinate 4,683 of NZ_FOWD01000037.1, forward strand.
CATAGTTATAGGGCTCTAATTTATCCATCAATTCATCACTCATCTTTGAGGAAGCATCTGCGGGAACTTTAAGATAATTCAGATCTACATTTCGGTAAACATTATAATACTTTGTTTCTGTGTAGATATAATCACCCTGTTCATAAGTACGAACTCTGGTGCAGGTTGCGTTTACCTCTCCCCGGCCATTTAAATCATATAGCCAAAAAGGAACATAAAGACCGGTGATATTCTTAATACGGTCGGCGGTCATAAATCCCTTTGGAGTCAACAGGCCTTTCTTACACCATTTAACGAAAGCTTCTCTAGCTTGCTCTTTATTAATGGAAAATGGGATTACTTTTGCAGGTGCTAAATTGCCCGTAAGCCTATCCCCTAAAACAACACCTGCCCCGCAAAAGCTGCAGGTTGTTGCGGTGGTATCTTTATCTGTAATAAGAACTGCCCCACAATTCTTACAATGATATTCTTTTACATCCTCTTCTTCAAATTGATGAGAATAGGAAGTATCTTTTGTATTCCATGAGGCATTTTCTTCCCTCCCGGAACTATGACTGTGTTGATGAGACTCATGATTATTTTGCCGGTCGTCATCTCGTTTTGGCATATTTTCTATATTTTCATTTCTGCCACAGCTATCGCAATGCAACATGCCGGTTGTACTGTCGAATGCCATATCTGCCCCGCAATTAGGGCATTTATACTGTACTACCATATAAATTCTCCACCTTCTTAAAATAAACATATACTGCATAAATCTACAGCTATGAAAGTTTCCATTGCACAGTTTACATAGTAAACTGTGAATATAGACTATTATAGCATAAAAGTGTATTATTGTGTAAAAAAAAGCTGTCTTAAAAGATTTCTTCTAAGACAGCCCTTCATCATTCTTATTTATTTAAGCTGGCTTTTAACGCTTCTAATTCAGCATCTACGGATGCATTAGATTCGGATGAATATTTCTTGGTTAAATCCTTAATTGAATTGTCGGCAGAAGATTTGTTTAATTCAGCCATAGCGTTTGCTTTGTCGATGGCTTTATTCGCCATTTCTTCGTATTTATTAAAGCTAGCCATTGAATTATTTGCACTTGCAACAGAGGAGGTCATTTTATTGATACGGTCCTGAGTTTTTGCAACAGCTAATTTACCTTTTATCATATCTTTGCGGGATTCTAGTTCGTTTATGTCAGAGACCAATTTGTCATGCATTTCCCGCATATTCGTAGCATTGGTATGTGCTAAGTCATAAGCTTCCTGTAATCCGCTTTGTTTAGAGGTTAAAGAAGCTTTTTGTTCTAAAAACTTTCTGGCATCCTCTTCGTTACCGGCTTGCAGAGCCTTTACTGCATATTCCTGCATTTTAGCAATTTCTTCGTTGCAGTCATCAAGAACTCTCTTTGAACGTTGCTCTTCTGCCATAATACTAGCGGTTTCTGCTTTTACTTTGCCTAAATCGCTGTTTAAATTTCTCAAACATTGATCTATCATCTTTTCCGGATCTTCTGCTTTATCAAGCAGCGCGTTAATGTTACTGGACATAATATCTTTGAATCTTGTTAATATTCCCATATGAATCCCTCCATCTTATATTATTATAGGCAGAAGCAGATACTACTTGCTGCGCTTGTGTTAATAATGCACGTTGCATTTTCAGTTTATTATTATTTACCGGTTACGTCAAGTTAAAAAAGGGTTAAAATAATAATAGAATGATTAAAATAGGAAAAGCTTTATTAATAATTTATGAGTATGTTTGAAAGAATATGCAAGAGGTTCAACCGTTAATTTAGATGCCGCTAAGGCATCATATATGGAAGGTTGAAAGAAAATATACCTATAGAAAGGATGCCATGAAAGGATTCCTAATATGCAATGGGTGTAAATATGAAGAACAAGTTGACAAAAGAAAGATTGTCTTTATAATTAAAATACAGAAAACCCGAGGGAATAAATCAGGTAAATGTTTGACAAGAAAGAGAGATAAATTATGTGGATTGCAGATGGATGGAAGGATTATGAAGTAATAGATGCGTCTCAAGGGGAGAAATTAGAACGTTGGGGAAAATATATATTGGTACGTCCGGACCCCCAGGTTATATGGGATACTCCTAAAACAGAAAAGGGCTGGAAGCAAAGAAATGCACATTACCACAGAAGCAGTAAAGGCGGCGGAGAATGGGAATTCTTTGATTTACCGAAGCAGTGGAAGATAGAGTATAAAGACCTGACTTTTAATTTGCAGCCATTTAGTTTTAAACATACAGGATTATTTCCGGAGCAGGCAGCAAATTGGGAATGGTTTAGCCAAATCATTAAAGAAGCAAAGAAAAAAGATCCAACCCGTGAAATAAAGGTATTAAACTTATTTGCCTATACCGGCGGTGCAACTGTTGCAGCTGCCAAAGCAGGAGCTGGGGTAACTCACGTAGATGCCTCCAAGGGTATGGTAACCTGGGCAAAAGAAAATGCAGCTCACTCCGGCTTAGAAGAAGCACCCATTCGCTATATTGTGGATGACTGCGTAAAATTTGTAGAAAGAGAAATCCGCAGAGGTAACCGATACGATGCCGTAATCATGGATCCTCCTTCTTATGGAAGAGGCCCTAAGGGAGAAATCTGGAAGATAGAAGAAAGTATACATCCTTTCGTAAAGCTCTGTACCCAAGTGCTAAAGGATAAGCCATTATTCTTTTTAATTAATTCCTACACAACAGGTCTGCAACCAGCAGTATTATCTTATCTGCTTGGGGTAGAGATGGCTTCTAAATACGGAGGCAATGTAGAGTCAGACGAAATCGGCTTACCGGTAACATCCAATGGCTTAGTATTACCTTGCGGAGCTTCAGGACGCTGGACCAGCGAAAAATAGAACGCTAATTCTCAGGAATGAGAGGCTTCTATCGGAACTTGAAAGTCAACTTCTGATTACCTATATTATAAGTTATTATTAAGATATATTAATATGTACTATATATAAGAAGAAACGGCAGATGATAGTTTATCAAACTGCCGTTTTGTAATTATCACTTAACTTATTAGCGGCTTTTATGGAAATAGTATTATTATTAACACCTTCATCTGTCATTCAAATAATATTTATATGAGTTTTGAATGCTCTGAGAAATAATTCTAACTATTATTTTTTTCAGAGAATGATTTGCCAGATAATTATAAATTCAGCTAGGTATAATCAATAACTATGAATAATAAAATATGAGAAATCTTTTAAGTCGATATATTATTCACTATACATTCTTTTGAAGCCACATAATTACATTAGATGCTATTATTAAGAACTCGCTTATTATATACTTGGAAATCCTAATGTTAACACAACCTAAATTAGAATGGATACCAAGCCTGCCCTCCTATGAACCCTGCCCTCCCCCTCAAACCGTCCCTCAAACAAAAAAAGTAAAAAAATTTTAAAAAAGCTCTTGCAAAATGAAAATACCTGTAGTATACTGATTAATGCTGTGACATTGATAGCGTAGAAGCGTGAGGTTGCTACATATAATTGTAGGTTATTCCGTGGAGCGAATGTCATGTTAGGAAACTGGCGACAAGTCACTGTACAAAACGATAATTTCTGCCTGGAGCAGATAAACGTATGTAGTTCATTACATGAAATTAAGTAAATCTAAGAATAGGTTTGCTTGTTGAGGTTTCAAGATAAGGACACACACGGTTGAGTGTACAGTCACCGCTTGTCGTACTGCTATTAAGTGCGAAAAGGAGGCGACTTTTTTTATGGCAAGTCAAGTAATGAGAATTACATTAAAAGCGTATGATCATCAATTAATCGATCAATCAGCTGCAAAAATCATCGAAACTGTAAAAAAGACAGGATCAAAGGTGAGTGGACCGGTACCCCTACCTACTAAGAAAGAAGTAATTACAATTCTTAGAGCGGTACACAAGTACAAGGACTCTAGAGAGCAGTTCGAACAAAGAACACATAAGAGATTAATCGATATCATCACACCAACACAAAAGACAGTTGATGCATTATCAAGATTAGAAATGCCGGCTGGTGTGTACATCGACATCAAGATGAAAGCAAAATAAGCATTAAAAATGAAAGAATCCTTTAGGGTTTATATATAGGGAAAGGCTTACGAAGGAGCCGCACTAGTTGTAGACCATCTAGGATGATTACATGTAAATGTAATCCGCTGTAGATTAAACAGGAGGTGCAATTAAGAAATGAAGAAAGCATTATTAGCTACAAAAGTCGGAATGACTCAAATCTTCAATGAAAACGGAGCTTTAATTCCGGTAACTGTATTACAAGCAGGACCTTGTGCAGTAACACAAGTAAAAACTGTTGAAAATGATGGATACAGTGCAATACAGGTTGGTTATGGCGATATAAGAGAAGTATTAGTTAACAAACCTAGAAAAGGACACTTTGCAAAAGCAGGTGTTGCTAACAAAAAGTATCTTAAAGAATTTAAGTTTGAGAATGCCGCTGATTTCACAGTAGGACAAGAAATCAAAGTTGACATCTTTGCAGAAGGTGACAAAATTGATGCTACTGGAATATCAAAAGGTAAAGGTTTCCAAGGTGCAATTAAGAGACACGGACAGTCCAGAGGACCTATGGCTCATGGTTCTAAATTCCACAGACATGCAGGTTCCAGTGGTGCAGCTACAAGTCCTGGTAGAGTATTCAAGGGTAAAAAGATGCCTGGTCAAATGGGTAATGTAAAAGTAACTGTTCAAAACCTTGAAGTTGTTAAAATTGACACCGAAAACAATGTTATTTTAGTAAAAGGCTCTGTACCAGGACCTAAAAAAGCTATGATAATATTGAAACAATCAGTTAAATCAAACTAGAAGCTTTAAGAAAGGAGGAACACACAGATGGCAAACGTATCTGTTTATAATATGGAAGGTAAAGCCGTTGGTTCTATTGAATTAAACGATGCTATCTTCGGAGTAGAAATAAATGAACATTTAGTTCACTTAGCAGTTGTTCAACAACTTGCAAATAAACGCCAGGGAACACAAAGTGCTAAAACCCGTTCTGAAGTAAGCGGTGGCGGAAGAAAACCATGGAGACAAAAAGGAACAGGTCATGCAAGACAAGGTTCAACAAGATCACCACAATGGAAAGGTGGCGGCGTTGTATTTGCTCCAAAGCCAAGAGACTATTCCTTCAAATTAAATAAAAAGGAAAAGAGACTTGCATTAAAATCAGCTTTAACTTCAAGAGTAGCAGCTGAGAAAATTTATGTACTTGATGAGCTTAACTTTGATGAAATCAAAACAAAGAAAATGGCTGCAGTACTTGATAACTTAAAAGTAAGTAAGGCATTAGTTGTTCTTGGAGAAAAGAATGAAAACGTAATTCTTTCTGCAAGAAACATTCCTTCTGTAAGAACTGCATTACCTAACACTCTTAATGTTTATGATATCTTAAAATATGATTCAATAGTGTTAACGAAAGATGCAGTTGCAAAAATTGAGGAGGTGTACGCATAATGGCAGATTTAAAATATTATGATGTTATACTTAAACCGATTATTACTGAAAAAAGTATGAACTCCATGAGTGAAAAGAAATATACATTTTCAGTTCATCCAGATGCAACAAAGAATCAAATCAGAGAAGCTGTTGAAAAAATGTTTGCTGGAACAAAAGTTGCTAGTGTTAACACTATGAATTTAGAAGGAAAAAACCGCAGACGTGGCAACACAGCTGGTAAAACTTCTAAAACTAAGAAAGCAGTTGTTCAATTAACAGAAGACAGTGCAGAAATCGAAATATTCTCTGGCCTATAATTTAAACTGGCTTAGATTATAATTTGAATTAAACAATTATGGTTGTTTATTCGCCGATAAAAGAATAAAAATAATAACGTTTCAGTTGTAATATACAAGACGTTATTACAGCTACGAAAGGAGTGCAAAAAATGGGAATTAAAACCTATAACCCATATACACCTTCCAGAAGAAATATGACCTCATCTGATTTTGCAGAAGTTACAAAATCAACTCCTGAGAAATCATTACTTGTTTCTTTAAATAAAACAGCAGGTCGTAACAATCAAGGAAAGATTACAGTTAGACACCACGGTGGTGGTTCTAGAAGAAAATATAGAATTATTGATTTTAAGAGAAGAAAAGACGATATCCCTGCAACTGTATTAGCAATCGAATACGATCCAAACAGAACAGCAAATATCGCATTAATCTGCTATGCAGATGGAGAAAAAGCTTATATCTTATCTCCTAACGGACTTACCGTTGGAACAAAGCTTATGAATGGTGCAAATGCAGAAATTAGAGTAGGTAACTGCTTACCACTTCAAAACATTCCAATCGGTACTCAGATACACAACATTGAATTATATCCTGGTAAAGGCGGACAATTAGTTCGTTCTGCTGGTAACTCAGCACAGTTAATGGCAAAAGAGGGAAAATATGCAACTCTAAGATTACCTTCAGGTGAAATGAGAATGGTTCCAATCATTTGCCGTGCTACAATTGGCCAGGTTGGTAATATTGATCATGAATTAATTAACATTGGTAAAGCTGGTCGTAAACGTCACATGGGTATTAGACCTACAGTTCGTGGTTCTGTTATGAACCCTAATGACCATCCACATGGTGGTGGTGAAGGTAAGACAGGTATTGGCCGTCCAAGCCCTGTTACTCCTTGGGGTAAACCTGCACTTGGTTTGAAGACAAGAAAGAAGAACAAGAAGTCTAACAAGTTGATCGTAAGAACAAGAGACGGTAAGAATGTTAAATAATTAAGGAGGTTAAACCTATGGCTCGTTCATTAAAAAAAGGACCATTTGCTGACGAACATTTATTGAAAAAAATAGATGCTATGAATAAAGCAGGCGATAAGACAGTTATTAAAACATGGTCACGTCGTTCTACAATTTTCCCACAAATGGTTGGACATACAATTGCAGTTCATGATGGAAGAAGACATGTGCCTGTATATGTAACAGAAGATATGGTTGGTTATAAACTTGGTGAGTTTGTGGCAACCAGAACATTCAGAGGACATGGAAAAGACGAAAAGAAGACTGGAAAGAGATAGTTAATGTGGAATTGAAAGGAGGTTTCATCCATGGCGAAAGGACATAGATCCCAGATAAAGAGAGAGAGAAATGAGAATAGAGATACGAGACCATCAGCTAAGATATCTTACGCTAGAGTTTCTGTTCAAAAAGCTTGTTTCGTATTAGACGCCATTCGTGGAAAGGACGTTGAAACAGCTCTTGGTATTCTAGCTTATAATCCAAGATATGCTTCAAGTGTTATAGAGAAAGTATTAAAATCAGCTATTGCAAACGCTGAGAATAATAATGGTATGGACGTAAGTAAGTTATATATTCAAGAGTGTTATGCTAACCAGGCACCAACAATGAAGAGAATCAGACCAAGAGCACAGGGTAGAGCTTATAGAATCTTAAAGAGAATGAGTCACATCACTGTTGTGCTTAATGAAAGATAAGGAGGGCAATAATGGGACAGAAAGTTAATCCTCATGGCTTAAGAGTCGGTGTCATTAATGACTGGGACTCAAGATGGTATGCTGAAGCTGATTTTGCAGATAACTTAGTTGAGGACTACAACATCAGAACATATCTGAAAAAGAAATTATACAACGCTGGAATTTCAAAAATTGAAATTGAAAGAGCGTCTGACAGACTAAAAGTTATTATCTTTACTGCTAAACCTGGTGTGGTAATCGGTAAAGGTGGAGCTGAAATTGAAAAATTAAAAGTTGAAATTCAAAAATTCACTTCTAAGAAGTTAATGGTAGATATTAAGGAAGTAAAAAGACCGGATACAAATGCTCAATTAGTAGCAGAAAGTATTGCAGCTCAGCTTGAAAACCGTATTTCTTTCAGAAGAGCGATGAAATCTACAATGGGTAGAACCATGAAAGCAGGAGCTAAAGGTATCAAAACTGCTGTTGCTGGACGTCTTGGCGGAGCAGATATGGCTCGTACTGAATTCTATAGTGAAGGAACAATTCCTCTACAGACATTACGTGCTGATATTGATTATGGTTTTGCAGAAGCAGATACAACTTATGGTAAATTAGGCGTAAAAGTTTGGGTTTACCATGGAGAAGTACTTCCGACTAAAGGAGCAAAACAGGAAGGGAGCGATAAATAATGTTAATGCCTAAAAGAGTTAAACGCCGTAAGCAGTTCCGTGGAACTATGTCCGGAAAAGCTACAAGAGGTAATACAATCTCCAACGGCGAATATGGTATGGTTGCTTTAGAACCAGCTTGGATTAAATCAAACCAAATCGAAGCTGCCCGTGTTGCTATGACTCGTTACATTAAACGTGGTGGTAAAGTTTGGATCAAAATATTCCCTGATAAACCTGTAACAACAAAACCAGCAGAAACTCGTATGGGTTCCGGTAAGGGCTCATTAGAATACTGGGTAGCAGTAGTAAAACCAGGACGTGTATTATTTGAAATCTCCGGTGTACCTGAAGAAGTAGCTAGAGAAGCATTACGTCTTGCTATGCACAAATTACCAGTGAAGTGTAAAATAGTTTCTCGCGCAGACTTAGAAGGAGGTGCGGGCAGTGAAAACTAATAAATATGTAGAAGATTTAAAGAACAAATCAGCTGCAGAATTGAACGAAGAATTAGTAGCTGCTAAGAAGGAACTTTTTAATTTAAGATTCCAGAACGCAACAAATCAATTAGATAATACAAGCAGAATAAAAGAGGTTAGAAAGAATATCGCAAGAATTCAAACAGTGATTTCCGAGAAAGCTAAGGCTTCTAAATAATCACATTTCAACGATTCGGGAAAGGAGAAATTGTTGTGGAGAGAAATCTAAGAAAAACTCGTACTGGTAAAGTAGTTAGTGATAAGATGGACAAAACAATTGTAGTTGCAATTGAAGACCACGTAAAACATCCATTATACAACAAGATTGTAAAGAGAACTTCTAAATTAAAGGTTCATGATGAAAATAATGAATGTAATATTGGTGATAGAGTAGAAGTTATGGAGACAAGACCTTTATCCAAGGATAAGAGATGGAGACTTGTTAAGATTATCGAAAGAGCGAAGTAATAAATGCTGAAAGGAGTAGAGTCATGATACAACAAGAATCAAGACTTAAAGTTGCTGACAATACCGGTGCGAAAGAATTACTTTGCATTCGTGTATTAGGTGGTTCAACTAGAAGATATGCTAATATCGGCGATATCATCGTTGCTTCTGTCAAAGATGCAACACCAGGCGGTGTTGTTAAAAAAGGTGACGTGGTTAAAGCTGTCGTTGTTCGTAGTGTAAAAGGAGCTCGTCGTAAAGACGGTTCATATATAAGATTCGATGAAAATGCTGCAGTTATCATAAAAGAAGATAAGAATCCAAAAGGTACACGTATCTTTGGACCAGTAGCAAGAGAATTGAGAGAAAAGCAATTCATGAAAATCGTTTCATTAGCACCAGAAGTATTATAAGGAGGTGTCGACTGTGTCAACTATTAAAATCAAAAAAGGTGATAACGTAAAAGTTATTACCGGTAAAGATAAAGGCAAAGAAGGCAAAGTAATAGCTGTATTAGATGGCAAGGTTTTAGTTGAAGGTATCAATATGATAACAAAGCACTCTAAAGCAAGCCAGGCTGATCCAAAAGGTGGTATTGTTCACCAAGAAGCACCGATTGATATTTCCAATGTTATGTACGTGCATAAGGGTAAAGTTACTAGAATTGGTTTCACAACTCAAGAAGGTAAAAAAGGACCTAAAAAAGTTCGTATCGCAAAATCAACCGGCGAAGTAATCGACTAATTCTAAGAGAGGAGGTCTCATACGTTGACTAGATTAAAAGAAATGTACAATAATGAAATAGTAGATGGTATGATCAAGAAGTTCGGATATAAGAACGCTATGGAAGTACCAAAATTAAATAAAATCGTAATTAACATGGGTGTTGGCGAAGCAAAAGATAACTCTAAGCTTTTAGATGCTGCTGTTAAAGATCTTGAGATAATTGCTGGACAAAAGGCAGTTATCACAAAAGCAAAGAAGTCCGTAGCTAACTTCAAAATCAGAGAGGGTATGCCAATCGGATGTAAAGTAACTTTAAGAGGCGAAAAAATGTATGAATTCGCAGATCGTCTGATCAATTTATCATTGCCTCGTGTACGTGACTTTAGAGGTGTTAATGACAATGCATTTGACGGAAGAGGAAATTACGCTCTTGGAATTAAAGAACAATTAATTTTCCCTGAAATCGAATATGATAAGGTTGATAAGGTTAGAGGTATGGATATTATCTTCGTAACCACAGCTAAGACTGATGAAGAAGCTCGTGAATTATTGACATTATTCGGTATGCCATTCAAAAAATAGTTAGGAGGGAAATCCATGGCTAAAACGTCAATGAAGATAAAACAACAACGTACGCAAAAGTTTTCAACTAGAGAATATAACCGTTGTAGAATCTGTGGACGTCCACATGCATATTTAAGAAAATACGGAGTTTGCAGAATCTGCTTCCGTGAATTAGCTTATAAAGGACAAATACCAGGTGTTAAGAAGGCAAGCTGGTAGGAAACAAGGAAGGAGGCAAATGAAATGACAATGAGCGATCCAATTGCAGATATGCTTACAAGAATTCGTAATGCCAATACTGCGAAACATGATACAGTAGATATACCTGCTTCTAAGATGAAGATAGCAATTGCTGGAATTCTATTAAAAGAAGGTTATATTAAGAAATATGACATAGAAGAAGTTGATGGCTTCAAAACAATCCATATTACATTAAAATATGGTAAAGATAAAAATGTTAAAGTCATTACAGGACTTAAGAGAATCTCTAAACCAGGTCTTCGTGTTTATGCAAGCAAAGAAGAACTTCCAAAAGTACTTGGAGGACTTGGAACAGCTATTATTTCAACAAATAAAGGTGTTATAACTGATAAAGAAGCAAGAGAATTAAATGTAGGTGGCGAGGTATTAGCATTCATCTGGTAATATGGAAGTAAGCACATTGAATCAAAGATTCAATGTAGTGCTCGAAACTTCGAGCACGTATCGACGAAGTCGATGCTTACGTACAACGAGGAAAAACGGAGTTTTTTCGAGTCTGAGTGCTCGAAGTATTCGAGCACGTAACTGACGAAGTCGGTGGTCACGGACAACGAGGAAAAACGGAGTTTTTTCGAGTCTGGCCGTCTTGAATAATCAATCAAGGGCAGACTTATGAATAACCTACAAGAAACTATCTTCCCCCATTAAAAAATTACAGGAGGTGCGGGCATGTCACGTATAGGAAGAATGCCTATCGCTATACCAGCTGGTGTAACTGTTGATATAGCAGAAAATAATAAAGTGACTGTAAAAGGTCCAAAAGGAACACTTGAAAGAGTATTACCTTCAGAAATGAATATTAAATTAGAAGGTTCAGAAGTTGTTGTAACAAGACCTAATGAATTAAAGAAAATGAAATCTTTACATGGTCTAACAAGAACATTAATCGCTAATATGGTAACCGGTGTAACTGCTGGTTATGAAAAAGTGCTTGAAATCAACGGTGTTGGTTATAGAGCAGCAAAAGCAGGTAAAGAATTAACATTAACACTTGGATATTCACATCCAGTAGTTATGACTGATCCTGAAGGTGTTGAGTCTATATTAGATGGACAAAATAAAATCACAATAAAAGGTATTGATAAAGAAAAAGTTGGCCAATACGCTGCTGAAATCAGAGATAAGAGAAGACCTGAACCATACAAGGGCAAAGGTATTAAATATGCTGACGAAGTTATTAGACGTAAAGTTGGTAAGACTGGTAAGAAATAATAGGAGGTGTGAAAACAAATGGTTAGTAAAGAATCAAGATCTAAAGTTCGTTTAAATAAACATAGAAAATTACGTAATCGTTTCTCCGGTACTCCTGAAAGACCACGTTTAGCTGTGTTTAGAAGTAATAATCATATGTACGCTCAAATTATTGACGATACAGTTGGTAATACTTTAGTGTCAGCTTCTACTCTTCAAAAGGATGTTAAGGCTGAAATTGAAAAGACAAACGATGTAGCTGCAGCAGCATATTTAGGAACTGTTATTGCTAAGAAAGCATTGGAAAAAGGTATTACAACTGTTGTCTTTGATAGAGGCGGATTTATATATCAAGGAAAGGTAAAAGCATTAGCAGAAGCAGCAAGAGAAGCTGGTCTGGAATTCTAAGCAAGGAGGAAAACACATGAAACGTACAATCGTTGATGCTAGTCAATTAGAATTAGAAGATAAAGTAGTATCAATTAAACGTGTAACTAAAGTAGTTAAAGGTGGACGTAATTTCAGATTTACAGCTTTAGTTGTTGTTGGTGACAAGAACGGACACGTTGGTGCAGGTTTAGGAAAAGCTGCAGAAATTCCGGAAGCAATTCGTAAAGGAAAAGAAGATGCAATTAAGAAATTAATCAGCTTACCTATAGATGAAAATGGCAGTGTACCACATGACTTTATCGGTAAATTCGGCAGTGCTACAGTATTATTAAAGCGTTCCCCTGAAGGTACTGGTGTTATCGCAGGAGGTCCGGCTCGTAACGTACTTGAGCTTGCAGGTTTTAAGAATATCCGTACAAAGTCACTTGGCTCAAACAATAAGCAAAATGTTGTTCTTGCAACTATTGAAGGCTTAAGTCAACTTAAGACTCCTGAGGAAGTAGCTAAGTTACGCGGTATTTCTGTTGAAGATATGTTAGGTTAGGAGGGGCTCAAGATGGCAGAAAAATTAAAAATAACTTTAGTAAAATCTACAATTGGCTCAATCCCAAAGCATAAAAAGACAGTAGAAGCATTAGGACTTCGTAAATTACACAAATCTGTTGAGATGCCAGACAATGCTGCAGTAAGAGGCATGGTTGACCAAGTAAGACATTTAGTAAAGGTTGAAGAAATATAATTACAAAGAAGTAAGGAGGTGTAATCTATGAATTTATCAGAATTAAGACCAGCTGACGGTGCAAAACAAAGTGCAAACTTTAGAAGAGGCCGTGGACATGGTTCAGGAAATGGTAAAACTGCAGGTAAAGGACACAAAGGACAAAAGGCACGTTCCGGAGCACCTAGAGTTGGTTTTGAAGGTGGTCAAACTCCTTTTATTCGTACTCTACCTAAAAGAGGATTTACAAACAGAAATACAAAAGAAATCGTTTCTATTAACGTTGATAGACTAAATATATTTGAAGACGGTTCTGAAGTTACAGTTGCAACATTAATCGAGGCAGGTGTTATCAAGAACCCAAGAGATGGTGTTAAGATCCTAGGAAATGGAGAACTAACTAAGAAACTTGATGTCAAGGTAAATGCTTTCAGTGCCGGCGCAGCAGAAAAGATTCAAGCTCTTGGTGGAAATGCTGAGGTGATTTAGGATATGTTTAAAACGTTCCGAAATGCTTTAAAAATTAAGGATATAAGACGTAAGTTATTATACACTTTTGTAGCACTGATAATAATAAGATTAGGTTCCATACTTCCTGTACCAGGTATCAATAGAGCTTACTTTGAGTTTTGGGTTGGATCCCAGACTGCGTTAGGGTTCTTTGATACCCTAACAGGCGGTTCTTTTACCCAGATGTCTATCTTTGCACTTAGTATTACGCCATATATTACTTCTTCCATCATTATGCAGCTATTAACCATAGCAATTCCTAAATTGGAAGAGATGCAAAAAGAAGGCGAAGACGGCAAGAAAAAGATCCAGGAATATACACGTTATGTAACTGTTGGATTAGCAGTAATCGAATCATTTGCAATGGCTATCGGCTTTGGTAGCTCAGGCTTATTAGAAGGCGGTGGAACCTTTGCAAATGTTGCTGTTATTGTTGCTTCTTTCTCAGCTGGTTCTGCATTCTTAATGTGGTTAGGTGAAAGAATTACAGAAAAAGGTGTTGGTAACGGTATTTCAATTATCTTGTTAATTAATATTGTTGCAGGAATGCCAAGAGATTTTGTGAACTTATATAAACAATTTATCGCAGGTGCACCTACTGTAGTAAATGCTATTATTGCTGCTGTAATAATTGTTGCAGTAATCGTAGCCATGGTATTATTCATTATTGTATTACAAGATGCAGAAAGAAAAATACCAGTACAGTACGCTAAAAAAGTACAAGGCAGAAAAATGATTGGAGGACAATCCTCTCATATTCCTTTAAAGGTAAATACTGCCGGTGTTATACCAGTAATTTTTGCTAGTTCTTTTATGCAGTTTCCTATTGTTGTAGCTTCTTTCTTTGGCGTTGAGCCAGCAAGAGCCCACGTATTGCCTAAGATCTTATATTTATTGAATCAATCAAAATGGTTCAATATCTCAAGCTGGGGCGAGTTTAAATATACGCTGGGAGCATTAATTTATATCGCATTATTAGTATTCTTTGCTTATTTTTATACTTCCATTACTTTCAATCCAATTGAAATAGCGAATAATATGAAAAAGCAGGGTGGTTTTATACCTGGTATTCGTCCGGGAAAACCAACTACAGAATACTTAACCAAAGTACTGAATAATATCATATTTATCGGTGCTGTTGGACTTACCATTGTAGCTATTGTACCTCTTATTTTCTTGGGTGCTTTTGGCGCATACGTTACATTTGGCGGAACATCTCTGATCATTGTTGTTGGTGTTGTTCTTGAGACAATGAAACAAATTGAATCACAGATGTTAGTACGTCATTACAAAGGATTTCTTAACGATTAGTAAACATAGAGTAAATTAGAATGTGAAGGCGGGGCTTCTGCCCCGCCATTTGCAGATTTTACATTTTTAGATGTTTTAGATGATAAATGTGGGAGGAAATCGGTATGAAGATTATTATGCTAGGAGCTCCGGGAGCAGGAAAAGGAACACAAGCTAAAAAAATTGCAGCTAAATATAAAATTCCGCATATTTCAACCGGCGATATATTTAGAGCAAACATTAAAAATGGTACAGAGTTAGGAAACAAAGCAAAAACATTTATGGATCAGGGGTTACTGGTTCCTGATGAATTAGTTGTAGATTTAGTAGTAGACCGTGTAGGCCAGGAGGATTGCAAAAACGGATACGTATTAGACGGTTTTCCAAGAACAATTCCTCAGGCAGAAGCATTAGATTCAGCACTAATGAATATGAACCAAAAAATAGACTATGCTATTAATATAGAAATACCAGATCAAAATATTGTAGATAGAATGTCCGGGCGTAGAGCATGTTTAACATGCGGAGCTACGTATCATATCGTTAATATACCTACAAAGATAGAAGGCATCTGCGATGTCTGCGGCGGAAACACTGTTTTACGTGATGATGATAAGCCGGAAACCGTAATAAAACGTTTGCGTGTTTACCATGAACAAACACAACCATTAATTGAATACTACATAGACCAAGGTGTATTGGTTGAAGTTGATGGCACAATGGAAATGACTGACGTATTTTCAGCTATTGAAAAGATACTGGAAAACTAGTATGGTTTATCGCAAGGGAGAACAAAATGGCAGTAACAATTAAATCAGAAAGAGAAATAGAATTAATGCGTGAAGCAGGGCGTATCCTAGCCACTGTTCACGAAGAACTGAAAAATATTATACAACCAGGAATATCTACATTAGACATTGATAAAAAGGCAGATGAATTAATACGAAGTTATGATTGCATTCCGTCCTTCTTAAACTACAACGGTTTTCCTGCCTCTGTTTGTGTATCCATAAATGAGCAGGTGGTGCATGGAATCCCCAATAAGAAAACCTTCTTAAAAGAAGGTGACATTGTCAGTCTGGATGCCGGAGTTATTTACAAAGGTTATCAATCAGATGCAGCAAGAACCTGGGCAGTTGGGGAAGTTAGTGAAGAAGCTAAGAAATTGATTAAAGTAACTCAGGAAAGCTTTTATGAAGGTATTAAATTTGCAAAAGCTGGCAATCATCTACATGAGATTTCCGCTGCCATACAAGATTATGTTGAATCTTTCGGATTTTCAGTTGTTAGAGATTTAGTAGGACATGGAATTGGTACCGAGATGCACGAAGAACCTCAGATTCCGAATTTTAGACAGAAAAGAAGAGGTATCAAACTGGAACCTGGAATGACCTTAGCAATCGAACCTATGGTTAATGCAGGCCGTTATGATGTATATTGGGAAGATGATGATTGGACTGTTGTTACTGATGATGGCTCTTTATCTGCGCATTATGAAAATACTATCCTTATTACGGATGGAGAACCGGAAATATTATCGATTCTAAAGTAATAAAAAAATGATTTTGTTTCGGTAGAATGGAGATTTTTATGATAGAGTATGAAGTTGGCGAAATAGTAATATCAAAGGCCGGCCATGATAAAGGTGAACACTTTGTCATAGTAAAATCAGATTCTGAATATGTATACTTAGTAGATGGCGTATTTCGAACAGTTGACAGACCAAAGAAGAAAAACAAAAAGCATGTTCAGCTTGTTCATTTTAAAGACAGTAATTTAATAAAAAAATATGTCAATAATGAAAAGATAACCAATGAAGAAATAAAAAGAGCAATAAAACTTTTTAAAGACCTAAAATCCTAAATCATGGAGGTGACAATATGTCAAAATCAGATGTTGTAGAAATTGAAGGAACTGTAGTTGAAAAATTACCAAATGCTATGTTTCAAGTGGAATTAGAGAACGGACATAGAGTTTTAGCACATATAAGTGGAAAACTTCGTATGAACTTCATCAAAATTGTACCAGGCGATAAAGTTACCTTAGAATTATCTCCATATGATTTAACAAAAGGAAGAATTATCTGGCGTGATAAATAACAGGCTGCAAAGATTATACTTTGTAGCATCTGACAGCAACAAGGGTACCGTCATAATAAATAAGACAATTGGCTTAAAAGTGTTTTATTTATTTCATATAAAAATATTAGTTTTTACTTGATTTTCAGCAAGTACAATGTTATAATGTAAGACGGACTTTTTTTGAAAGGAGTGAATTACTGTGAAAGTAAGGTCATCAGTAAAACCAATTTGCGAAAAGTGCAAGATTATTAAAAGAAAGGGAAGTATCAGAGTAATCTGTGAAAATCCTAGACACAAACAAAGACAAGGCTAATATTCAATAAAAGCTGGCTGTTCCTACAGCGGTTTTATTGTTTTATATATAGTAGTTCTTGCTTTCTGTGTTACAATCTGCATTTGGCAATTGTGATATTGTGAACAATTTTCAATACTCTGTATTGAACCCTATTGTTCCTGGAGCATAATTTAATACGGAACTATTGATTATTGTTTTGAACATCATGTCATTATCATGATGTTCAGCAAGTAAACATAGGGTTTTTGCTTGTCACAATTTAAAGCGGCTGCGCAATGAAACACTTGGAAGTGTTGGCATTGCAAAAGTTATTTTTAAAATGTTTAATGAAAAAATATCAATCAAAGTGAGTGTGGACATAAGAGGTATGCATTTCACCGTATACAACAGTATATGATACTTATTATATTCACCCAAATAATTAACGGAGGTGTATTACGCACATGGCTCGTATTAGTGGTGTAGATTTACCAAGAGAGAAACGTGTAGAAATCGGTCTTACTTATATTTTCGGTATCGGAAGAGTAAGCGCTAATCGTATTCTTGCAGAGGCAAATGTTAATCCGGACACTCGTGTTAGAGATTTAACTGACGAAGAAGTGGGAAGAATTCGTGATGTTATTGATGCATCACAACAGGTTGAAGGTGATTTACGTAGAGAAATCGCACTTAATATTAAGAGACTTCAAGAGATCGGATGCTATAGAGGAATCCGTCATAGAAAAGGCCTTCCAGTTCGTGGTCAAAAGACTAAAACTAATGCTAGAACTAGAAAAGGTCCTAAGCGTACAGTTGCAAACAAGAAGAAATAATGTAATAAAAATCCAATAGGAGGGTTTGTTAAATGGCTAAAAAGTTAGCAACAGCAAAAAAAGTGACCAAGAAACGTGTTAAGAAAAACGTCGATCGTGGACAGGCACATATTCAGTCATCTTTTAATAATACAATTGTTACTCTTACAGATGCAGAAGGCAATGCTCTTTCATGGGCTAGCGCTGGTGGTTTAGGTTTTAGAGGTTCTAGAAAATCAACTCCTTATGCAGCACAAATGGCAGCAGAAACAGCAGCTAAAGCAGCATTAGTTCACGGTTTAAAATCTGTTGATGTTATGGTTAAAGGTCCTGGTTCAGGTAGAGAAGCTGCAATTCGTGCACTTCAAGCTTGTGGTATTGAAGTAACAAGTATCAAGGATGTTACTCCAGTTCCACATAACGGATGTAGACCACCAAAACGCAGAAGAGTCTAATAGGAGGTAAGTAAACGATGGCAAGAGACATGGGTCCTGTATTAAAAAAATGTAGAACACTTGGTCTAGAACCTGCATATTTAGGTATAGACAAGAAATCTAATAGAACATCATCCAGAGCTGGTAAAAAAATCAGCGAATACGGATTACAGTTAAGAGAAAAGCAAAAAGCTAAATTTATATATGGTGTTCTGGAAAAACCTTTCAGAAACAATTTTGATAAAGCTAAAAAAATGAAATACGGTACAACTGGTGAAAACTTAATGATTCTTCTTGAACTCAGACTGGATAACGTAGTTTTCCGTTTAGGTTTCGGCAGAACAAGAGCAGAAGCTAGACAGATCGTAGATCACAAGCATGTACTTGTTAATGGAAGATGCATCAACATTCCATCTTATCAGGTAAAAGCTGGTGATGTTATTGAAATTAAAGAAAAATTCAAGAGTGCACAAAGATATAAAGATGTATTAGAAGTAACAGCTGGCAGATTAGTACCAGCATGGCTTGAAGTAGATCATGAAGCTCTTTCCGGTAAGGTAAAAGAGATTCCTTCAAGAGACCAAATTGATGTTCCGGTAGATGAAATGCTTATCGTCGAGTTGTATTCTAAGTAATCATTAATCGTATCATAATAACCCAAAAGGAGGGTCCTATTGTGTTTGATTTTGAAAAACCAAAAATTGAAATTGCAGAAATTTCTGAAGATAAAAAATTTGGACGTTTTGTAGTAGAACCTTTGGAACGAGGATACGGTACAACACTAGGCAATTCTCTAAGAAGAATTATGCTTTCATCCTTACCCGGAGCCGCTGTCAGTCAAGTTAAGATTGACGGTGTTGTTCACGAGTTCAGTGCTATTTCTGGTGTAAAAGAAGATGTAACTGAAATCATCATGAATATTAAAAGCTTAGCTATTAAAAATTCCAATGAAACAAATGAACCTAAGACTGCATACATTGAATTCGAAGGTGAAGGAGTTGTAACAGCTGCTGATATTCAGGCTGATCCGGATATAGAGATTCTTAATCCTGAACTACCAATAGCAACACTTAATGGCGGTGCTGATAGTAAATTATATATGGAACTTACTATTACAAAGGGTAGAGGATATATTAGTGCAGATAAAAACAAGAATGAAGATTTACCAATTGGAGTTATACCAATTGATTCCATCTACACTCCTGTAGAACGCGTTAATATATCTGTTGAAAACACTCGTGTTGGTCAGATAACAGATTTTGATAAGCTTACACTTGATGTTTATACCAACGGAACTTTAGGACCAGATGAAGCGGTTAGTTTAGCTGCTAAAGTATTAAGCGAACATCTGAATTCTTTTATTGATTTATCCGAAAATGCAAGAACTGCAGAAATTATGATTGAAAAAGAGGATAATGAAAAAGAGAAAGTTCTTGAAATGAATATTGACGAACTTGAATTATCTGTTCGTTCCTATAATTGCTTAAAGAGAGCAGGTATAAATACGGTTGAAGAATTAACTAACAAAACTTCTGAAGATATGATGAAGGTTAGAAACCTTGGTCGTAAATCCTTGGAAGAAGTACTTGCAAAGCTAAAAGAGCTTGGTTTATCACTTGCTAGTAGTGAAGACTAAAGACAGAGGTCAAAGGAGGGAAAGAAATGGCAGGCTATAGAAAACTAGGAAGAACTTCCAGTCAGAGAAAAGCGTTGCTTAGAAATCAAGTAACGAATTTATTATATCATGGCAAAATCGTAACTACTGAAGCAAAAGCAAAAGAAATCCGCAAAATTGCTGAAGGTATGATTGCATTAGCTGTTAAAGAAAAAGATAATTATGATACTGTAACTGTAACTGCTAAGGTTGCACGTAAAGATAAAGACGGCAAAAGAGTAAAGGAAGTTGTAGACGGTAAGAAAGTTACTGTATATGACAACGTTGAAAAAACAATTAAGAAAGACAAAGCATCCCGTCTTCATGCAAGAAGACAAATGCTTAAAACCCTTTACACTGTTACAGAAGTACCAGCAGAAGCTGCAGGTAAAAAGAAAAACACAAAAACTGTTGATGTAACAGATAAACTATTTGATGAAATCGCACCTAAGTATGTAAGCCGTAACGGTGGTTATACAAGAATCGTTAAGATTGGACCACGTAAAGGCGATGCTGCTATGGAAGTTTTAATCGAATTAGTGTAAATTATATTAAATATAAATTATATAAAAGAGTGGCGGTTACAAACTGTCATTCTGCGCCAAAAAGGCGAAGAACCTCACATTTGGTTGAGTTTCTTCGCCTTTTTGGTTAGAACTATATAAAGCAGTCACTTTTTATAATTCATTTTTATACTTGGTACTTGGATATTTATCTTACTCGATAAAACCGATTTTTGGAGAATAGCGAAATACCGCTTTTCCAATAATTTTTTTCTTTTTCACAAAAGGATGTTCCCAGACTCTCGAATCCAAAGAAGAGTTTCGATTGTCTCCCATCATAAAATAGGAATCCTCCGGTACAGTATAAGGTCCATAAGAACCTTTGGGCTCTTCTTTTAAATAGTCTTCTTTTAAAGGCTCTGTATTGCCGTTTATGTACACTTTTCCATCAATAATCTCAATCACTTCACCGGGAAGTCCGATGATTCTCTTTAAATAGTTCGTAGATTCATCATCGGGGAAAGGAAACATTATAATATCTCCCCGCTTTGGCGTTGAGAAAAGATAGGCCAGCCGATAACCAACAATTTGGTCATGAGTCATTACCGTATTCTCCATGGAGCCGGTTGGTACTTCTGCTTTTACAATAATGAAATTATTTATGACAAGTGCAACGACAAATGCTGAAACAACTATTTTTATCCAGCTTAAAATTTCAGATTTCTTATTTTTATCCATATGGTATCTCCTTCAACCCACTAAATTATATGTACATTAATGAATGCTTCTCTTTAGAAATAGAACTTAAATCATTTAAAAATCCTAAGGATTACAGATTTATAATTGCATGATTTACTATTGACAAACATTAACATACTTAAAAATATATACTATTATTTAATGTATGTCAATAAAACAGTTATTAAAGAAAATAATAAGCTATTAAGAGAATAAGAAGATAATTATGAAAAATTTATGGATTGTTAAAAATTACTTCTATATTTTGGCTGAAAAGTAAAATTAGATATATAATACCATTAGCAAGGCATCTATGTAATAAAAGAATTGTAAAATGCCATTGCATTTAGTATAATAATAATTTACAATGTATAAAGTTGATGAAATTGGATTAAAAATACGAGAATTAAAGGATGAGCCATGGGAATTATTAGATCAGAAAACTTAACATTTGAATACATCAGACGAGATGAAGAAGGTAATGTAGAGTCTATTAATCGTGCCATTGATCATGTTAACATAGATGTACAAAAAGGTGACTTTGTTGCGATCTTAGGGCATAATGGATCTGGTAAGTCTACCTTAGCAAAACACATTAATTCTATTCTGGTGCCAACAGAAGGTACTATGTGGTTTAAAGACATGAATACCAGCGATGAAGATAAACTTTGGGATATTCGTCAGTCGGCGGGAATGGTTTTTCAAAACCCCGATAATCAGATTATAGCAACTGTAGTTGAAGAAGATGTGGGTTTTGGCCCTGAGAATCTGGGAGTTCCCACAGAAGATATCTGGAGACGGGTAGAAGAAAGTCTAAATGCTGTAGGTATGATGGAATACAGAACCCATTCCCCAAACAAGTTGTCCGGAGGACAAAAGCAAAGGGTTGCCATTGCAGGTATAATGGCAATGAAACCGGAATGTATTGTTCTTGACGAACCAACTGCTATGTTAGACCCAAATGGACGTAAAGAAGTAATACGAACAGTAAAAGAACTAAATGAAAAAGAAAAGGTGACTGTTATACTGATTACCCATTACATGGAAGAAGTAATATCAGCAAATAAAGTATTTGTTATGGATGAGGGTAAAGTAGTAATGGAGGGAACTCCCAAAGAAATCTTTTCGAAAGTTGATATGCTGAAGAAATATAGATTAGACGTTCCCCAGGTAACAGAATTGGCTTTTGAGCTAAAGAGAAGCGGTCTAAGTATTCCGGAAGGAATATTGTCCATAAAAGAATTGGTGGACGCTATTTGTAAATTATAACAATGAACGAATTATATAAAGCTTAGAAATAAACAGGCATAATACACGAAAAAGGTTAGGCTGGAAAAACATTGCTTTTTCAAGGCAATTAGTTCATATGCATTAATTGCTCACGTTATTAAAAAGCGTAAAAGCGCTGGAATTGAGGTTAATATGTCAATCATAATAGATAAATTGAATTATATATATAGCACGGGTACAGCTTATGAGAAGCATGCACTTAAAAATATTAATCTCGTTATTAATGACGGTGAATTCATAGGATTAATCGGACATACCGGTTCCGGAAAATCTACCCTGACACAGCATCTTAACGGGTTAATGAAAGGTACCAGCGGTGATATATATTATAATGGCGAAAATATTTATGATAAAAATTATAATATGAAGAGTCTGAGAAATAAAGTTGGCCTTGTGTTTCAATACCCGGAACACCAGTTGTTTGAAACTACAGTATTTAAAGATATATGTTTTGGCCCTAGAAATCAAGGATTGGATGAACTTCAGATAGAACTAAGAGCCTACGAAGCCATGAAAATGGTTGGTTTAGATAATGATTTATTGGATGCATCGCCATTTGAATTATCAGGAGGGCAAAAAAGAAGGGTAGCTATTGCAGGAGTTTTGGCAATGAAACCGGAGGTATTAATCTTAGATGAACCCACCGCAGGGTTAGACCCCAAGGGTAGAGACGAGATATTAGATCAGATTGCATACCTTCATAAAGAAAGCAACATTACAGTAATTCTGGTTTCCCATAGCATGGAAGATGTAGCCAGATATGTAGATAGATTAATAGTTATGAATAAAGGTGAGATAGCATTTAATGATACCCCCCAAAAGGTTTTCGCTAATTACAAAGAATTAGAGGCAATAGGACTTGCAGCACCGCAGGTTACCTATGTTATGAATGAACTAAAGATTCGAGGCATTCCGGTTAAGACAACCCCTATTACAGTGGAAGAAGCCAAAGAAGAGATTTTACGGGTATTAAAAAAGGGAACCGGATTGGAGATTAGAAATGATTAGAGATATTACAATTGGACAATATTATCCTTCTAATTCCATCCTTCATAAATTAGATCCAAGGGTAAAATTAGTTGGCACTATACTATATATCGTATTCCTGTTTTTTATTCAAAATTATTATGGTTATATATTTGCTGCGGTATTTCTTGGGCTCATAATAACTCTCTCTAAAGTGCCTGTTAAGTTTATATTACGAGGATTAAAAGCAGTCCTGTTTCTGCTGCTTTTCATGGTGGCATTTAACTTATTTTTTACTCCCGGAAATGAGGCATTTAGCTTTGGATTTATAAGAGTAACCTGGGAAGGTATAGAATCAGCTATTCTTATGGGGTTAAGACTTATATTTTTACTGCTGGGTTCTTCCATTATGACATTTACGACAACTCCAAACCAATTAACAGACGGTTTAGAAAAGTTAATGGGACCTCTAAAGAAAATCAAAGTACCGGTCCATGAGATATCCATGATGATGTCCATAGCTCTTCGCTTTATTCCAATATTAATGGAAGAGACCGATAAGATCATGAAGGCACAGATGGCAAGAGGTGCTGATTTTGAATCCGGAGGTTTGATAAAAAGAGCAAAGAGTTTAATTCCATTGTTAGTTCCTCTGTTTGTGTCTGCATTCCGCAGGGCAAATGATCTGGCAATGGCTATGGAAGCCAGATGTTACCGAGGCGGTGAAGGCAGAACAAAGATGAAGCCATTAAAGTATGCCGGTAAAGACATGTTAGCGTATTTAATACTCATTATGTATGTAGCAGGAATTATCGCGATTAATAAGTATTTATAGGAAGAACTTAGTTGTGAACTCTATTGTAATTTTATGCTGAACTTCTTCACCATTATTTGAAATTCTATACAGAGGTAAAATGTCAGTAAAGTTGAAAGAAAGATATAATATAGAGCCGCAAAATCATTCTTCCAAAAGTTTAAGGAAAAATAATTGTAATGATAGAGCGCAAAATCATTTTTTAGAAAGTTGGAGGAATGATATGTGTAGGATGCCCAAAATCATTCTTTCGAAATTTGGAAAATGGTATAAAGAAAGGATGCTACATCATTCTTTCAAAGGTTGGAAGAAAATATATTATTAAGAAAGGTTGCCACTAAATCATTCTTTCAACTGGTTTGTTATGGCAGTATCATATTTGTAAGTGGATGTGATATGCAAAGGGTATAAGAATGAAAAGAGTCATGCTGGAGATTGCATATGACGGTACCAACTACTGTGGATGGCAAATACAACCCAATGGAATTACGGTTGAAGAAATAATAAATAAAACCCTTACAGAGCTGTTAAAGGAGCCAATCTTCGTTATTGGTGCAAGCAGAACAGATTCTGGCGTTCATGCCTTGGGCAATGTTGCCGTATTTGATACCAATACAAAAATCCCTGGTGAGAAAATTTCATTTGCACTAAATCAAAGATTACCTAAGGATATTGTGATTCAAAAATCAAGGGAAGTTCCCTTAGATTTTCACCCAAGGTATTGCAACAGCAGGAAAACATATGAATATAGAATCTTAAATAGTAGATTCCCAATACCTACGGAACGGCTATATTCTTATTTTATATATTATCCCTTAGATACAGATGCTATGAAAAAAGCAGCGGAGTATTTGGTAGGGGAACATGATTTTAAAAGCTTTTGTTCCAATCGTACCCAGGTAGTGGATACCATTCGAAGGGTATATGATATAAATATCGAAAGAAATAAAGATATGATTGACATTACCATATCTGGAAATGGCTTCTTATATAATATGGTGAGGATTATTGTTGGTACTTTGGTTAAGGTTGGTCTTGGAGTTTATCCGCCGGAACATGTACATGAGATTTTGGAAAAGAAAGACCGGATGGCAGCAGGACCAAAGGCACCTGCCCAGGGATTGATGTTAAAATGTATTGAGTATCCGGATTTAGTAGATGAAAATAAGTGATTGTATATAAAATGACTACAATAAATACAGTCTGGAAATTATTATAGTAATTCTTTGTTACGGATTAAGTATGTAACAGTTATATAAAAAATAGTATTATGACATATTGTAAATTATAAATAAATTTAAAGCTTAAATAATAAAAAATTATAATAAGTAAAAGTTAAAAAATCGAAATTGGTTAAAAGAAACCGATATAAAAGATGCATCGGTATAAAAAAGTTAAAATCTGTATAAAAACTTAGTAAATTATAAAAATTGAGATTATAAATATATCATAAATTTTTTGCAGATTAATCTTGACAAATGCAAGAGCAAACGCAAGAAAAGAATAAAACTCTTGACACACCAGGCGAGATGTTATATAATATTAAGACGTGACGTGAGAATACTTGAGCCAAGCCCCGGGTAGAGTATTTTAACATATAACTATGAATATAATTGAGATTTTAATTAATCCAAGGAGGTTAAACCATGAAAAGCTTTATGGCTAGTCCAGCAACCATAGAAAGAAAATGGTATGTTATCGACGCTACCGGACACACATTAGGTCGTCTTTCATCTGAGATTGCAAAGATATTAAGAGGAAAAAATAAACCAACTTACACACCACATGTTGACACTGGTGATTATGTAATCGTTGTAAATGCTGATAAAATAAAAGTTACTGGTAAGAAATTAGATCAAAAGATTTACTACAATCACTCTGATTATGTAGGTGGTATGAGAGAAACTACATTAAGAGAATTAAATGCTAAGAAGCCTGGAGAAGCTGTTAAATTAGCTGTAAAAGGCATGCTTCCAAAGGGACCTTTAGGAAGACAAATGATTACAAAATTACATGTATACGCTGGCCCAGAGCACAATAATGCAGCTCAAAAACCAGAAGTATTAGAGATTAAATATTAATCAGAAAGGTTGAAAGGAGGCAATAACATTGGCTAAGGCAAGATATTACGGAACAGGAAGAAGAAAAAGCAGTATCGCGAGAGTATATTTAGTACCAGGAACTGGTAAAGTTGTTATAAATAAAAGAGATATGGATGAATATTTCGGTTTAGAAACATTGAAATTAATCGTTCGTCAACCACTTGTATTAACTGATACAGTTGATAAGTTTGACGTTCTTGTTAATGTACATGGTGGCGGATTCACTGGTCAAGCTGGTGCAATCAGACATGGTATCTCCAGAGCATTATTACATGCTGATGCAGATTATCGTCCTACTTTAAAGAAAGCAGGATTCTTAACAAGAGATCCAAGAATGAAGGAAAGAAAGAAGTACGGCTTAAAAGCAGCTCGTCGTGCTCCTCAGTTCTCCAAGAGATAATAAGAATAATTATAAAAGCCTTGAAATTTCAACGTTTCAAGGCTTTTTTGATGCTAAAAATATTATTGTTGTTGTGAATTTGTAGTGACTTTATATTTTGTTAATTTCAATTCTATAACCCAGCAGTTTTCTTTCTGGTAGATGCAAGGACGTCAGTACATATATATGCTGCTACTCCTACGTCTGAATGGCCTAAGTGATCAAATACTATTTAATATCAACGCCACTGTTTAATAGGAGTGTAGCATTATAGTGGCGCAGGGAATGAAGTGTAAGGAAATTAAATCAGTTCCTTTGATGCGGTTACGGAAAGAAGTATTAAAGCTTCATCTGTCTTTATAGTTTCCGGTATCAGAATTAAAGAACATTTCCTGATGGATAAATGTATTCTATTTGAGTTATTTGCAGGTCCTAACTGGTGTTTCTTATGCTCTCTCAGGATTTTTTATTGAATCGATAATAGCTGCTTTTACTCCTTGAAGTGATAAGGAAGTGCTTACTGCTAACGTCTGATGTAGTGTTTTTATTGAAGCCTATGTCCTCCTATTGAAGCAACAAATATTTACCGAAGTGTATACCCGTAAACAGGAGCAGCTTTAAGATTGTATTGAGTATAGAATAATCCCGAAATAGATTAAAGGATAGGAGTATCTCTATTTCAGTAGGTATTTATGTTTCACTTCTGTGGTAGCTTTCTTGGATGTGAGTATAACGTTTCTGGACAGGGGTTCTTTCATGTAGTCATGAGTTGCTGTAAATGTGAATATACTTTGCATGATTGTGTATAACTTCTTTACATTGGCCTGTGACAGTGGAATTTCCTTCCTTTCTTTATTGAGGCTAGTATGGGTACTAGTTGTATGCATGAAAGGCTTTAACTTATTGAGACATAGATCTTAAAGTATTCCTCTGATACTCTTTTAACTTTTGCTCTCAGGCCGACTAACCCTTACGTGACTTTTGAAGTCAACATATTTTCTTTAACAAATTTATATGATTTATCTTCTCTCATTCATTCTGGTAATGTAAATGTGGCAGTATAAACAGACGTTTCATCAGAGCATTAATGAAACAGTAAACTCAATAAGGAATTTTAAAAGGTTTGTGGCTATTCTGTTTGTGATGATTTATTTCTTACTGCTGTAGCTACGAAGATTATAGGATTAGACAGTGATGACCCTGTCCCGCGCTTCCTTTTTACTTGTTTTGAATAAGGGATGCCGATTATAAGCTGTGAAGTGATTTGAAGTATTCAGTAAGAAAGACTCTTGTATTTTTTAATACGTTGTTTCAATACTAGATCTAAGAACATACAGAGTAATTAAATAATGAAATATATTTTACTGTAAAAGTTATGTATGCTATAATATTATTAATAAATATATACGATCGAGTAAATAATACTATGGAGGATATTATGTTATTTGAAAATGAAAAAATCGAGTTTGATGAAAAGAGTATAGGTATTATGAACATAGCAGATAATGAAATAAATGAGAAATATATTCTTGGTGAAGTACGAATAGTTACAGAACAAGCAAGATATCCGCTAAACACAATAACAATGATGATTGATAGCAAAAATTATGAATTAAATCCGGATTTCCAAAGACGTAGGCGTTGGGATGATGTAAAGAAATCTAAGCTTATAGAATCATTTATAATGAATGTCCCCATACCTCCTGTTTTTTTATACGAAAATGAATTTTCTCATTACGAAGTAATGGATGGATTACAAAGATTGTCAACAATATATGATTTTTATAACGATTCTTTTAAACTTGTAGGTTTGCAATTATGGCCAGAATTAAATGGACGATATTATAGCAATTTACCTGAAAAAATTAGAAAAGGAGTTGACCGTAGATATATATCATCTATTATTCTTTTACAAGAAAGCGCAAAGAGCAAGGAAGAAGCACAAGGTATGAAACAGCTTGTTTTTGAGAGAATTAATAGTGGTGGGGTTAAACTCGAGGGGCAGGAAACAAGAAATGCATTGTATAATGGTAAAATGAATCAGATGTGTCTCCAATTATCTCGTAATAAATATTTATGCGCAATGTTAGATATTCCGCACGAAGAACTAGAATTACAAATAAGTTTTATATACGATATAAATAGTCTATTACTACAAAATGAACGGTATAAAAAAATGGAAGATGTAGAATATGTGTTGAGATTTTTTGCTATGCGCCAAATAGATGGTTACGCTAATAGAACTTTAAGTGAGTTTTTAGACATGTATTTAAAAAAAACAAACTTTTACGATGATAGTACACTCAATTCACTGAGAGCATTATTTGAAGAAACAATTGAATTTGCTTTTGATTTATTTGGGAGCAGTGCTTTTTATATGTGGAGAAAAAGAAGTACAAATTATTCTGATGAGTCATGGAATTGGTTCTCTAGAGCCACTACTACAATATATGATCCATTAATGCATGTATTGTCAAAGATGATATATTCAAAAGATATACTCCTAAAGAATAAAGAGATAATACGAAACGAAGTAAAGAATTTTTATCAAGAAAATTATGATGCATTTGAAGGACGAAGTAGTAATAAGAATGATATTGAAAAGCGCATTGTATTATTTGAGAATTTCTTTAAATCTTATTTAGAGTAAATTAGATAAAAGGATTTAATATGAAAAGTACATTAGATGAATATTTAATAAAAATAGATAATCTTATAAATTATATTGATCAAACTCAGCACTTATATGAAGTGGTTAAAGAAAATAGGGATTCTAAAATATCTTCTGAATTTGTAAAGTTTCATACTGATTTAAATAAAAGAACATATGATTACAATTTAGTTATAATAACACTGTATGGTATTTGGGAAGGCTTTGTTGAGCAAATTGTTGCAGAGTATCTTAGCGAGCTAAATGACTGCGTAAATGAGTATAAAAATCTCCCAGAAGCCATAAAAGAAAATCATGTAGGGATGTCAGCAGACTTACTTAAATATACAAATATATTAAGTAAATACGAGCATATTTTGATTAACGAAGTTATAGCAAATTTAAATAGTTGTTTGAATGGTAAGGAGAAGTATAAAATTAATGTTGATGCATTTACGTATCACAGTACTAATTTCAGAAAGGATGCAATAAGAGATTTTTTTAAAAACATTGGAGTTTTTAATATTACAAATACTATTACCAAGTCTAAAGCTATGGTAAACTTTTTTACTGAATATGACGGTGAATTGCTTAGTAATATGAAAAAATATCAAGAAAATAATTATTATGAATATTTAGAGGATTTAGTTGAAAGAAGAAATCAAATTGCACATGGGTCTGATATAGATGAATTGCTTTCGCTAGATATATTAATAAATTATTCTCAATATGTAAAAGCTTTGATAATTTCTATTTATGAGATAATAGAATATGAATTATTTAAGAATAAATTTCATAATACCGAGAAGGTAGAATTAGGTAAGCCAATTAAAGTTATTGACAGTAGTATTATTTGTATTAACAATAAACACTTAAATATAAAGACTAATGACTATATTTATGGATATAATATGGATTCAAAAGAGTTACGCTTTGGGCAAGTTTTATCTATTCAGATAAATAATGAAGCGGTAAATGAAACAAGTATTGAATGCGATGAAGCAGTGGGGTTAAAAGTGAATTTTAGTGCAAAAGATAAATATACTTATTTCTATTTATATAGTTAGGTCATTTTATTGTTAAAAGATTGAATACATATATGTAATTCTAAAACTCCATTATGCTTTAAAACTTTTCTTATACAATATAAAAATATTTGTATGTTGTGATGTTGCGTGAAAAGATACATAATATTTAAGATTTCAGTAAATAAAGAAAATATAAAAAGTTATAAGAATCAATATTATTACCCAAAGAGATAATTTGACAACTTTATATGGATTTAAAAGCCTTTGCAAATAATATATTTGCAAAGGCTTTTAAGTTATCCTATTTTTGCTAAAAAACCTATTGACAAATACACATAGCGATGCTATACTAATCATGTTTTAAACATGTTTAATAGGGAGGGGAATAACATTGGGAAATAAAGAAACAAGAAATAGATTAATTGAAGTTACAAAACGATTGCTTACAGAGGGAAATAGCCTTGAAACACTTACAGCACGCCATATTTCGTCTGAAGCAGGAGTAAATCTAGCAATGATAAACTATTGCTTTAAATCAAAAGATGAGTTACTTAAAATTGCCGTTGAAGAAATTGTCGCAACAGAATTTTATAAATATGTAGATGTAAAGTCTGATAACAGTACTGCAAAAGAGCAGTTAAGAAATATACTCTATCATGTTTGTAAGGCAATGTTAAAGTATAGCAGTCTTACTAGGATGTCTATTCCGTATATTATGTTAAATGAGGAAATATCACTACCCTACGATATAATGCCATTTATCAAAAAGCACTATGAGGGTAAAAAAGACGAAACACAATGTAAGGTAATTGCCTTTCATATAGTTTATACCATGCAGCTGATTTTTTATCGGTCAAAGGATTTTTTTAAATATTCAGGCATTGATGTTGATGACGAAGCAATGATGGAAGAGTTCCTTGATTCCCAGCTGGATCTGTTTTTAGGAAGGGAATAAAATAAAACTACTTAAGAATATATTCTATTACAGCTTTTAAATTTGAGATAACATCGCTGATAGAATTTGTAAAGAGTCCGGTATTATTTTGAATCATTAATAAATATATATTTTCAAATTAATTGAAAGGAGAGTAACTACATGGCAGTTTTATTAAAACTATTAGGTATTGTGTCAATTGTAATGTTAATATCTACAATTATTTGCGGACTATGGATAAAGTCCCATCCCCAAGAAGATATACAATTTCATTTTGTACTTTCACTTACAACAGTAATTATATCACTATTAACAATAGTGCTGTTTATGTTAAAAAAATAGGAAACAAACACATATGTTGTATTTATTAGTCATTCTGTAGAATATGAAATAATAGCAGAGCATGTAGGGAACAAATGAGCCGGAAAGTGTTGAAATGGTGTGAATTTAAGCCGGAAATGAGTAAAAATATAGGATGTTTTAATTGCTTCGGTAATTAGGAACATCCTTTTTTGACTCTATAGATTTATCATTTCATGAAATTAATAATATTATAAGGAAGTCAGAAATTGTGTAAGAGCACTATTATAAAATTAAAGATTATATGCTCAACATTTTGCCAGAAATGAGTTTGAGAATGTTAATATATAGTTGATATGATAAAATTGATAGGAATGAGGTGATTGTGCTGAAGTATGTGAATGGAAAAGAAATTTTACCAGAGGAATTATTAGATGAGATTAGAAAATATGTGGAGGGGGTATACATATATATTCCTAAAAGTGATTCAAAGAAAAGTAAATGGGGAGAAAGAACCAATTATCATCGTGAAATGGAATTACGAAATCAACATATATATGATAAATACCTTGAAGGTATTAAAATATCAGTAATATCGGAGCGTTATCACCTGTCTTCCCAGAGCGTAAGAAGAATTATTTCAACACAAAAGAGAAAAATGGAGAGAATAGTAATTATGATAGAAGAACTATTGAAAGAATGGAATATAGAGTGTACTCCTGTTCAGATATATCATTCAGCATGGAATATTGACAATTCCTATGTTTTGAAGGTATATGATAATCCTAACGCATTACAAAGAAATATTGTAATGATGAAAACACTTCATGAAGCGGGAATCCCAGTTCCAAAGATTATGAAATTGCCGGATGGACGGGACTATTTAACATATAACGGAATTATGTATGTGCTTACTACAAAATTGAATGGAAAGAATATTGTCAACCTGAATGAATGTGATGATATATGGTTTTTCGAGTTTGGTAGAATATTGGGGAAACTTCATCTTGCATTTCAGGAATGTGCTAAGAGTATAAGTTATTGGAATAGTAGTATGATTGAGGAAATGCAAGGTTGGGTACGTAGCAATTTACTGGAATTTAAGCCGGAGTATTTGAAGCCGGAAGATATAAAGAATTCTATTGATGAGTTGTCAGAACTTTATGATGATTTGCCAAAACAGTTAATTCATAGAGATGTCCATTTAGGAAACTTTTTGTTTGACAACGGAGTGTTTTCCGGATATATAGATTTTGATTTAAGTCAAAGTAATATACGTATATTTGATTTATGTTACTTTTTATTAGGAATTCTTTTGGAAGAAGATAATAATCGTGTTGAAGAAGAAAAGTGGTATAAAATTATTCAACAGGTAATAAGAGGTTATGATTCTATTACAACATTAAGTGATATTGAAAAGAATGCTATTGTTTGTGTGATGAAGAATATCGAATTATTATTTGTAGCATATTTTTTAGGGATAGGAGATGAAAAATTAGCAAAAGACTCCGCTGATTTATTTTCTTTTGTTAAGAAAAATGAGGATAAAATACAGGATGTGGTTAAATTAGAGTAGCAATATGGAAAAATATATAATAATTTAAAGGACTATGTCCGAAGTATAGAATAATGTAGGCTGTATGAAGTAATCTGCCAAGTTTGACATGAAAATCACATTAAATCCATAATAAAAGGGATTGAAGTTTGAAAAAAATTATGGTATAAATAATAAAGTATTAGGCAAGTGCCTTGATCCACGTCTGTTAGGGAAAAAACTAGCAGACGTGTTTTTTATGGAGGTCTTTATGAAAAGAACAAAATTGTTATTAGATATACTAATAGTTATATTAGGTAATTTTCTTTATGCCGCAGGAGTAGCGTTCTTTATTCTGCCTTCAGGATTGATTACCGGAGGAACAACAGGTATTGCAATTAGTATTAATCATTTAATTGGTTTGCCCGTATCCTATCTTGTTTTTGGTTTTAATATAACCATGTTCGTATTGGGTTTCATTGTTCTGGGAAAGAATTTTGCCCTAACAACACTGGTTAGTACATTCTGTTATCCCTTTGCGTTGGAAGTGTTACAAAAGCTAGCCGGGGGATTTAGGGTGACAGATGATATTTTGTTATGCACCCTTTTTGGAGGTATCTGTATCGGAACAGCAATTGCTATTGTGATCAGGGCCGGTGCAAGTACAGGAGGTATGGATATACCACCATTAATTATCAATAAATATACCCGTATATCGGTATCAGTAAGTTTATATGTTTTTGATTGCGTGATACTTGCATTACAAGCGGCTTTTAGTGATAAAGAGAAGATTCTCTATGGTATTGTTTTGGTGCTGGTTTATTCTATTGTTTTAGATAAACTTCTTATGTTTGGAACAAATAAAATGCAGTTAAAAATAGTAAGTGACAAATCGGAAGAGATAAAGGGAGTAATTATTTCTGAGATTGACAGAGGAGTCACTCTTTTACATGGCAGGACAGGGTATTTGGAAAAAGAGACGGATATACTGTTAAGCGTGGTTTCAAACCGTGAACTTTACAAAGTAGAAAAACTTGTACATCAAATAGATAAAGATGCCTTCGTTATGATTAGCCGTGTCAGCGAAGTGAGGGGAAGAGGGTTTAGTGAAGGAAAGCAGTATTTGGTGAAATAGCCAGCGTAACAATAATATATGGAGTTTTTAAGCCTTGCGAATATTACATTTGCAGGGCTTTTTTTAATTATTAGGAAATTCCTCAAATCGAAAAAATAGTGTATAATAGAGTAGAAATAAAAAATGGAATAACAAAAGAGCGAAGGGTGCTACT
>NZ_FOWD01000040.1 GCF_900115365.1 Anaerocolumna aminovalerica
AACATTTGTTTGTCAATTCGCATTTTAACCAAAACACCTATAAATAAATATACAATATGACGGTAGTGTCCTTAAGTTGACGACATTGAGCGTCCCACTGCCCTAAATTTAATTAAACATTTCCCCCACTAAATCGTTAACGACTTTTCCGTCAGCCTTTCCTTTCACCCTAGGCATAAGCTCTTTCATAATCTTACCTTTATCTTTAGCAGTAGGCTCTGAAATTCCAAGTTCATTTAAAACGTCTTCAATTACTTTCTTAATCTCTTCTTCACTCATAAACTGTGGAGCAAACTCAGAAAGAACTTCTATTCTTAAGGTACATTCTTCGATAATCTCTGTTCTGTCAGCAGGTGCTGATTCC
The DNA here is from genome assembly GCF_900115365.1 of Anaerocolumna aminovalerica. Classification (GTDB taxonomy): domain Bacteria; phylum Bacillota; class Clostridia; order Lachnospirales; family Lachnospiraceae; genus Anaerocolumna; species Anaerocolumna aminovalerica. Next base: position 365 of record NZ_FOWD01000040.1, read on the forward strand.
ATTGTTTCTTTCAGTTGTTTGATTTCCTTTAATACCACCCCATTTTCTTCCTCTTCGGTTAAATCGGCCCGCTTATCGATAGCTGCATTTTTAAGAGCCGTTAGAAGAGCGGATAGTGCATCCTTTCTTCCTTTGTTTTTTTCTTTCATGGCTTTTACCATTTCAGCTCTGACTAATTCTATTTTTGTCATAATAACCTCGCTTCCGGTGCTTTAGCACCATTTAATATGATGGAAATTTAGTTCTTTGTTTTAGCATTTTCTATTTGTTCTGCCAAGTCATTGAGATAGACCCAGCGGTCCATTTTTTCTTCCAACTCTTTCTCCAGATTCTCTTTCTGTTCCATTAATTCATTTAACTTGGAATAGTTGGTGGAGGACTCTTCTATTTGTTTGTCTAGATCTTCAATATCTGTTTCCAGCTTGGCAATAACCTCATCAATTTCATTATACTCTTTTTGTTCCATATAAGAAAACTTTAATTTAGCTTCCTTTGGCTTCCCTTTTGAAGTAACACTGCCCTCATTATTATCTGCCTCATTTGATTTAGGCTTTGCTGTAATCGATGATGCCTCTCCCCTGCAAGCCTCTTTATAATCGGTAAAACCCCCTTCATATTGCCTGATAACACCGTTATCCTCAAATGCAAAGATTCTCTCCACAATTCGGTCTAAGAAATATCTGTCATGGGAAACAGTTATAACAATACCATCAAAACTATCTAAATAATCCTCTAAGATACTTAGTGTCTGAATATCCAAATCATTAGTGGGCTCATCTAATATAAGTATATTAGGTGCTTCCATAAGTACTTTTAGTAAATAAAGCCTTCTTCTTTCACCACCTGATAGTTTCGATATTAGTGAATATTGCATGGAGCCGGTAAATAGGAAGCGTTCCAGCATTTGTGATGCAGAGGTGGAGCCATCACTGGTTTCAATATACTCCGCTACTTCCCGGATATAATCAATGACTCTTTGATTTTGATCCATATATTCATTTTCCTGTGAAAAGTAACCTATTTTTACAGTTTCACCGATTTCAACAGAGCCACTGTCCGGTTCCAGATTACCTGTAATTATTTTTAAAAGGGTGGTTTTACCGGAACCATTGGGACCTACAATTCCGATTCTGTCATTTTTCAGGAATATATAAGTAAAGTCCTCAAATAGTTTCTTATCGTTGAAAGACTTACTGATATGGTCGATTTCGATGGTCTTTTTACCAAGTCTGGATGATAAGGCATTTATCTCAACATTCTTTTGCTTTTCAATTACTTTTCTGTCTCTTAATTCTTCAAAACGCTGTATATGTGCTTTTTGTTTGGTAGAACGAGCTCTTGCCCCACGCATCATCCATTCTAAGTCCATCCTATACAGGCTCTTCTTTTTACGCTCCGTGGCCATTTCCATGTCTTCACGTTCTGCTTTTAACTCCAGGAATTTGGTGTAATTGGCTATATAGGTATAAATATTTCCCTTGTCAATTTCTACAATCTTATTGGTAACCTTATCAAGGAAGTAACGATCATGGGTAACCATAATAAAAGCACCCTGATATTTATTCAGATACTCCTCCAGCCACTCAGCCATATCATTATCCAAATGGTTGGTAGGTTCATCCAGTACCAGTATCTCTGCAGATGTTAACAAGGTACGAACTAAGGCAACCCGTTTTTTCTGACCTCCCGAAAGTACATCAATCCTGCCATCAAAATCATTAATTCCCAACTTTTGAAGCATGGCTTTGGCTTCCCCTTCTAAGTTTCGATACTCTTCTTCTGCCTTTTTTCCTATTACCACATTCTCTAATATGGACAGGTTTTCGTCAAAATCAGGTGACTGGGCAAGGTATTCTACCCTTACTGATTTTCCCTTAACCAAACTGCCTTCATCCGGTTCCTCAATACCTGCTATCATTTTTAATAAAGTAGATTTACCGGTTCCATTGATTCCAATAACACCGATTTTATCACCCTCATTAATTCCTAAAGTTACTTGATCAAAGAGGATCTTCTCTGTATAGCTTTTACTCATTTTTTCCACATTCAATAAATTCATTCTTATCCCCGTTTCTATCACAAATAAAGGTTAAAAGAATCTATTCAAATATATATTTCCCTTTAGCCTTTATCATATGCCAATCAAGTTGCCTGTTTCATGTTATTTTGAGCCCGAAAGGCGAAGAATCTCTTTTGTTTATGAGATCCTTCGCCTTTTCGGCTCAGAATGACATCTGCTTAATGTTCTTTGACTTAAACCTATTGTTTCTTTTTAGAATAGACTAAATGCCTTGGCAGCCCGTCCACCATATATGGAGTCAATTCTCCCTGAATCAATGGTCTTGCATAATCTAAAAATTCATTTGTAACAGATATTCCATCTTCCCCAATCCAGCCGGCTGGAATCTTTTTCTCCAGATTAGCGATTTTATTAATATCATAAACATCCGTGATGCACTGATAAGGACTGGTTGATATTCTCTTTAGTATTATCATTTTGCCGGTTTCTCCTGCTATTGCAGCACTTACGGCAGCACCTCCCACCAAAAAGGCTTCATTGATATCCACCAGTGATGCCAGATGGGAAGCACTTCTTTGTATAGTATTAAGCTCAATGGCACGCGCTTTACAGCCAAATTCAGTGGAAACTTTATTGGCCAGGTAATTGCCTGATCCGCTTAATAAAGTATGTCCAAAATTATCGGTATACTTAGTACGGTCTACTAATTCACATACATATCTGCCGTCTGCTAAATGAATGCCTTCCGATATGGCTATGACAACTGATTTTTTAACTTTTTGCAATTGCTCCAGTTTTAACATGAAATCATCCATATCAAAAGCCAACTCAGGAAGAAAAATCATATCCGGTCCTTCGCAGTCATCTCCTTTGGATAAAGCTGCTGCTCCTGTTAACCACCCCACATTACGTCCCATAATTTCAATAATGGTTAAGTTCTTCTGGTCATAAACTAAACTATCTCTTATTAATTCTTTTGTAGTCCCTGCAATGTACTTTGCTGCACTACCGTATCCGGGAGTATGGTCCGTAGCTTCCAAATCATTATCAATGGTTTTGGGAACTCCCATAAAACGAATATTACTTCCTATAGAGGCAGCATATTTGGATAATTTCATAATGGTATCCATGGAATCATTTCCACCAATATAAAAGAAATATTCCACCTCCAGCTTCTTTAATACCTGAAATATCTTATCATAAACTTCGGAATTATCTTTTGCATCCGGCAATTTATAACGGCAGGAACCCAAATAGGAAGATGGAGTTCTTTTTAACAATTCAACTTCTACCTGACTTTTTAACTCCTGCTCCAGTTCAATATATCTTTCTTCTAAAAGTCCCTGTATTCCGTTTAACATACCATATACTTTTTTTACACCTTTATCCTTGGCAGTTTTATAAACTCCGGCCAGGCTGGAATTTATCACCGCTGTAGGTCCTCCCGATTGACCAACTATTACATTTCCTATCATTTTTTACCTATTACATATCATATCTGCATGAATTCCTTTCCAGATCTGATACTGCCACAGTTGAATGGATTGAAAGAATAGCTTCGTGGCAGCCTTTCTATCTATATATTTCCTTTCAATCTTCCAAAGACGATACCCCTTGGGGCATACATAAAAAGTGGGAAGATGCCTTTTTTGTAAATTAACATTCTTTCCATTTATCTTTCGTTAATCTTATCATAAATGATATTACTTAATTTTGCAAATTGATCTAAAGTTAAGGCCTCCCCACGAATGGAGGGCGTAAGGTTTAATTCTTGTATGGATTCCGAAATAATATCTTTTGCTAAATGTATCTCCGGTGAATTATTCAGTCCATTGGCTAATGTCTTTCTTCTTTGATTAAAGGAAGCCCTGATAATCTGAAATAACAATTTTTCATCTTTTACATTAACGGGTCTTTCTTCATGAAGAGTTAACCGGATAACTGCGGAACCTACATTAGGTCTTGGCATAAAACAGTTTGGAGGTACATTGGCAGCAATGTAGGGTTTGGCATAATATTGTACTGCAAGGGATAATGCACCATAGTCTTTACTGCCCGGGCCTGACTGCATACGGTCAGCTACTTCTTTTTGAACCATAACCGTTATGTTTGTAACAGGTACATGTGCTTCAAATAATCCCATGATTATGGGTGTTGTAATATAGTAAGGAAGATTTGCCACAATTTTAATTGGTCTTCCGTTGTTTCTCTCCTGAACCAATTTGTTAATATCAACCTTTAGAATATCTTCATTTATTACAGTAACATTGTCATAGGCAGACAAGGTGTCCTCAAGTATGGGGAGTAGAGATTTATCTATTTCTACTGCAACTACTTCTCTTGCAGCTTCACAAAGATACTGTGTCAATGTTCCAATCCCGGGGCCGATTTCCAAAACCATATCCTCTTTTGTAATCTCTGCTGATTTGATTATTTTATCCAGCACATGGGTGTCGATCAGGAAATTTTGTCCGAACTTCTTTTGGAAAACAAAATGGTATTTATTTAAAATTTCAATGGTTTCTTTGGGATTCCCTAGTTTAGCCATTATTACCTCTTTTCATCTATATAGATATTTATCATTAAAGCTTATACAGCTTTCTTGCATTATTCTCAGTTACAGCAATTACTTCGTCATAATCCATATTTTTTAATTTGGCAATTTCTTTCGCCACATAGATTAAATTCAGGGAGGTATTTCTCTTTCCTCTGTTAGGTTCCGGTGCCAAATATGGGCTGTCTGTCTCTAATACCAACTGTTCAATAGGTGCATATTCCACTACTTCTTTTAATTTCTTACCGTTCTTAAAAGTTACTACACCGCCAATACCCAGATAAAATCCCATATTCAGATAACTTTTTGCAATATCTTTTCCGTAAGAGAAGCAATGTATGATTCCTCCCACTTGCTTTAATTGGGAAGCTGTAATCATATCAAGAGTATCTTTGCCAGCCTCCCTGCTATGAATGATAGCAGGAAGGTTTACTTCCTTAGCCAGTTCTATTTGTCTGTCAAACCATATTTTCTGAACTTCCCGGTCAGTGGCATCCCAATAATAGTCTAAGCCAATTTCTCCTACTGCAACTATCTTAGGCTCTTTTGTCATTTCTTTTAACCATACAAAATTTTCTTCATTCAAATCTTTGGTTTCATCAGGATGTACTCCCACGGAACCGTAGACAAAAGGATACTGTTTGGTTAATTCTAAGGTAGTTTTAATGGATTCTATACTGGCAGATACGTTTACAACAAAGCTGATTCCACTTTGTTGTAAACTCTTTAGTACATCTTCTCTATCCTGTTCAAATGCTTCATCATCATAATGGGCATGTGTTTCAAATATCATAGTAATCCTCCATGCTTCCAATGGCCTGCGAATTTTGGAGCAAGCACAAATTTGCTTTCTTGTACTTTAAGTCAATTTAGCAAATCTCCGCTCCTGCAGGCATATCTTTTTCCGGTATCATTAGTGCCAGATTACCATTTTCATCCTCAGCACATAACAACATTCCTTCGGATAAGATTCCTGCTAATTTAGCCGGCTTTAAGTTTACTACTACCATGACTTTTTTACCAACCATCTCTTCCGGTGAATAATAAGCCTTGATTCCAGATACGATCTGTTTAACCTGAGAACCAATCTTAACCTGAGAGCAAAGAAGCTTTTTGGACTTAGGAACGGCTTCACAGGCAATAATTTCACCTACCTGGAATTGTAATTTTGCAAAATCATCATAGGTAATTTCTTCTTTACCTGGTAGGTCAATAACTGCTCCTTCTTCTTTTGCTGCATCAGTAGCTTTGATTTCTGCTGCACCTGATTGTTTTGCTTCTTCTGCTTTTCTGGCTTCTACTTTTTCTAAAACTTCTTTTACATCCAAACGGGCAAAAAGGATTTCCGGTTTGTCAGTAACTTTAGTTCCATTTGCATATAGACCAAATTCTTTTAATTCATCAACAGTTCTGATCTTTGTATTTAACTGAGTTAAAATTTTAGCTGAAGTTTTAGGCATAAAAGGTTCTAATAAACTTGCACCGATACATATACTTTCCACCAGATTATATAGTACAGTTGCAAGACGAGGTTTGGTAGATTCCTCCTTTGCTAATATCCAAGGCATCGTTTCATCAATATATTTATTACACCGTTTAAATAAGGTAAAGATTTCAGAAATAGCATCTGCCACTCTAAGCTGCTCCATTTTGGAAGCTACCTTCTTAGGCGTTCCCAGTACCAAATCTATTAATTCCTTATCTACCGCTTCTTTTTCTCCTATATGCTCAACAACACCTCCAAAATACTTATTGGACATGGAAATCGTTCTGTTAACCAGGTTTCCTAATGTGTTGGCAAGTTCGGAATTCATTCTTTCTACCATTAACTCCCATGTTATTATGCCATCGTTGTCAAAAGGCATCTCGTGTAATACAAAGTAACGTACTGCATCTACTCCGAAGAAATCCACCAATTCATCGGCATATAGAACATTTCCCTTGGATTTACTCATTTTACCTTCCCCTTGTAATAACCAGGGATGGCCAAATACTTGCTTTGGTAAAGGCAGATCCAGTGCCATTAACATAATAGGCCAGTAAATAGTGTGGAAGCGCAGAATATCTTTTCCGATTAAATGTAAATCAGCAGGCCAGAATTTATTATATAAATCACCGTTATTACCCTCAACATCGTATCCCAATCCGGTAATGTAGTTGCTTAGAGCATCTATCCACACATATACTACGTGTTTGTTGTCAAAATCCACAGGTACACCCCATTTAAAGGAGGTTCTGGATACACAAAGGTCCTGTAATCCCGGAAGAAGGAAGTTATTCATCATCTCATTCTTTCTGGATTCCGGCTGAATAAATTCAGGATGTGAATTAATGTGCTCAATTAAACGGTCTGTATATTTACTAAGTTTTAAGAAATAAGCTTCTTCTTTTGCAGGCTGTACTTCTCTGCCGCAATCAGGACATTTTCCGTCTACAAGCTGTGAGGCTGTAAAAAAAGATTCACAAGGAGTACAATACATTCCTTCATAACATCCTTTATAAATGTCACCTTGTTCATATAATTTCTTAAATATCTTTTGAACCTGTTTTTCATGATAGTCATCAGTAGTACGTATAAACTTATCATAAGAGGTATTCATTAAATCCCATATGGACTGAATCTCTCTGGATATCTTATCTACGAATTCCTTAGGTGTAACTTTTGCATCCGCCGCTTTATTCTCAATTTTCTGTCCATGTTCATCCGTACCTGTCTGGAAGAATACTTCATATCCTTGTTGTCTTTTAAATCTTGCTATACTATCAGCTAAAACAGCTTCATAGGTATTACCGATATGAGGCTTTCCGGATGTATATGCAATGGCTGTTGTAATGTAATATGGTTTTTTACTCATTCAAATCTCCTCCTATAAGTGAGTATTTCTTTCTACAAATAAATCATACACAAAAAAACTCCCGCCTTTAAATAATTTAAAGACGAGAGATTATCCCGTGGTACCACTTTAATTCAGCCTGGTTCCCCAGACCCTCTTTCATTGCTTTAAGCTTACGCCTGTTACAACTAATCACTATAACGGGTGCACCCGTCCCATCCTAAAGATCTCTCCCTCAGTGGGCAACTCCAAGACCATCTTCCGCAATTCCTTATGACCCCTTTTCAGCACTTGGGGCTCTCTGTACATAATTCCTTGTTTCTCTTCTTTTCACAGCTTTTAAAATAATGAAATTTACCTTACAGAATAACTTATATGCTATTCTATCCATTTTTAATATATTTTAGCATAGCATGAGGTTTTTAATTTGTCAACAGTTGGTACTTCTTTTTACAAACCCAATATTTTTATGTGGCTCCGTCTCAACAAGCGGTTGAAACTTAATATAAAATGGTAGAATAAAAAGCTCTGCTGAACTTCTAATTATAGAGAAAGATTACCATTAACTATATATGAATACCTCTATTATGTTAATTATTCAATACGCTATTTTATTTATTACTTTTTAGTATCCTTTTAAAATTTAAAACAATAACATATATTATGATTGCATTAACAATGATACTTAATGGATTAAATAAAATGCCAGCATTTCCATTAAAAAAGTTGTTAAAAAACCAATTACTAGTCTCTTTTCGCTGATAAATTGTTATTACGTTTATTGGGAATCCGTATTCATACTTTAATATACCTTCTCCAACTGAGCTACTAGGGAGGCACATAGTTAGTATTACTGTAATAAATAGACTTATCTTAAAATGAGTTTTATTCCATCCGTTAATTAAGTTGCGAATAATAATGTTATTTTTCATCATTGTCACACTCCATGTTTTAAATTAATTCATCATATACTACAATTCAAGCTAACATATTATTATTATATAACGAATACTTATAAAAAACCACCCATCTCCCGATTGTTTCCACTATTGCGCAGCATACCATCACAGTTTTTAGTTTTTGATAATATCCAGAAAATATTAATATTTTATTTCGTCGCTTAATTATTTATAAAATCTGGTGCACTCTCATTTCGATACTTAAGCTTTCGTCCATCCTAATTATTATGAGCCTGTAGATTTATAATGCTTTATACCAACCTTCCAGAATAAATAGCAAGGGATTATAAACAAAACTGCAAGAAGCGGTAAAAACATATACCAATCTTTTGCATCCTTTTCTAATAAATATAATAAAGGATAATACTGAACCAGCGTATACGGCACAATAAAAGTAGCAATTTGAAGTACCCTTTTACCGTAAATGTTCACCGGATATTTACCGAATTCCCTGGCACCATCTATGAATATATTCATAAATTCCAATCCCTCTATTGTAAAGAAACAAAACGCTGCATATATAATAAAAATTCCTGTAAATAAAACTGCACCACCTATAATCATAAATATTACGGTAATTATTTTATTAAAATTCCAATCTACCTGGCTTTTGTAAATACCATATATAAACATGACTATTGCCTGAAGCATTCTTCCAACCCTGGTAAATTCAATTTTACTTCCAAGTACCTGAAGCATTACATTTCTTGGCCTTACCATAATACGGTCAAAATCACCGTTGCTGATGGTAGAGGAAAATGTATCAAAACCTCTTGCAAAACATTCGGCTAAAGTATATCCCATTAACAGAATGGAAAAACAAAGGAGAACTTCACTAAAAGTAAAACCTTTGATTCTATAAAATCTATGGAGCATAAAGTAAACTCCTAAAAATACATTAAAAGAAACTAAAAATTGTCCTAAAGCCGTTAATAAAAAGGAAGTTTTGTATTGCATTATACTTTTTAAATGTATGATAAAATAACGTAAATATAATTTCATAGCTTTAACCTCCCTGAATCACTACTTTTTTAGCAGCCTTTTTTGTTAACAATTTACCTGCAACTACTAATATTACAAGCCAAAATAACTGTAAAGCTGCTTTTTCGTATATTCTTATCCCTGCTATATCACCACTGTATATTCGCAAAGGGACATTTTGCATGGAGGCAAAAGGAAGGAGCTCCATAACCATCCTTATTTTATTTGGCAGGAAAGGCAAAGGAACTACCGAACCTGAAAAGAATTCCACTACAGAAATTGCTACCATTCGAACTCCCATAGGGGATATTGTAAAAAATGTACTGATATATATTAACATACAGAATGCAACTACAACCAGATAACCCAAAATCAATGTAATGAGAAACCATATGCCTGAAACAAAGTCTTTTGGTATATGAAGTCTGTAAGGTTCCGGCATAATAATTGCAATCATTAGAATAGGCATACTTCTTAACACTGCTTTGGATAATCGGTTGGCCATACTTCTTGTAAACCACATATTGTATACATCAACAGGCCGGCATAACTCATATGCAATATTGCCATTTTTAATGGTGTCAAATATTTCATTTTCTAAAAACCAAGTCATAAACAAAGCCAATAAAGCTTGCTGCAACCATATGTAAGAAACAAGTGCAGAAAAGGCCATTGGGAATTCACCGCTGCCTTCTTCATAAAAAGCTTTAAACAGTAATATTTCAAGCATGCCCCAGGTAAACTGGGTGGCAATTCCTGCTAATGCCGCAGCTCTGTACTGAAGTCCATATATAAAACGAAGACGAAAGAAAGAGAGATATTTTTTCAAGCTGATACCTCCTATATTTCATACTCTTTGTAAAGTTTAACAACAACTTCATCAATAGAGGCTTCTGTTATGGAAATATCTTTGATGTCTACCTGGGCTGACAATTTCCCAATTGCTTCTGAAATCTGTATTTTATCCGTATCAATATCAATAATACTATGTTTTAATCCAAAGCCACTTGTATCTTTCCCATAATCACTATGACCTTCATTGGCTGCTAAGACCATACCATTGGATAGCTCTAAGTCTCGTCCATCATAATCTAATAGCAATCTTTTATGGCCTGCAAACCTTTTTTTCATATCCTGAAGACTGCCGTCTAATAGAATTTTTCCTTTTCCTATCAGGATAATTCTTTTGGTTAAGGCCTCAATATCCTGCATATCGTGGGTAGTTAAAATAACCGTGGTTTTGTGGCGGTTGTTCATATCCAGTATAAAGTTACGGACCGCAATTTTAGACACAGCATCCAGACCAATGGTAGGTTCGTCAAGAAATAGTATCTTTGGATCATGTAATAAAGAAGCTGCAATCTCACAGCGCATTCTCTGTCCTAAGGACAGTTGTCTTGTTGGGGTTTTGATGATTTTCTCCAGATTTAAAAGGGTAATCAATTCCTCTAATTTATCCTTATACCCTTGCGGTGGAATCTTATAAATATCCCGAAGTAATTCAAAGGAATCAATTACCGGAACATCCCACCAGAGCTGAGTACGTTGTCCGAAAACAACACCGATATCCTGTACATGGGCAACTCGATTTTTCCACGGGGTTCTTCCGTTTATCAAACAAGTTCCGCTGTCAGGTGTCAGAATTCCACTTAAGATTTTTATTGTACTGCTTTTACCTGCACCGTTAGGCCCTATATATCCAACCATCTCACCATCATTTATGACAAATGACAGGTCATCCAGTGCTTTTATGTATTCATACTGCTTATTAAATAGAGTCTTAAAAGCCTCCATAAAACCGGCATTACGCCTTGCGACCTGAAAGGTCTTGTTAATATGTTCCACTTGAATCATTATTTTCCCTCCTGGTAGTAATATTTGTTGGAAATACAACATGTATCAGCGGGCACCTCCATAATGGTTAAATGCCATATATACACTTTGTATCTCTAAATATCTTGCCAAGCGGTATGATCTCTTGGATTTTGCCAAGAAAAACCGTGGTAAGTGAAAAAAACTTTATGTAATTTTACAAATGTCCTATTATCTTACCTCCTATTTTCTTACTTGTCAAATATAAAAAATAGAATCAGATTTTATAAGATTACCTTTACTTATCCCAAGATTAATGTTATAATATAGAAAATAATAAATCTGGCAAGAGACTAAGAGATGCCACACAAAGTATGCTACTCAGTAGCATGATTTTGTGTGGCTTTTTTACGTTCTTCTGACAACGAGGAGGTAACAAGATGTATGATGTTGCAATTATTGGTGCTGGGGTAGCCGGTACCTTTATTGGAAGAGAATTATCTAAGTATCAGTTAAAAATTCTAATAGTAGACCGGGAGAATGATGTAGGAAACGAAACAACCGCAGCAAATAGTGCAATCATACATGCTGGCTATGATGCAAAAGCCAACGGATTAAAGGGCAAATTTAATGCACCAGGTAATGCAATGTATGATGAGATTTGTGAGGATTTAGATGTACCATTTAAGCGAATTGGTTCTCTGGTAATAGGTTTTAACGATACTGACCATAAAACCATACAAAATTTATATGAAAACGGACTTAAAAATAAAGTTCCCCATATGAGAATATTAAATCATGATGAGGTACTTGAGATGGAGCCTCATTTAAATAATACGGTATACTCTGCACTTTACGCGCCAACGGCAGGTATTATATCACCTTGGGAGCTTGCCATTGCTTTAGCAGAAAATGCAATAGAAAACGGCGCAGAGCTGAAACTTGAGACTACCGTAACAGATATAAAAAAAGAAGAAGACAGCTACACTCTGATAACAGATAAGGGTGATTTTACTGCAAAGTATGTAATCAACTGTGCAGGTGTACATACAGATGTTATCAACAATATGGTTGCAGAACCTTATTTTAAGATTCGTCCGAAAAAAGGTAACTATTATGTCTTGGATAAAGGCATTGACCTTGTAAATCATGTAATCTTCCAATGTCCAACAGATAAGGGTAAAGGTATCTTAATTGCACCAACGGTACATGGTAACTATTTAATTGGTCCCGACTCTGAATTCGTAGAGGATAAAGATTCTGTAGCTACCGAGGCAAGATGTCTGGAATATGTAAAAGAAACCAGCTTATTATCTTCCACTGCCATACCTTTTAACAAAGTGATCCGCTCCTTTGCAGGATTAAGGGCTAACAGTGATTTGGATGACTTTATTATTGAGGAAGCCAAAGGCGCCAAAGGATTTATTAATGTAGCGGGGTTTGAATCGCCCGGACTTTCCTCCATACCTGCAGTTGCACATTATGTAGTGGAATTAATGGACAAAATAGCAGGAGGGTTAACTCCACGGGCAGATTTTAACCCAAAAAGAAGGAAAGTAGTCCGTTTTAATGAATTACCAGAGGAAGAGAAGAAACAATTAATCAAAGAAAATCCTCTTTACGGTAAAGTAATATGCCGCTGTGAAACTATAACAGAAGCAGAAATTATTGATAGCATTCATCGAAAAGCAGGTGCTAATTCTGTAAAAGCGGTTAAGAAGAGAGTCAGACCGGGAGCCGGCCGCTGTCAGGGTGGTTTTTGTGGTCCCCGTGTGGTTGAGATTTTGGCAAGAGAATTGGGAGTTGATGAGAAAGATGTTCCTTATGACAGCACAGATGCTTATATTTTAACCGGGAAAACAAAGAATGAAAAGTAAATAAGGATTTGCTTGTTAAAATTGCCGTAAACGGCATTATGTTTTGAAGTGTAAAGAAAAGGCACTAAGTTGCCAGAATCGAGGTTAACATGGAAAATTATGATCTTGTGGTAATTGGCGGAGGGCCAGCCGGTTTGGCTGCTGCCATTGAAGCCAGAAAAAATGGTGTGGAGAAGATCCTTGTAATAGAAAGAGACCGGGAACTTGGGGGTATCTTACAACAATGCATTCACAATGGTTTTGGATTACATGTATTTAATGAAGAATTATCCGGACCGGAATATGCCGGAAGATTTATAACAGAATTAATGTCTATGGATATTGAATATAAATTAGATACTATGGTTCTTGATGTAACGGATGATAAGGTAATCCATGCAATTAATCAACAAGATGGTTATATTACCATTCAGGCAAAAGCAGTTATATTATCCATGGGGTGCAGGGAACGTACCGCTGGAGCTATAAACATTCCCGGGACAAGGCCTTCCGGAGTTTTTACCGCAGGTACCGCACAACGGTTTATTAACATGGAAGGCTACATGGTGGGTAAACGGGTAGTAATCTTAGGCTCCGGAGATATTGGTCTTATTATGGCAAGAAGAATGACCTTGGAAGGAGCTAAAGTATTAGCTGTGGTTGAAGTTCTTCCTTATTCCGGCGGCTTAACCCGTAATATAGTACAATGTTTGGATGATTTTGATATTCCATTATATTTAAGCCATACTGTAATTGACATCAAAGGAAACAAACGGGTAGAAGGAGTTACCATTGCAGAAGTAGATGAAAACAGAAAGCCAATACCAGGTACAGAAATTTCCTACGATTGTGATACCTTACTTCTTTCGGTTGGATTAATACCGGAAAATGAATTAACGGCACAGGCAGGGGCACAATTGGATCCTCATACTAACGGACCATTTGTAAATGAATCCATGGAAACCTCAAGAGACGGAATCTTTGCCTGCGGCAATGTAGTTCACGTACACGACCTGGTGGATTTTGTTACGGAGGAAAGCCGCAGAGCCGGACGAGGTGCAGCAAGATACATTCAGAATAAATTAGTAAGTAATGGGCAAGCCTTTAAAACCAAGCCTCTAAATGGTGTATCTTACATAGTTCCCCAAACAGTCCGGATAGAGAATGTTGAGAAAAATTTAGACCTGTTCTTAAGAGTTCGTAAGGTATATAAAAATGTGAAATTAGTCATTAAAGGAGACGATGAAGTAATTAAAGAAATTAAGAAGCGTAATCTTGCACCGGGTGAAATGGAACACTTAACCCTGCCAGTAAACAGTTTAACCGGTAAATCCTTTGAATACTTAACCATTGAAGTAAAGGAGGAAGCATAATGGAAAAGCATAAATTAATCTGTATTAATTGCCCTATGGGCTGCCATCTGGAAGTAACTAAGACAGAAAACGGTGGTTGGCTGGTAGAAGGAAATCAATGTAAAAGGGGTACCTCCTATGCCATAAGAGAATTAACGGAACCCACCCGTGTACTTACTTCAACGGTAATTATTAAAAACGGTTTCCTTCCTCGTTTACCAGTTCGAACCGAAACCGCCATTCCAAAAGAAAAAATATACAAAGCTATGGACGTAATCAATAAAGTTGTTGTAGAAGCTCCTGTTAAAGTTGGAGATGTAATCGTAGAGAATATTCTAGACACTGGAATCAATGTAATTGCCTCTAGGAATATGTAAAAATAGTGAATTGACGTTCACTCTGCTTTATAGAGGTTATCTAGACCATTAAGAGTATGGGATGCTGTGTGGTTACAACATCCCATACTCTTGATGATTTAGGCAATATCCCATAGATTATCAACGATTCTTATTTCAACATTTCTTTTAATTAATTCTAATAACAAATCATTCAACTCATATTTTGCCTTTGGAACTTGAGCTGTCTTTGCAACATAGTATCCTGCAACATTATCTTGGAGTTCAAAATCATCCGTATCAAATTCGTACAAGTATAACGTGGTTGTTCTCATTATTTCAAACCACTTACTCTCAATAATAACCGCATGGTATAATGTTGTAGATGAAAAGAATTTCTTCTTATCCATTTCGGAGGTATTTCTTCCTACATGGTAAGTGACTCTAGGACAATTTCTTGGTGTCAAAAAATTAGGTAGTCTTTCTTCATTAATAGCCCAAACCAATCCGACCGTTTTATCCAAATCATCTCTATCCGGTATTCTTGGTTCAAAGATCCGTATATTATCTTCTTCACTTACGTGAAATAAACGCATATAAAGCACCTCCCCCAATAGTGTTTCAGTTTTCTTTACCCCTTTCACAAGTAAAAGCTCCCTGTTATAAGCCATAGTAGATTTTGCATATGTAGCTAGACCTTCAATTCCATATCCTGTTTTGGGATTTTCTGTTCAATACACAGCTTTGCCCTTAAAAAACGTAAATTAAACTTTGAGAGTAGGGGATATAGGTTTCTTTGTGACTTTGAAAAATTCGTAATGGTTCTTATACGATAGAAATTACGCCAATCATTGAAAATGGAGATGTCTGAGGTGGCAACGCCACCGAGTTATCCATTTTCAATGATGCTCTAAGCAATTACAATCGTATTAGAACCATAGAATTTTCCAATGGAACAAAAAACCTGTATTCCCTACTCTCAAAGTTCTCCATAACCTTCCTAGGCAAAGCGTACGTAGTTCACTATATTTCTTCTATATACTGTATCCCTTGCGCATGGCTAAGAAGCTGTATAACATAAGCGTGATGCATTTTCTTATTGGATTTAAGTGAAATTACCAGTGCAATACTATCCATCCCTGGTATTTCTCCTTTGTTCATCAGCATATCCTGAACTTCTAAGTCATTTTCCTTTACATAGTTCATAAAGGATGATATATGACCGATATTATCAAATTCAATATAAATATCAATAATCTTACCGCCGGTTCTGATTTTCTGATCCACTTTATGAAGAAATATCATGGCTATTACAATTGCTATTCCTCCAATAATTGCTCCGGAATAAAAACCAGTTCCAATGGCAAGACCCAGACAGGCAGCTACCCAAAGTCCTGCTGCCGTGGTTAAACCTTTTATTTGATTTCTACTAGTTACAATAATAGTACCTGCACCTAAGAAACCAATACCACTGACCACCTGGGCACCAAGTCTTGCGGGGTCGATATTATAGTCTGTAAAGGTTTGACACATATATTGATTTGTTATCATTACTAAAGTTGAGCCGATACAAACCAGCATATAGGTACGAAAACCTGCTGGACGATTCTTAATTCCCCTTTCAAAGCCCAAGACACCTCCCATAAGCATGGCAAGCAAGATTCTAACCGAAATTGATACGATATTTACTTCGTGCAGCATATTATAAATACCATCAAAATTTATTCCATTCAAATTTTAAAACCCCCCAGATAATAAATCCTAGTTAACTGCTATATTTGCAGTACTCCATTGCTAGAGAGAATCACCTATATCTTTTATTGAATTAAAAATAAAATCAGGTTTTATCTCAGATTTATCCACATCCTCAAGTTTGGTTTCTCCTGTTAAAACTAAGATTCCGGTACTTCCATTGTTGACTCCCGTTGCTACATCCGTATATAAACGGTCTCCAACAAATGCGATTTCTTCTGCCTGATAACCCGTAAGTTTCGTTATCATAGCAACTGTTTTTTCTGTAGGCTTACCCATGAATTCCGGTTTGACTCCTGTAGATAATTCAATTGCTGCGCAGATAGCTCCGCAGTCCGGAATAAATCCTTCTTCTGTGGGACAGTTTATATCCATATGAGTTGCAATAAATTTTGCACCATTACGAATATATGTACATGCCTTTTCTAATTTTTCATAAGTTATTGTCATATCAAAGCCAACCACAACAATATCCGGCTTAGTAGTAACTAATGAAATTCCTGCTTCTTTAAAACTTTTCTCCAGTTCTTTAGTTCCCAATAAATAAACACTTGCACCATTATAATACGACTTTAGATACTCAATGGTTACATCTCCCGATGTCAATATATCCTTTTTTTCAATATAACAGTTCATTTTTTTTAGTTTTTCAATATAATCTTTTGGTGCTTTTGAAGAGTTGTTTGTGAAAAAGATAAATTCTCTTCCGGTTTCTTTTACTTTATTTAGAAAATCCAATGATCCTTCATAAATCCTATTACCTAAATAAAAAGTACCATCCATATCTAATACAAATAATTTTATATCACTAACTGCTTTCTTGTTTTGCATAAAGCCTCCTGCTTTTTAACCTAAGTCTTGTATCTTTATTTGCCTTCTTGTGATTTAAGCCATTCTTTGCAAAAACCGGGATAGTCAGTAATAACTCCATTGCAGCCCCAGTCATATAGCTTCTTAAGACCTGCTTCATCATTTACAGTCCATACGTTTAACTTTACATTATGAGCCTTGCAATCTTCTACTATATCATCGTTTAAGCCTTCTATATCAGGATGATAACATTCAAAATTAAATTTGCTTACATAATACCCTTGATTACCTATACCACTTTTTGAAACTAAAACTCCACATTCAATTTTAGGTATTAATTCTTTGCATCTGCTAAGAGATAAATGATTAAAGGAAGAAAACATTACCTTATCTTCTATACCATATGCTAAAATCATATCGATTACTTTTTCTTCCAATTCTTTATAATAAAAATGACCTGTTTTTAACTCAATATTTGTTGTTACATTCTTGTCTTTTACCCAGCTTACATACTCTTCAAAGCTAGGTATTGGATTAAACCCATGTTTATCACCAAAAGTTGCCATAACATTAAACTTGCGAAGTTCTTCAAAGGTATAATCTCTCACATTACCACTGCCATCGGTAACCCGGTCTATACTTTCATCATGGATAATTACCAAAACATTATCCTTTGTTAACTGAACATCCAATTCTATTTCATCACATCCGGCTTCTACTGCCTTTTTAAAAGAAATCATTGTATTTTCCGGATATTCTCCACAAAAACCCCTATGTGCTATTACTTTCATTTATTATAACCTCTTTTCTTATGCTATTTTATTTCAGTCTTATTTTATTAGAAAAACTAATATTTGTAAATCATTAATTGCCAGTATTTTCTGGAGCTGCATTGTTCCAGTTATCATACTGATTAATAACGGTATAATTTTTTTGATTGTCCATTATTACCTTAACATGACCATTTAATGCTGTGTGATAATAAGCAGTTCCTGCTTTTATAAAGTTATTATAAACAGACATGCCATCTATTTTGTCATTCATGGCAACTACTATTTTCGCCTGAATGTTTTTGATCCAACGGTTGGAATTAGAGGTATCTGCTCCATGATGGTTTGCTTTTATTACATCCGTCTGTAACTCATCTCCATAAGCCTTTACCAAATCACGTTCCCTGGTAATATAAATATCTCCGGCAAATAAAGCCGTAGACTCCCCGTATATGAATTTCATTACAATAGAACTGTCATTGATGAATTGTGTACTGTTATTGGGATAATCCTTAGGGTATTCAATTACTGCCGGCGGATTATATACTTTGATCTGAATTTCAGAACCAAAGGTTATTTCGTCTCCCTCTTCCAAATATTCCACCGGAATATTCATGGATTCAAGTTCATTTGCAAATTTTTTATATGTGTTGGTAGTATACTCTACTTTATTACGGTAAACCTTACCTATCTCAAACTTATCCGCTATTCCAAAGAAGCCTCCAATGTGGTCAATATGAGGATGGGAAGCAACAAAATAATCAATTTTTTCGATTCCCAGTTCTTCTAAGAAGTTAATAATACGTGGAGCACATTGGGACAGACCTGCATCAATAAGCATGACTTTTCCGTCCGGTGAAATTAAAAGCGAAGAATCCCCCGATTTATCCTCTGCATTCTCAATGGTGGGTAAATCCAAATAGTATATGGTAAACTTCCCTTCATCTCTTGACCGTTCCATGATTTCACTACGGCGGTCAATTTGAGTCTCACTGCCTTCCCCTGCATCCAGTTCCATAGTGCTGGTATTCTGAGAAATATTTGACTTAGAATTACTGTTACATGCTGTTAAACTAATACATATAGCTAATACCAATAACAATGGAAAGAATGTCTTTAATATTCTTCTTTTCATTCCACCCTCCTTATAGGTATCTATTATTTCATGGCTGCCTTAGAATATCCTGTTAACATATATTTCTGGAATATAAAGAATAATATAATAACCGGTAATACTGCCATCACTGCACCTGCCATTATTTCATGGTTGTTCATGGTTGCCTGGCCTGCAAATGTATTCTTAAGATGGGCCAAACCTACGGTAAGAACACGGGGTTGATCCTTTGCAATAATCTTTGGCCAGAAATAACTGTTCCAGCCGGTGGTAAAAGTAACTAAAGTTATAGTTACAATGGTAGATTTACACATAGGAACTAAAATTTTAAATATAACACCAAGTCTGCCCATTCCATCTACTCTGGCAGCTTCAATATAGCTGTTGTCCACTGATAAGAAAGTCTGACGCAGCATAAAAATATAGTATGGTGAAACGGTATTCGGCAGTATTAAGCCTAAAAAGGTATTGGTTAATCCCCATTTTGCAAACATAATATAAATTGGTATAAATGTTACCTGTATAGGAATCATTAAAGCACCTAATACAATCAGGAATAAGACATTTTGTCCTTTAAACTTTCCTATAGAAAAACCATATGCTCCAAGTATACCTGTTAAAATTTCTGATATTAAAATACCGGCTGTCATAATAATGGTGTTAATGTAGTACTTACCAAAATTCGCCTTCGCAAACACATTTACATAGTTTTCAAAATGCCATTCTCTAGGCCATAATGTAGGAATGCTTAATAATATTTCATCCTGGGATTTTACAGATGAAATTAACATCCAATAAATTGGAAATGCTACTATAATTGTAATTATGATTGCAACTACATATTGCAATACTTTAGCTATCTTTTTTTTGGCAATAGCCGCATTGTTACTGCGATAGTCCAAATTATTCATCGTGCTCATTTTTATCCCCTTTCCTTCTCTAATTTCCGTTTAATACATTAAGAGTCATAATTCACACTCTTCTTAGATACTTTCATAGTTAATGCAGTTACAATAAGTAAAATGATAAAGAAAAATACTGCAACTACGGAGGCACGATCCATTCTGAAATCCTGCATTGCATACTTATAAATCATAAATACAATAACCTCTGTTGATCTATATGGCCCTCCATCTGTTAAAATATCTACGGATTGGAATACTTTCATTGAGGATATAAATGTAGTAACAAGTAAGAATAATGTGGTAGGTGAAAGCATTGGAATTGTAATCTTCCAAAATCTTTTGAAACTGTTAGCCCCATCTAAGGCTGCTGCTTCGTAGTAATCTTTTGGTATGCTAAGCATTGCAGAAAGGTAAATCATCATACCATATCCAATAGCTCTCCATCCTGTTAAAATAAGTACAGATATTAACGCTGTACTTTTATTTCCCAACCAATCAACTTTGCCAAGTCCTAAGGTTCCAAGGAAATAATTTAATATACCATTATCTGTATTAAGAATCCATAAGAATACCACTGCTGCTGAGGACATGGCAACATATCTGGGCATAAATACCACTGCTCGCAACACAGAGAATGTTTTTGTTATTTGGTTAAATAATAATGCAAAAAGTAAACCACCGCCTAAAGTAATTGCTATTTCACCTAATGAGTAAAGGGCGGTAATTTTTAAAGAGTTTAGTAAATATTTTGTACCAGAACCGGCAAATAGCCATTCCCAATTTTTAAAACCAACATATTTATAACTATCATTAATTAAATTCCAGTCTGTAAAACTTATACGTATTACTTCTACAATAGGATAATATGTAAATATCGCCAAAAGTACCAACGCCGGTAAAACACATGTAAAATCTTTTGCTGATGAAATAGCATAGGTAAAGTAGGTGCGTTTTTTTATTTTATTAGGCTTTTGCTTTATTACATCTGCATCCATATTTATGCCCCCTTTAATGAATTAATTTGAAAAAGGAACTCCTTTTGGGTATTCCTTGCCAGAGGAGTTCCTATTCATTAAGTTCTTCTGTCTTGGTTTACTTGGCCATTACTGATCTTCCAGTACTTCATTAATTTCTTCTGCCATATTTCCCATTTGCTCTTTAACATCCATCTTTTCAATAATTGTTTCGGCCATATAACTCTTCCAGATCTCTGCTAACTGGCTCCAAGCTTTATGCTGAATTCTTGGATTAATTAAGTCAAGGTTATCAAAAATAGCTTGGAATGCTGGTTTTTCAGCTAAAAATTTCTGAGCTTCCTCTGTTTCAAGAACGGATTTTCTTGTAGGCATATATCCGGTATCTGTTGCCCATGTCATGTTAACTTCTTCACTTACCAGGTATTCTAAGAACTTAAAGGAGGCATTTTTAACATCCTGATCGTTTTTAGAAGGTACTAATAATACGCATCCGCCTACTTCAGAATTATTTGTTTTGTCACCCGGGTACCATGCCATGCCTACTTCAAAATCACATTTGTCTACATAAGTGTTATATAAAGAACTTGTATGTAATACTGAGAATGCTTTCTTATCTATGAAGTTTTGACGCATGATAGAGGATGCATCCTGACCGGTTGCCCAGTATGCATAACCATTATCACACCAGCCTTTAATCATATTAGCTACTTCAACTGCTGTTTCACTGTCTAAATCTGTGGAAATTCCATCCTCATTTATTATGTTAACGCCTTTATTCAAGTAGAAAGTTTCAAAATACCATTGATCCCATCCAGGAATAATAGTACCATAAACATCTGTAGTTCCATCTGCATTAAATTTTGATACTGATTTTAAGAACTCATCCATATCGTCTATTTTAGCAGGTATAGTTACACCTAATTCCTTTGCCATGTCTACGTTGTAGTACATAACCTGTGTAGAAATTAAGAATGGAACGGATACTTGCTTTCCTTCATAAGAAGTAGCATTTACTAAGCCTAAACCAAAGTCGTTCATATCCATGCCGGCTGCTTCAATATACGGAGTTAGGTCTTCAGTTAAACCGCTTGCACCATATTCGGCAACATATGGGGTGTTCGCTACAACAACTCCGGGAAGCCCGGTTCCTGCTGCATGTGCTGCTACCAATGCTTCATTAACATCGGAATAACTTCCAATATATTCAGCTTCTACTGTTATTAAATCTTGTGAACTATTAAAGTCATTTACTACTTTTTCTACTACGTGGGAATATTGTTCTTCCAGAGCATGCCACCACTTAATTGTAATTGGTTCTTTCACTTCATATTTTGATGCATCTACAGGCTCTTTTGTTTCTTGGTTTGTTTCGGATTTTGTTTCAGCTTTGTTATTTGTTTCTTCTGTCTCCTTTTTTCCACACCCCGCCAACATAGTAATACAAACTGTTAAAACAAGAATTACTGATAATAATCTCTTTTTCATAAACCTTCTCCTTTCAACTTAAAATGAGTCTCTCCTATATTTTATAAAATGTATGATAAGCGTGAAACTAAAATTGCTTTTCGTCATTTGGGGCGGCCAAGGCAGCATGTCACAAATCACGAAGAATAAACCCATTGACAATGGAAGTGTGAGTATAAAATTATCATTCTTCACCTCCTGTATTGCTTATACTCTTTTCTTATCTCCCTAAGTTTATTGGTATATCACCTTATCATAAATTATTAACCGGCGATTAAAATACCGGCTATATACAAATCCTTTGATCAGATTACTGATCCATAAATTTATAAAGGTTTCAGTGAACAATAATGGGCATAAAAAAAAGAACAAACAAGCTTGTCTCCCAGGAGCAGATAGACATAGTCTTCCCTCCTTAAGCAAACAGCTGCTTCTTCTCTCATTCTCTACCGCAACTATTATCTCTTTTAAATTTATGCATATTATAACACTATATCTATAACAATGCAAGTTTTATTTATATTTTATGTGCAGTTTTTAAATTAATGTACTAATTTAATAAGAATGTTTTTAAATTTTATACAATTATTTGACAGACAAAAGGATTTTATCGTTAAAATATTACAATTGTTCTTCCAATTTTCTTAAAATTTTTTCCAAAATTATTTTCCATCTGCTTCAACTATATTAACAAATTTTCTGAATACACTTAGAAAGCAGAACGAACTTACATAAGCAGCAAAACTTCCAAGTGCAAATATAAGATATGGAGCAGTATAGATTATGAGTCCTCCCATTGCCAGTATTATAATAATTAAAACAGTTATAGGCAGACTTCCCACCCCCATAATACATGCATTCTTAACCCCTTCTTTTATATTCACCTGAAAAAAGGCCAATACCGGAAAAATATAAATACAAATTATAATATACATAATACCAATAGCTGCAATCGCAAAGAATAAAAACTTACCGAAGGGGGTACCCATTCGTAAACATATGTATCCATCCACCACTAGGAAACCTGCTCCCAGTAACATAAGAATCCATAACAACGTAGATTTTATAAAATTATCTTTAAATGATCTGAAAAAAGATTTTAGCACATAGCCCTCCCTATTATCTGCCATTTTTAAAGTGTAATCATACAAGGCAGTTGTGGAAGCTCCTATGGTGATAATAGGAATGCAGCATATAAGCCATATCAGCCCAACAAATAATACATTGGTCATATTGGTCATAAATTCCCAGAATGAGTTTTCCGGATTAAATAAATTATTAAACATAGTCAAAACCTGCGCATCATAGATAAACAACGATACGGCCCCCAACAGGACACCTTTCTTTATTTTTTCTTTCTTACATTGCATACCAAAAAGCACTATGCTAAAATGTAGCTAATACTACCAAAGGAGAAAAGCATATGGATAAGAAGAAATATACCGTTCATTTTTCCAATGAATACGGTAAATTAAAACAAATGAATATAAGACAAAAGATTGGATATATATGGGACTATTATAAAGTTTATTTCTTTCTTCTAATGCTTGCTGCCTTAGTTGTATTCTATATTGCCGATGCATTGCATCAACGCTCCAGGGAGATTGTGCTGCAAGGCTTTTTTTCCAATGATGATTATAACCTTTTTGATGCAGGGGCCATTGCTGAAGATTTTGGTAAATACCTGAACCTGAACTCGAAGCAGCGAGTTGTTTTCGATGATTCTCTATATATAGAGCTTGATTCGGCTTCTGAATATGTGGTTGCAAGCCAAGGTAAAATATCCGGTTATATAGCAGCAAAAGAACTGGATTTTATTGTGACCACTCCTGAACTGGTACAGCACTACAGTACACATATCCCTCTTATGGATCTGGAGGACTTTCTTCCTAATAATTTATTAAGTAATTTAAATGAATACTTATATTATGTAGAAGGTATGGATTCCGTTAAAAAGGCTTATGCTCTTGATTTATCCCAATCCCGTTTTATGAAAAATACAGATTACAAAGGGGATACTTCCTACTTTCTTATCATTCCCTCTAATGTACTGGCATCAGAGGCCTTATTTTCTTTTGTTAGATATGCTTTTGATGATTAAATGTCATTTGTTCATATGTGTTAAATTTTTCCTATAATTCCATAACTCTTCATCGGTGGTAGATACAGCTATAGCTCCCGATTCAAGGGACAATTGAATGTCTTCTTCATCACTGATTAGCCCCCCTGCTATAACTGGTATATTAGAGACTCTCGTTAAATTTCTCAAGATTTTTGGCATAACACCGGGAAGGATTTCAACAAAGTCAATTTGACTTTTGTTTACATGGACATGAAAGTTCTTATATGCTATGGAATCAATCATAAAAACCCTTTGAATGGTCATTAAACCTCTTTCTTTGGCCGATTTCAGCATATTGGATTTGGTACTGATAATTCCGTCTGCCAAAGTGTTGCTTGCAATATATTGAACGGCTATATCAGAATTAGATAAACCTTCAATCAGATCTACGTGAACAATTGCTATTTTTTTTGCTGACTTTACGGTATCAACGATTTCTTCAATGGTACATATATTACCGTGAAGGATAAAAACCACTTCGCATTTAGAATTCAAACAAGCCTGTAATCCTTCTTCATTCTTTATTGCCGATATAATTGGGTATCTTTTAAGACTTTCATATATATAATTCATTTTTGCACCATTTTCCTTTAACTTATTACATTAAGCTAATACTCTAAATCTAAACTGGTATCATTATATCAACATTCATATGGAAAATCTATAAATATATATGTATTTACTATATTTTTTTAGTTCTACCCTTGCTTTTTTAAAAATTAAATGCTTTTATGGAAATTACTGTATCCCCTATATATATATTTTATTTATTTCATGTTTTATTTATCCTCTCCTTATTGGTAATTTTGCAGCCCTGTAATTAGGTCT
Organism: Anaerocolumna aminovalerica; assembly: GCF_900115365.1. Classification (GTDB taxonomy): domain Bacteria; phylum Bacillota; class Clostridia; order Lachnospirales; family Lachnospiraceae; genus Anaerocolumna; species Anaerocolumna aminovalerica. The sequence continues at coordinate 25,810 of NZ_FOWD01000040.1, forward strand.
ATTTTTTTATTCCGTCACTTTTTTAAATTCCATACATCTATGAATGAGATAAACTTTCCTATCATAATTTAATAGTAAGGTAAAACTTAATTATTTCTTAAAAATTGGTATTTTTATTGACAAATAATAGCAACTAATATACTTTTGTATATGAGACAATTTACTTAAGAATTCACCAAATACATTCTTAATGAATTTATTTTAAAGAAATGGAAGTTTTCTTATTGAAATCTTTCAGAAAGGCTTGGTACATATAATGAGACAAAGAAAAAAGCATTTTATATTTTCCCTTCTTTTACTTCTTCTTATCACCCTCCTAATAGGCTGCTCCCGACTTGGAGATAAAAAGAAAGATGGAAAGGAATTTGACAAATTCTTAGATGAAATATTCAGAACTGAAGTACAAAAAGATACACTTACCTTAAACTATTCCTTGGCACAACCTGAGAATTATGGAATTATAGATCCGAAAGTCTCTCTTGGACACTATTCTGTAAATTACTTAAAAGATATGCTGATCTCCTCTGAAAACTACTTAGCAAGATTAGAAGAGTATGATTATAATTCTCTGTCAGATTCTCAAAAGCTTACCTATGATATTTTAAAAATGGATTTAGGTTTAGAAACTGAAAAGGGGGATTTAATTCTATATAATGAAATTCTGGGGCCCACTACCGGGATTCAGGCCCAGCTTCCTGTTCTTCTTGCTGAATACACTTTCTACGAAAAGGATGATATTGAAACTTATCTTGAACTACTTCCGAAGGTACAGGACTATTTTGACGAAATCATTGAATTTGAAAAAGAAAAATCTGCAGCAGGACTTTTTATGAGCGATGAAGTTGCTGACAGCATTATTGAACAATGTGAAGCATTTATTGCAGATAAAGAAAATAATTACTTAATTGATGTATTTAATGATAAAGTAAAAAGCTATAAGGGATTAACAAAGGCTGAGATTGCTTCATACATGGAAACAAATGAGAAAGCGGTTACAAATTATATTATTCCCGCCTATGAGAATTTAATATTTGCCTTAACCCAGTTAAAAGGTACCGGAACCAATGATGGGGGCCTATGTTACTATGATCACGGCAAAGAATTCTATGAATATTTAATAAAAACAAATACCGGTTCTTCCAAGTCCGTGCCGGAACTTAAGAAAATGCTGGATGATAATATCAGCGGCAATATGCTAAAGCTCACTTCCCTTTTGATGAAAGATCCTACCCTAACAGATACGGTTATGTCCATAACATATCCATTAACGGATCCTACTGAAATCATCGAATACTTAAAAGCTGAGATTAAGAAAGACTTTCCTGCAACTCCTGCGGTAAGCTGCTCCATTAAATATGTTCACGAATCCTTACGGGAGCATTTAAGCCCTGCTATGTACTTAATACCTCCCATCGACAATTATAAGGATAATGTAATATATATTAACAACAACCCTTCCTATGATTTATCACAAATCTTTACCACAATAGCACATGAAGGTTACCCCGGTCACTTATACCAATCCGTTTTCTTCAGAGATCTGGAGCCTGCACCTATTCGAAGTTTATTAAATTTTGGTGGTTATGTAGAGGGATGGGCAACTTATGTAGAATATTATTCCTATTACTTAGCGGGTTTTGATAAAAATGTAGCAGAGTTTTTAGAGGCAAGTATGTCGGCTAATATGGCGCTTTACTGCCGTTTGGATATAGGTATCCATTATGAAGGCTGGTCTCTTGCTGAAACTGCAAGTTATTTAAAATCATTTGGAATTAACGATACTTCAACTGTTAAGGTTTTATATCAGACTATGATTGAAGAACCTGCCCTTTATCCTCAGTATGGTATTGGATACTTAGAAATCCTTAAATTACGGGAAACTGCGGAAAAAGCACTGGGTGATAAATTTGTTTTAAAAGATTTTCATGAATTTTTATTGAATTTAGGTCCTGCCCAGTTTGATATAATTGCCGGCCGCTTAGACACATGGATAGAAGGACAAAAATAACCCATACTGTGTGAATTAATGCAAACCATATCTTGCTAATCAGACATGAAGAATTGTTTCTGATTAACAGGGTATGGTTTTTAACTGGATTTTTCTACATATGAATCTGTAATTTTATATCTAAATTGTAAATTAGTTAAATTTTTAACAAAATTTATTAATTTTTCCTTAGATTCATTGACATTTGCCAAACAGAATTCTATACTTATAATTGGTATATTTTTTGTATCATATACATAAAGTTTTTTCACAATTCATTTATTTTTTATGTATTGATAGAAAATATATATACATTTTTATAATATAGGAGGATATGGTAATGTCTACAAAAGCTTATTTTAAACGGGATGAAATTGGCGCTGGAAAACCAGGTTTTTCTAAGACCCGCTCTATTATTGAAGCGGCGTTCTACGGAAACAATGTAGTAAAGGTAAATACATTGAGAGAAGCATATGAACTTGCAAAAAACTCTCCTGGCACAATTGTTACCGATATGCCTGTATTTAGAGGCGAGGAATTTGGTCTTGAAAAAGATGCAAAGGTTCTATTATTTAATGATGGTTCCGTAACAGGCCGTTGTGCTGCTGCCAGAAGAATTGCCGGAGAGCCTGGTGTGGATTGTAATGATTTAGACCTAAAACTTATGAATGCAGTATATGATACCAGATATTCGATTTTGTATCATGCTGAGGTTTATATTGGCCTTGATCCTGAATTCATGGTAAAAGCTCATCTTTTAATTCCTGAAGGCGAAGAAAACATATTATATTCATGGATGCTAAACTTCCAGTATATGTCCGATGAATATGTAAAGATGTACAAAGAATCCAAACCAATAGCCGATGAAACTGATATATATATTTTCTCAAATCCACAATGGAAACATCCTGAACATCCCCTTGGCCTGACCTACTTTAATACCGGAACCAACTGTGCTGCACTTTTAGGTATGAGATATTTTGGTGAGCATAAAAAAGGTACTCTTACCATTGCCTGGGCAATTGCCAACCGTAACGGATATGCTTCCTGCCACGGAGGACAAAAGCGTTATAATCTGCCCTCAGGAAAGTCTTATGTAGCTTCCGTATTTGGATTATCCGGCTCTGGTAAATCTACAATTACCCATGCTAAACATGGTGGAAAATATGATGTGACTGTTCTCCATGATGATGCTTTTATTATCAATACGGAAACCGGCTCCTCCATTGCTATAGAGCCTACTTATTTTGATAAAACACAAGATTATCCCACAAACTGTGAAGATAATAAATATTTATTAACCGCACAGAACTGTTCTGCTACCTTAGATGAAGATGGCAAAGTAGTTCTGGTTACAGAAGACATTCGTAACGGTAACGGCAGAGCTATTAAATCTAAGTTATGGTCACCAAACCGTGTAGATAAAATTGAAGAACCGGTTAACGCAATTTTCTGGATTATGAAAGATCCAACCCTTCCTCCCATTGTAAAACTAAGCGGAGCAGAGCTTGCTTCGGTTATGGGGGCTACTTTAGCAACCAAGAGATCTTCCGCAGAAAGACTTGCTCCCGGTGTGGACCCCAATATGTTGGTAGTAGAACCTTATGCCAATCCATTTAGAACTTATCCATTGGTAAATGACTATGAAAAATTTAAGAAATTAGTGGGTGAAAGAAACGTTGACTGTTACATAATAAATACGGGAGAATTCATGGGCAAGAAGGTAAAACCATCTGATACTCTGGGTATACTGGAAACAATCGTAGAAGGTAAAGCTACTTTCAAACCATGGGGGCCTTTTACACAAATGGAAATTATGGAATGGGAAGGCTTTGTTCCCGATTTAAGGGATACAGAATATAAGGCTCAACTAAAAGCCAGATTGGAAGATAGAGTTAAATTCGTAGAGTCCAGAAATGAAGCAAAAGGCGGCTTTGATAAATTACCGGAAGAAGCACTGGATGCATTAAAGAAATTGATTATAGAATTAAATTAGTAAAATAATAATATCATTCTGAACTAAGAAGGAATCTTATAATTATATCGTATAGTTATGAGATTCTTTCTTTATACAACCTAAGTTTTTCGGAAGGATTCGTATTATGTTCAGAATGATTTTATTTTAGAAAAATTATTTAAAATAATAAATTAGTTATCACAGTACTAGCTAAAACTCCCACAAAAGTAGCAAAAAGAGCGCCGGCTAATGTGTATCTGGTTTTCTTTACTCCTGCTGTCATAAAATAAATACTCATAGTATAAAAAACTGTTTCAGTACAGCTCATTATAATGGAGGTAAGCCGTCCCAAATAAGAATCCGGGCCATACTCTTTGAATATATCCAGAACTAAACTGGTTGCGGCTGATGAGGAGAACAATTTTACAGTAACCAGGGGTACTAATTCCGAAGGAAAATGAAGGAATTGGGTAACGGGTTTTAGTATGCCGGATAGAAGATTTAAAGTTCCTGATGATCTTAAAATACCTATTGCAACCATTAAACCGATCAAAGTGGGTAAAATATTAAGTACTACTTTAAATCCGTCCTCCGCTCCTTTAGTAAACTCACTGAACACCTGAACCTTCATTAATAAAGCGAAACCTACTATGTAGAATAGAACAAAAGGTATCATATAATCCGATATATATAACAGAAATTTCATATATCATCCTCCAAACAGTAATTAAGTATCTAATATTATAAAAATTCAAAACTTTTTATATTTTACAAAAATTCCTCTATCCTTTTTTACAAAAATAGTTTATAATGTAGTTAACGGGACTTCCATAGTTTTCTAGCAACAACAGAGAATATGACCCCTGCTATGGTAGATATTGTTGTAGCTACTAAAGCCGCCCCAAGAATTTCTGTTGGATTGACGGAACCGTATTGACTTCGGTAAGCTATTATGTTCACAGGTATTAATTGAAGAGACGATATATTGATGATAAGAAAGGTACACATATCACAACTGGCAATTTCGCTGTTATTATTTAATTTTTTTAGTTCTGTCATAGCTTTAAGACCCATTGGTGTTGCAGCCCAGCCTAATCCTAATATGTTGGCAATAAAATTAGATGCTATGTATTCATTCACAATATGGTCTTTTGGCAAGTCGGGAAACAGTAATCGGATGAGAGGTCTTAAAAACCTTGTAAATGCTTCCGTAATTCCTGCACTTTTGGCAACCTGCATGATTCCGGTCCACAATGACATAAAACCTAACATGGTAATGCATAATGTAACAGCCTCTTTGGCAGAATTCAAGGTTCCCGTACTGACTTCACCAATGGTTCCTGTCAGTACACCTACAACAATACCAATTACAATCATAAATCCCCATAAATAATTTAACATAAGCCTTGCTATCCTACTTGTTTTTCTTATTATCCACTATATTCTTCTTGGATAAAAATAGTACAATATTCATAATTTTAGATAACAAATTTTAGATATATTTTATAATTTTACATTAATATCAAAAATATTCTAAAATATTTCCAATAATTATAAATAATTTATTGACTTTAGTTTTTGATTGTGATATTTTATATAGAGTATTATAGGAGGTACGCATATGAAAAGCACAGGAATTGTAAGAAGATTAGATGAGTTAGGAAGAATAACACTTCCTATCGAGCTAAGAAGAACTCTAGGTGTAGGTGAAAGAGATCCACTTGAAATTTTTGTCGACGAAGATAGAATCGTTCTACAAAAATATGAACCTACCGACATATTCAGCGGTTCAAAAGATAATCTTTATGATTTCCATGGAAAGAAGATTTCCAAAGAATCTATTGTTGAACTGGCTAAATTAGCTGGAATCATTGAGTAGTACTTATTAAAAGGGTTTCCCAAGTTATCTTGGGAAACCCTTTTTCTGTTTTATTCTGTCTGCTGAAGTAATTGCTGATATATTTCTCTTTTTGGTACTCCTCTATCTGAAGACACTGCTTTCATTGCCTCTTTTTTATTCAGCCCCTGCTCTAAATACAGATTCATATGTTCCTCCAGGGACATAGAAGACCATTGTTCTTGTTCTTCTTTTATCATCTCTTCCCTTGGTTTTCCTTCTATTACCAGTACAAATTCCCCTTTTGGCTCTTCCTCACCATAATACCTGATTGCTTCTAAAATGGTAACAGGCATAACATTCTCATATTTCTTTGTAATTTCTTTTACTATGGTAATCTTTCTATCTCCTAACGCTTCATATAACTCTTTTAAAGTCTTTAATAGTCTGTGAGGAGCTTCATATAGGATAATAGTTCTGGTTTCCCTTTGTAATTCCTTTAAAACCTGTTGTCTTTCCTTTTTATCAGAAGGTAAGAAAGCTTCAAAAGAAAACCTTCTTGTTGGCAGTCCGGATAAAGTTAACGCAGTTATACAGGCCACAGGGCCTGGCAGAGATGTTACTTCAATTCCTGCATCAAGGCTAAGCTTAACTAGGTCTTCTCCCGGATCTGATATACCGGGAGTACCGGCATCAGTTATTAATGCAATAGAAACCCCTTGCAATAATTGTTCAATTAACTGGGGTCCCTTTTCCTTTTTATTAAATTCATGATAACTGGTCATAGGTGTTTTAATTTCAAAATGATTCAGAAGCTTAATGCTGTGTCTTGTATCCTCTGCTGCAATCAGATCAACTTCCTTTAATGTACGAATGACACGAAAGGTGATGTCTTCCAAATTACCAATTGGAGTTGCACATAAATATAATGTTCCCGGCATATAAAACTCCCCTTCCTATACAATTTCTATATTTCGGTCTAGAAACATACCCAAATTAAGTTCCATTTCTTTGCTTTCATTTAAAGCTTATATCTGTAAATTAATATCCATAAATATCATAAATTTCATCGGTATACACATTTTGTTCCTTATATACAATTAACGGTGACTCTACCGTAAGTCTTGATCTACCGCCCTTCAAACACTCGATTAAAACCATATTAGGTTCTTTATCTATAAAGGGATGTACCATTTTTAATCGTTTAGGTTCTAAATGATACTGGGTTAGTTTATTCAGAATTTCTACCAGACGAAAAGGTCTGTGAACCATATAGAATCTTCCGTTTGGTTTCAGCATTTTTGAAGCTTCTCTTACCACATCATCAAGGCTGCATAAAATCTCATGTCTGGCAATTGCCTTAGGAAGATCCGGATTAGTCAGTCCGTGATGATCTGTCATGTAAGGCGGATTACTGGTAACTACATGAAAGGAGGCTGCACCAAAGATTTTGGAGGCCTCCTTAATATCACCAACCACAATATCTATTTTTTCATCCAGATTATTAAGTGTAACACTTCTTTTTGCCATATTGGCGCTTTCTTCTTGAATCTCCAGTCCGGTAAAATGTTTCCCTTCTGTTTTGGCTTCTAAAAGAATGGGTATAATACCGGTTCCTGTACCTAAATCTAAGGCTAATTCCTCTTTTTTCACTTTTGCAAATCCGGATAAAAGTACTGCGTCCATACCAAAACAGAACTTTTTACTGTTTTGTATAATCTGATAATTGTTCCTGTGCAAATCATCTAATCTTTCATCCGGGAGTAAGATATGATTCCTATCCATTTCCCTGCCGTCCTTTATAGAAAATCTTATATACAAATCAATAAAAGCTGTCATTCCGAACAAGTCAGCAAACTAAACTGATGAAATAATCTCTATACCCGTTAAGTAGCGGATTATCCATTAATGCTCAGTTATGCTGAACTACAATCAGAATGACAGTTATATTTTATATCCATCCTTTAGATTTATTCATCCCCGGATTTATCAAGTTATTCATCATCTAACTTAGATTTTGATTCTTTTTGTTCCAGTAATTCTAAAGCTCTTAGTTCCTCATCAATAGTAATTTTTTCTTTCTTTCTCTTAGGTTTAAATTTAAGTTCTTCCACTTTATAATCTCTGGCTTCTTTTTCATCGTTTTCCAAGGTAACCACAACTTTAACAATTTGTTTTAAAACGCTGACACTTTGCACTTCGCCTTTTAAGCCGTCAACAGTTGTTACCATGTCTCCCGGATTAGGAAGTTTACTGTTTAATTCTTCATAAGCTTCCTCTTCATTTTTCAAACAGCACATTAATCTTCCGCATACTCCCGATATCTTTGTGGGATTTAGGGATAGATTCTGTTCTTTGGCCATCTTAATGGATACGGGAGCAAAGTCAGCCAAGTGGGTATGACAGCATAGAGGCCTTCCACAGATTCCAATGCCTCCTACGATTTTCGTCTCATCTCTTACTCCAATTTGGCGTAATTCGATACGTGTTTTAAATACAGATGCTAAATCTTTTACCAATTCTCTAAAGTCGATTCTTCCATCTGCTGTAAAATAGAATAATACTTTATTGTTATCAAAAGTATACTCCGAATCAATTAATTTCATTTCTAATCCATGTTTTTTAATCTTTTCAAGGCAGATGTCAAAAGCTTCTTTTTCTTTTATCTTATTCTTAATTTCAATTTCATCGTCTTCCGGGGTTGCAGAACGTATAACCGGTTTTAGCGGCTGAATAATTTTTTCTTCCTCCACGTCCCTAGGTCCAAGTACAACATGACCGTATTCCACTCCCCTTGCTGTTTCCACAATTACTTTATCCCCTTGTTTTATCTCATATCCGGCAGGATCAAAAAAATATATCTTACCTGCCCGTCTAAATCTAACACCGATTACATTAATCATTTCCATTCTCCTTTATGGTAAGCAGCATAAGTTCCATAGTTAAATCAAAATTCACATTAGCATTTAGTCTGACCTTCGCTTTTTCCATAGCTGCTATAATCTTCTCAATACCTTCATAGCTGCGTTTATTTGCTTGTTTTGATATGTCCTGGAATTCACTCTTATATATTAATAGATTCGGATCATTCGTTACCTTAAATAACAGCACATCCCGATACCATAAGATCATTAAATCAATATAATCAAAAACCTGTGCTTTATTTTCCGATATTTTTTTCAACCCATCTATTATTTCATAAAGCTCCATATCATCTATGTATTTTAAGAGATGGAGCACATTTTTCTTCATTTCTGCAAATTCTTCTGAAGAAGAATATTGTATAGCTCTTCCCAAGTTTCCTTGGGCAAAAACGGTACTAAGTTCCGCCTGATAATCAGGAATTTGATAATATTCCATCAAGTATTTTATCATAAGTTCGCTGTCAATTGGTTTCAGATGCAAAGTAACACACCTGGATAAAATAGTTGGAAGCAGGGAATTTAGATTATTGGTCAATAATAATATGATACCATATTGGGGTGGTTCTTCTATTGTTTTCAGCAGAGCATTCTGAGCCTGCTCCGTTAATTTCTCAGCCTCATCTATAATGTATATTTTATAGGGACTGCTATAAGGTTTTATCTGAATATCGTTATTTAACTGAATTCGTATATCATCAATTCCTATACTGGCTTTTTCATGTGTAATACGTATAATATCCGGATGATTATCAGAAGCCGCCTGAATACAAGATTTACAGATTCCACAGGCTTTTACTTCTGCTGCATCCCCTATATTACCTTGTCTTATTTGTTCACATTGTAAAGCCATGGCAAAAGCATTTGCAAGCATATTCTTACCTGAACCGTCTTCACCTGCCAAAAGATAGGCATGGGATATCTTGCCTGTTCTGATTGCAGTTTTTAAATGTTCTATTATTTGTTCATGACCAACAATATGATTAAAATCTAACATGAAATCCCTCGCTTTCACTACGCAAGTATGTCCAACAAAAGTCCCCTTATTTCATCAATCCGATTAAGTATAGCTAAATGATCCTTTTCTTCTTTTATTAGCTCTAAAGCCAATTCATCCAAGTTTTGATCGATTAAACGAATGATTCCATATACCCGGTGCCTTCCTCTTCGGTCAAGGAAATTCTCTCTGGAAAACTTATGGGAGCGGTTCACAATTTCGTTCATAAAATCGTGAATTAATTGGCGATACCGCTTCATGTCCCTAATATCCATACGTTTGCCCAGCTGTTTTCCCTGCTGAACAATATCTTCCATCAGAAGATTCAACCTTGCCTGTAACTCCTGTTCCTGTATATTGCTAATTAGGGTAAACTTAAAAGATCCATCCGCTTCCGGAACAGGAGCCTTTTGAACAACATTTTGAATTGCCTGTGCTTGATTTACCTTAATATCCATATACTCACCGCCTTATTTGAACTTATCTTTTTGTATTTAAGAAGATAAAATATTTTTATTATATTCCACTCGAAATTTATAAGCAATTGTGTGGGGTTTTCTCGAAACACTTCTCACTACGTTTTTATTATATCATGAACGAAAAACCGTTCATGATCTCTCACTCCGCTCGGAAATTGCAAGCAAGCTTGCATTTCCTCGCTACGTTTTTATTATATCATGAACGAAAAAACTGTTCATGATCTTGGCACTCCACTTAGAAAATCCAAGCAAGCTTGTATTTTCTTCATTACGTTTTTATTATATCATGAACGAAAAAACCGTTCATGATCTTGGCACTCCGCTCGGAAATTGCAAGCAAGCTTGCATTTCCTCACTACGTTTTTATTATATCATGAACGAAAAACCGTTCATGATCTCTCACTCCGCTC
>NZ_FOWD01000041.1 GCF_900115365.1 Anaerocolumna aminovalerica
AAGACATACAGGAACTGGTCTGAAGGAATTTTGAATGCCTTTAAATATAAATATACCAACGGCCCTACGGAAGGCTATAATAACAAAATCAAGGTACTTAAAAGAATATCTTTTGGAGTCCGTAACTTTAAGCGTTTTCGGACAAGAATTATTCATTGCTCTATCTGATGATAACTGGACGACAAAAAATGAAAATGAAGAGGCTTATTTGGCATGCCCAAAAACAGGAATTATAGACACAAACATAAAAATGGTTCTAAATACAGTAATGGAGCAGGATTCAGAGAATCCCACCCCAAAACTTGACAAAGAGCCTGTTTTTTGACATTATAAACATACAGGTGCTTAATTTTATTTTACGGATATTAGGTCTAGACCCCTCTTATCTTTTTCCACTTACGAATTTTACTGCGGAAGGATTTGAAAGGTGCTACTGTGTTTATATGAACCCATTTCCAAATAGGCCAATTAGAGGCCGTAGAAGCTGCCCATTTTCTGCCGCCGGGCTGAAATACCTGATCCTCACTAAAACTTTGAACCCACTCTGTAAACTCATTAACGGTACTGATAAACATTATCCGCAGCTGTTCCAGTGAATAACTGCTGTATTTATCATAAAATCCTTGGTACAAGGCACCTAGCTTATTCCATTTTAGTCCAGGTGCAGGTGTTATGACCTCTATGCCAGCTAACTCGTCCTTATCCCAACTACGGATGAGATTCATCCACCCAAGCTGATATGCAATAATTTCCTGAGGTGTTCTGTCAACACCGTCAAGCCGAAGGTTTTTGTCAGCTTCCTGTACATCATCGAATTCCTTTATGAAGACATCTGCGGTTTTTTTAATTTCATCAGTTAGACTCTTGATACTGATATATTCATTCATTTGATTTCTCCCTTATGCTGCTTATAAAATTCCTTTAAAGATTCCTTGGTATCCTCATCAAGATAGTGCCATCTTATACCCTGAATCGCACCTTCCAGTGCGGAAAGCCGCATGATACAAGCAGATGGATCATTGGCCAGGATGCGCAGCCAAGCTTTCCGGCTTCCAACCTCTTGCAGCTGTTGGATTGTGGTAATGCCAACATCGGAAAGCTGAGCTTCCAGTTTTGTGGCAATGTTTGGCAGTGTGGATAATTCTCCCATTCTATATATCCTCCTTATTCCATTATAATCTTTAATAGTACTTGTCCTTATATAGGAATTATTCTAAAGCTGTAGTATATCTTTAAAAGCCTGAAAAAAGCTTATTGTTATGTCCGTTTCTATTTTAACTTCTATGTTCCTGTTATAAACTAAATTTACAAAAAAATCAAGTAAAATATGGATGTGAATATGAAGTTTTTCGGGTATTATTATTTTTATTAATAGATGGTTTTACTTGACAAAATAATAACGGAATAATATTATGTGGTTATATATTTAGATATGCATTATATGTATTTTATTATAGTTTTCATTTGTGGGAGGTTAATGATGCTAAGTATTCATAATTTTAGTAAAGTATACAAAGGCGGTAAAAAAGCAGTAGACAATTTGTCCTTGGAAGTAGAAGCAGGGGATATATATGGTTTTATTGGACATAACGGAGCCGGAAAGACTACAACGTTACGTGCAATTGCAGGAGTTTTGGATTTTGAAGAAGGAGATATTCTGATCAATGGAATGTCCATTAAGAAAGAGGGAGTTGCCTGTAAAAAAGTAACTGCTTATATACCGGATAATCCAGATCTATATGAACATTTAACCGGTATTCAATACTTAAACTTTGTAGGCGATATTTATTCCATATCTAAATCAGAACGGGAAGAATTGATTAAAAAGTACGGTGATGCATTTGAAATGACTTCAAATATGGGGGATTTATTATCTTCTTACTCACATGGTATGAAGCAGAAACTTGCTCTTATATCAGCCTTGATCCGTAAGCCAAAGTTATTATTGTTAGATGAGCCTTTTGTAGGGCTAGATCCAAAAGCATCACATACATTAAAAACTTTTATGGCAGAGATGTGCAAAGAGGGCAGTGCAATCTTTTTCTCTACTCACGTATTAGAAGTTGCAGAAAAGCTATGTAATAAAATTGCTATTATTAAAGGTGGTAAATTAATTGCATGGGGTAACACAGAAGAAGTAAAAGGTAACCAAAGCCTTGAAGAATTATTTATGGAATTAATCGAACAAAAATAGAAAGGTGTGGTTATTTATGAGAGAAATATGGTTACTGACCAAAGTTCAATTAGGTACTACCTTTGATTTCAATATTTCCCAAAAAAGCAGAAATATTAAAAAAAGAAGTCCATTCTTTATAGTTGGGGTGTCTGCATTGCTTTTATTACTTGCAGGAATATCTTTCTTCTACAGTTTTATGCTGGGTTCTAATTTTAAACTATTGGGAACCATAGAAATTCTGCCAGAATTTATGATGGCAATTACTTGTCTTATTACAATAATAACTACTGTCAATAAAGTGAAAGGAACCTTGTTTGGTTTTAAAGACTATGATTTTGTTATGTCTTTGCCTGTAGCCACCAGTAAAATTGTAGCAAGCCGGTTATTGCTATTGTATTTATTAAATATTCTTTTCACAAGTATAGTAATGGTACCAAATACTATCGCTTATGGTATATTAGTAAAACCATCTCCTATATTCTACATCATTAGTATTGTAATGATGTTATTTATACCATTGGTACCTATGATAATTGCAATGATTATTGGAACAGTTATTGCGGTTGTGGCCTCCAGATTCCGCCATAGTAATCTTGTGAATCTTATCATTGTTACAGCATTTTTTGTACTTTATATGGTATTTACATTTACTGCTGATTCAGCTGAAAAAATGGGTGAAATAACAACGGCTATTACCAACCAGGTAGATAATATGTATCTGCTGGCAAGAATGTTTCGCCAGGCAGTTTGTGAATATGATATAATATCCATTGTGTTATTTGTTGGCATATCCTTAGGAGCATTTGTTCTGTTTTCCCTTATGGTTGGAGTTAAGTTTAAGAGTATTAATACAAAGATTCTTTCTAATTTTACAAGGGGCAATTATAAAGTAGGCAGTTTGAAACAATCTACACCATTTAAAGCTTTATTGATAAAAGAAGCAAAAAGATATTTTTCCTCTACTTTGTATGTTCTTAACACAGGATTTGGTATTGTAATAATGTTTTTAGGTTCTGTTGCATCTTTATTTCTTAGTAAAGAAACATTGGCAGAAATCATTAATGTGCCTGTACTTGGAAGTGAATTCGGCCAGATAATTGCAATTATGTTTGGATTTTGCGTTGCTATGACTAATGTAACAGCTTGCTCCATCTCCTTGGAAGGAAGAAATTTGTGGATATTAAAAGAATCACCCTTAAGGACAAAGACTATATTTAACAGTAAAATTGCTTTGAATCTTATTTTAACCGTACCAGCTGTTATCATAAATTCGATTATTGTATTTATAGGACTTCATTTATCTTTACTGGATTTATTTATGATCATACTATTACCAACAGCATTTGCATTTTTTGTATCTATCTTTGGATTATTAATAAATCTTAAAATGCCGAATCTAAACTGGACTTCCGAAGTGTCGGTTATTAAGCAAAGCGGTGCAACTACAGTTGCTGTTTTATTTAATATGTTTATATCCTTTTTACCTTTTATATTGATGTTTGCACTAAATATAAGGCCGGCAGTCATCAATGGCGCTATGGCACTGGTATTAATAATCCTTAGCAGCATTATGTATGGATATATTAATACAAAGGGTGATAAAATATTTGCGCAATTGTAAAGAATACGAAAAGAGAAGGAGGCGGCTGCGGCAGCCTTCTTTTAAGATTTGGGAATAACAGATTCAGCCATCTGTGCATACAAATGAAACTTTAAAGAATACTATACTTAAAACATAGAATAATCATGGATTAAGAATATATTCTTTGGAGGTGTCATTTTGTATTGTCATATAGAGGAATTACACAATATACCAACAAATACATTGGGAGAGCCTAAAAAAATCCTGGTGGATTCCTATACATGGTCTAATAATGGACAAACAGGTAAGACCTATACTTATAGAATGAGTAATGAAAGATATGAACGTCCTATCAATAAAGCCTATAGTATTAGTTTATGTAAGGATGAAACCTATTCACTTTGTGTGATTCATTATTATGATTTAGTTGATTATGATTTAGAAGATTGCATTGGTGAAAGTAAAATTGATTCTATAACAAAACAAACCAATATCAGCAGTGATGAAATATGGTCAATTATAAAGTCGGAGGTTAGGCCCTTACAAGAAAGAATTCTGAATGAATATCAGCAAACAGAGGAATATCTGGCACGAAAACATCACCAAGAGGTGCTGAAAGAATATCGCAGAGCCAAAGAGGATTTTCAAAAAGAATATGGTATAGCTGCCAGTGAATATGACAGATGCTATAATGTATTTGGTGAGTTAATGAACTCTGAATATTTAAATCAACTGAATCAGATACTTGAAGAAAGAATCAATTTAAAAAAGAATAGCAAGAAATACCGTAAATATGCCTACCAGGAAAATTTTAATAATTATTATAACAGCAGCAGTAACAGCAGTGAGTTTAACGATGACGAAAGAGAAATGCTTGGCAAGTTCTATAAGATACTGGCTAAAAAATACCATCCGGACTCTAATCCGGATATGGATACCACTTCGGAAATACTTTTAATTAATAAACTTAAGAAATCATGGAGGGTTTGAACCTTCCTAAATATAGGAATTAGAAAGCAGCAGAAACATTTTTTTGTTTTGTTGCTTTTTTTATTTTATATTTGGCGAAATGTTAATTTAAGGTTGTTAAGACAGCAGCATATGATATGATAGGGCTAAAGTACTATTAATCTAACAAGAACTAAAAATAACAGGAGTCAGTGAGGGCAGGAATGGATTTTAGAAAAAATAAAAAAAGATTGGGTGATATATTAATCCAGGAAGGTCTTATTAAAGAAACTGACCTGAAGATAGCTTTATCAGAGCAAAAAAAAGGTAATCGTAAATTAGGTGAAACATTAGTTGATTTAGGTTATGTAAATCAACTTTCTATTGCTAAAGCACTTCAGAAACAACTTAACATAGATATTGTACAACTTACGGGTATTAAAATACCAACAGATATTCTTGCCTTGGTTAACGAACAAATTTTGCGAAAATATATGCTAATTCCTTTCGAGTTTGATAAAAAGGATCCTAATACCCTTAGGGTAGCAATGTCAGACCCTATGGATATTATGGCTATTGATGATTTGTCTATCATAACTAACTTTAAGATAGCACCGGTTATATCACTTCCGGGAGAAATTGCTGCAACAATAGACAGGTACTATGGGAATGCGGAAGCCATGGAGGTGGCAGAACGGTATACCAAAGAAAAAGAAATTTTGGACAAAGAGAAGGAAGAAAAAGAAAATAATGAAGATATAAATAATTCGCCTATTGTTATATTGGTGAAGACCATGATAGAACAGGCCGTAAGGCAAAGAGCAAGTGATATACATATAGAACCATTTGAAAAAGCTATACGCATACGATACCGGGTTGACGGATTGTTGAAAGAGATTATGAACTATGACAGCAGCTTGCTCTCAGCTGTTGTAGCAAGAGTTAAGATTCTGGGGAATATGGATATCTCTGAAAAGAGAAAACCCCAGGATGGGCGAATAGCTATGGTGATTGACAGAGAAGAATATGACATTCGTGTATCAATTTTACCGACGATTTTCGGAGAGAAGATAGTAATGAGACTTACCTCTAAAAGAGGTCTTACAAAGGACAAGAAAGATCTTGGATTTACTGATGAAGAAATGGAGAAGTTTAATGCCATCCTTTCTAAACCTCATGGGATGATATTAGTAACCGGACCCACTGGAAGCGGTAAGTCAACAACACTTTACACAGCACTTAGTGAGCTGAATAAGGAAGATGTTAATATTATTACGGTAGAAGATCCGGTAGAGGCTAATATTGATGGAATCAATCAGGTTCAGGTAAATCCAAAGGCAGACTTGACCTTTGCCAGTGCTCTCAGATCCATCCTAAGGCAGGATCCGGATATTATTATGATTGGTGAGATTCGGGATAATGAGACTGCAGAGATTGCCATAAAAGCATCCATAACCGGTCACCTTGTAGTAAGTACTCTTCATACTAATAGTGCAGCAAGTAGTATTACAAGGTTAGAAGACATGGAAGTTGAACCTTACCTTATTGCCGATGCAACTATTGGTGTTATAGCCCAAAGGTTAGTAAGAAGACTATGCCCCTATTGTAAGAAGGAAAAGCAGGCGGATAAATTAGAGAAGGAATTGCTTGGGCTTAAGGAAGAAGAGGAACAGGTAATCTATGAAGCAATAGGATGTCATATGTGCAATGAGACAGGATATTTTGGCCGTATCGGAATATATGAAATTATGCCTTTAACACCTGCACTTAAAGAATTAATAAGTAAAAAAGGTAATGCTATAATGATTCATAATCTGGCATTATCAGAGGGAATGAAGACTTTGAAAACCAGTGTATCAGAAAAGGTATTCCATGGTATTACTTCAATTTCTGAAATGAAGAAAATTTTATTTGATGATTAAAAGAAAGCAGGGGAAAAGGTATGGTTACTATAGAAGAATTACTACAAATCGCCAAGGATATAGGAGCATCCGATCTCCACATTACAGTTGGGCTGCCTCCAAAGTGCAGAGTTAACGGTGAACTGCAGGATGTGGGGGACATTAAATATCTGCCTAATGATACATCGGAATTAATAATGCCTATTGTTCCGGAACATTTCAGAACTTCTTTAGAGCTAAAAGGGGAAGTGGATTTTTCCTACTCTATTCCCAATCTGGGCAGATACCGTGTCAATGTATTTAAACAAAGAGGTTCCTATGCAACGGCAATTCGCCTGGTAGGTACAACAATTCCAAAACCGGAACAGCTGGGAATTCCAAGTTCTGTTGTAGAACTAACAGCTAAGAAACGAGGACTTGTATTGGTAACGGGGCCTACGGGAAGTGGTAAATCAACATCACTGGCTTCATTAATTGATGTGATTAATTCCAATTATAATACCCATGTAATTACATTAGAAGATCCTATTGAATATCTGCATCATCATAAAAAGTCCATTGTAAATCAGAGGGAGATAGGATTGGATACCCAATCCTATAGTAATGCCCTTAGAGCAGCTCTTCGGGAAGATCCGGATGTTATACTGGTTGGAGAAATGAGGGATCTGGATACTATTTCTACTGCTATTACAGCTGCTGAAACAGGGCATCTGGTATTCTCTACATTACATACTATTGGTGCTGCTAGCACCATTGACCGAATTATTGATGTATTCCCCCCTCATCAGCAGCAACAGATTCGTATCCAGCTGGCAACAGTTTTAGAAGCTGTAATATCCCAACAACTCATTCCTCTTTCAGGTGAAAAAGGAAGAGTGGCGGCTTTTGAGTTTATGCATGCAAACGGGGCTATTAAAAATCTTATCAGAGAAGGGAAAGGGTTTCAGATTCCTTCCATTATCCAAACGAATAAAAAGTCTGGCATGCAGATGATGGATGATGCAATTTTTAATTTATATATAAAACGAAAAATAGATTCTGAAAATGCACTTCATTTTGCACAGGATCCCATTGCACTTGAACGAAAATTATTCTAGGAGGATGTGTGGAAAATCAAGATTTTCCACAGGGCAAATTTGTGCTGCTGTCTAAATTCGCAGGTTTGCGGGAGAATGGAGGATTAAATGAACAGTTATTCTTATCTTGTCATTAATAAGAAGGGAAAAGTACAAAAAGGCAGTATAGAAGCAATTGATGAGGAGAAAGCAAAATTCCTATTAAAAGCAGAAGGCTTTCTTCCGGTATCATTAGAGAAACAAAGCTTTTTAAATAAAGATATTAACATAACTGTTGGAAACCCTGTAAAGTCCAGAGATTTAAGTGTATTTTGCAGACAATTTGTAAGTATTCTGACTGCCGGAGTTTCGGTGGTAAATGCACTGGATTTACTCACCCAGCAAACGGAGAATAAGGTGCTCTCAGAGGCAATTAAAGAAGTTCAAACTTCTGTTGAAAAAGGTGAGGGTCTTGCAGATGCCATGAGGGAACAAAAGAAAGTATTCCCTTCTATTCTTACTAATATGGTTAAGGCAGGGGAAGCCTCAGGAGATTTGGAGACCGTCTTTGAGAGACTGGCAATACATTTTGAGAAAGAGACAAAATTAAAGCTTCAAATGAAGAAGGCTTTGATATACCCAATTATCGTTGGTTTAGTGGCTGTAGCAGTCTTAGTAGTTATGATGCTCTTTGTTGTTCCCAACTTTATGGCCATGTTTGCTGATATGAATATTGACATGCCATTCATGACCAGGCTTGTCATAAGAGTTAGTGATTTCATGGTTACAAGATGGTATGTACTGATTGTTGTGGCAGCCTGTATCATAATTGGGTTCTCCCTATATAAAAAGTCAACTGCCGGCAGGGAGACACTTGGGCGTATAGCCTATAAGGTACCTTTTTACGGAAAGTTTATTATGAAATCCATTTCTGCCAGATTAACCAGAACACTATGTACTTTGCTGGCTGCCGGTATCCCTGTGATTGAAGCGTTGGATATTACCGCAAGAACCATGGATAACGTAGTTGCTAAAGACGCTCTGCTTCTGGCTAAAGAAGATGTTGCCAAAGGAATACCACTTTCCATTCCTATTAAGAATGCTGGAATATTCCCCCCAATGGTATATCAGATGATTAAAATAGGTGAGGAATCCGGTGACATTGAGAGTATGCTGGAAAAGGTTGCAGACTACTATGACGAAGAAGTGGAAGCTGCAGCACAAAGATTGACAGCTGTTTTGGAGCCTGCCATTATTATCTTTCTGGCTTTTATGGTAGGAATAATTATCATGGCAATAATGCAGCCAATGCTTGCCATGTATGAGGGGCTTGGTAATCTATAAGTATGTTAAAGGAGATAATTTATCAGGAAATTATGAATTTCCTGATAATTATTAATATATTGGCATTTGTTAAAATGCCTAGAAGAATAAATTTAAAAAGGAGAGTAGAAATGGAAAGGGAAAAAAAGAAAGAAATAAGAAAAGCACTAAATAACAAAGGGTTCTCATTAGTGGAACTAATTATCGTTATTGCTATTATAGCAATACTGGCAGGTGTGTTAGCACCACAATTGATTAAGTATCTTGATAAGTCCAAGAAAGCAGCAGATGTTCAAACAGCGCAGACAATAGCTACAGCAGTGAATGTGGCATTGGCAAATGAAGCGGCATATGAAAAGGCTGTCTCTCAGAAGATATCGGTAGCGTTAACAGCAGATGCGACAAATAATGCTTTCCTAAAAGAACTTCAAGATATTCTTGGTAAGGTTAGTGATGGTTCAAAAGCTCCTAAACCTAAATATAAATCAGACGTTTATAAAGATTTTTATATTTATTTTAAGCCTGATAAAACTTTTGAGATTTATGTTGGAGATGATCTGCCTAATACGGAGGATCAAGTCTCACTTATTTTATATCCAACAGTTGGAACACAATATAAATAACAACTTTCACAACATCAAACAAGACATTGTTCTTGTTTGATGTTCCTAAAAAAGGAGTCTATCCATGAAACCGGAACCAATCATCTGCTTTATTATCTTTTTATACGGTATCATAATTGGCAGCTTTCTTAATGTCTGCATTTACCGTATCCCTTTAAAAAAGAATATCGTTACAACCCCTTCCCACTGTACCCAATGCGGTTACCGGTTACAGTGGTATGAGCTAATTCCTATAATGAGTTATCTTTTCTTAAGGGGAAGATGCAGAAAGTGCGGCAGTAAGATATCCATACAATATCCCATTATAGAAGGGCTGAACGGGGTTCTTTATGTATGGGTGTTTTTAATACATGGGTTAACTCCGGTGAGTGTGATATATTGTTTATGCGTTTCAGCACTTATTGTAATGAGTGTTATTGATTTCAGAACATATGTGATACCGGCCGGGATCAATATATTTTTGGGAATAGCAGGCATTATCCGGGTTCTTTATGATTTTGAGAATTATATGGATTATATCATAGGTTCTGTGGGTGTCAGCGGTTTCCTTCTTCTTATCTATATTATAACCAGAGGGAAAGGAATTGGGGGAGGAGACATTAAACTTATGGCTGTAATCGGGTTAATCCTTGGATGGAAGTATAATATATTAGCTTTTGTACTTGGATGTATCTTGGGATCCGTGATTCATTTAATTAGAATGAGAGTAAGTAAAAAGGATAGAGTATTAGCCTTTGGTCCTTACCTTTCAGCAGGTATTATGATTGCTATATTATATGGAAAGCCAATAACTGATTGGTATATAGGGTTATATATAAGTGGATGATATAGGAGGAAGATATGTCAAACAGGGTAATTAGTATAGAAACCGGACTTCACATTACCAGAATTTGTGAAGTTGAGAATAAGAAGAAAAATCCAAAGGTATATCAATGCATTTCCTTTCCAACACCGGAAGATACATATGAAGATGGATTTATCCGCAATAAGGAGAAGTTTGTTGAAGCAGCAAAAGATAAAATTGTTGCAGCAAAGCTGAAGAGCACCAGGGTTATTTTCACCATTGCATCAACAAAGATTGCCAATCGTGAGATTGTAATTCCCTATGTTAGTGATAATCGTATTAAAGATATAATAGAAACCAATGCCACGGACTATTTCCCGGTGGAGATATCAGAATATACCATTACATATGGAATATTAGAAAAGATAATAAATGGAAAAGAAAAAAAGTTAAGAATTTCTGTATTAGCAGCACCAAATCAGCTGATTAAAAATTATTATAGCGTTGCTAAAATGTTAGGTTACCAGGTAGAAGCCATTGACTATATTGGAAATAGTATATTTCAGGTCTGTAAAAAGCAAGGGGGAACAGAAACCGGATTAATTGCTCAGATACAAGAAGATTCCACGCTTCTTAGTTTTCTTGAGGGTGGAGTGCTGACCTTTCAGCGCACTATACAATATGGTACAAATTCTATTACTAACACATTAGTAAATAGTAGGTATTATGATGTTAACAACGATAATGAGGCATTACAGCTGCTAAGCAACAATGCGTTAATCAATAGGGAATTTGAACCTCATGTAGAGGAAACAGCAGCGATTACATTAGAATATTCCAAAGAATATACAGACAATGGGTTGGAGAATACTGCCAGACAAGAGTTAACGGAATCTCTGTACCTTCTTGTTAATAATATAATTAGAGTTCTGGATTATTATCTTTCAAGAAATGAAGAAAAAAAAATACATATCATGTATCTGACAGGACAGGGTACCAAAATAAAAGGTCTCAGTAAATTACTTTCTAACGAGACTGGTATACATACGAAAAAGATAGAGACTCTCAGTGGTGTAATTTTCGATAAGAATATTGAGTTTAAGGCTGAAAATCAGGGCGATTACCTCTCCTGTATCGGAGCAGTTATGAATCCTATTAATTTTATGCCAAAGGACTACTTAGCTACTGTAGAAAGGAAGAGTAGGGTTCACTTAAGAAGGGTTCTTCTAGGCGGTTCTGTGGCTATTAGTATTATATTTGTTTTAACGGCCTATATTGGGTATCGTACAGAAAGGCTGGAGAAAGATAGGCTGGAAGCACAGATTAAGGAACTGTCAGAGGCTGAACAAATTTATAAGGACCATAAAGAAGCCAAGAATCAGTATAACAGTATAAAGGCTATGTATGATCTTACCCTGGGAAATAATGAGGGTTTAAATTCTCTCATTACAGAGTTGGAGGAAAAATTGCCATCTAAGAGCAATATCAATACTATGAATATAACGGATACTCAAATTTCCTTAAATATAAAGACAGGTTCCAAAACAGAAGCCGCCAAAGTAATAACACAGTTAAAAACAATAGATGCCCTTACTGAAGTGCAAACAGAGAGTATTATGGAACAAAGGGATGAAAATGGTAATATCACAGTAGAGTTTACGGTTTCCGCTAAATACAAAGAAGGTTTTACAAAGGAGGATAAGGATGGAGATAATTAAAAAACTGTCAGAGAGAGAAAAGAATTTACTGTTCATTTTGCTTATATTTATTATCTTATTCTGCTCCTATCAATTTGGCTATGTGAAACTTACTGGGAAAATAGATACCTTAAGTAGTGATAACCTGGAATTAAGCGTGAAACTGAATGATTTAATACAAAAAGATGTTGCAAAAGAAAAATATATTGAAGAAACCAATAAGATGTTAGCAGATACCCAGGATATGTTCAATCACTTAGCTGCTTCTATGACCCAGGATAAGAATACCATATTTGTTACGAAATTGGAGAAGGAAGCGGATATGATAGTAAGTGCTATTTCCTTTGGAGATATTACCCATATTTATGATTCGAATCGGGAAATGAATAATACCACAGATCAGACTGCCAATGACACATCCAATGGCTCAGATACCACAGATGTGACAGCAGAAAGGAAGGGTTTAAAAGGATATCAGTCATCCATCACTATAAACTATCAAACTAATTATAGCGGATTTAAAAAAGCTATTGATTTCATAAATAATTACCATGAGAAAATGAGAATTCAATCTATAACAGCTGCATTCGATAGTACAACAGGTAACTTGACAGGAACCATAACAATAGACCTGTTTATGGTGTCAGGGGAAGGACGGGAAGCAGAGCTATTTGATATCTATGGAATTGACCTGGGGACGGATAATATATTTGGAACTTTTGAACTTCCGGTAGAATAGATAAGCTATACATAAGGATTAAAGTAATATGGAGGGTATGATGGGCGGAGAAAGAAAAAAATTATTCCAAATAGGTAATAAAGGGTTCTCTTTAGTGGAACTTCTGGTTGGTATAGCAATTATTGCTCTTGTCTTCGGCCCTATACTAAAGAATTTTCTTGCCTCAGCCAGAGTGAATGCAAAAGCAAGAAAAGTACAACAAGAAACTATCCTGGCACAGAATATTGTGGAAGATGTAAAAGCAAAAACCATTCTTGAAATTGCATCCACCTATAATGATAATACAATTGTTCATGATGATAAAACAATCTACACTAAGAAGCTGGTTCAGGATGGAAAGAATAAATATGATGTACAAATAACCATTGATAAGGATGTTTACAAAGACGTCAATTCTGATGGTGATCTGACAGGTTATAATAATTATAAAATGCCTGTTATTAATGATATTAATGAAATGAAGAATGTAATAGCCACAGAGAACCGTGAAACATCCATGGCAATTTCAGTATTACATAATAATTACAGATGGTACCGGGAACAGAGGAAAACCGATACAGGATATACAGTTGGTGAGTATTCGGAAGATGACATTAGAACGAATCTAACCCGGGACATACAGGTTAATATCAAGAATCTAAGCGGAAACATTGAAGTCAGAGTGGAGGCAGTATATACCTGCGGAGCCGTTCCCGGAAGCGGCATTGAAAGCTATGTTCTCAAAGAAACAGACTATAATAGTGATATGAATGGAATCTATGTTTTCTATAGACCTATCATCCGTGATAAAGTTACGATACATAAAGATAGTACTATAACAGATACCATTGACTTATTTCTTGTCAGTCAAGACACCAGCTATGGAATTATAGTGGATAATCCTGACTTTGTTCCTATTTATAATAATGTATCATTAACCAGCCCTTTGGTTAAGAAAGAGACTAAAACCAGGTTGTATGATGTTACCGTAAAATTATTTTCGGCAGGTGCGGATTATGATACCGCTGCTCCCTGTGTAACCTTTCATATAATAAAGGAGGAATAATTTATGAGGAAAGACAGGCATTATTTTATAAATAATGAAGGTTCTGCTATGATTATTATAATTGTATGTATTGCTTTTCTTACGATTATATCTTCTTTATTACTGACCATAACATGGAATCATATTCAAATGAAGAGTATAAATCAGAAATCAAAGGCAAATTTTTATGAAGCAGAAACTGCTTTAACAGAGATTCGGGCAGGAATTGAAGAAGTTACTGCTGATTCATTAGAGATAGCTTACAATGTGGCAATGGAGAATTATCTGAATGAGACCATAGATAAAGAAAACCTGTTCTCACAGACTTTTATTAACGAGATTGCAAAGAAACTAGGAGATGGTATTGATCTAACCACTTATGAGCCTGCAACAATCCGGGGATACATAAAGGAACCTAATGCCATGTTAACAACCAATGCTGACATGGGTGAAAATAAAATAGTAATAGATGGAGAGAATCCAAGTAAACCGGGATACATTATTATAAAGAACATAAAGCTAAGTTACATAAACAGTGAGAATTATAAAACAACCTTGTCCACCGATATAAAAATTATGGTTCCTGACATGGCTTTTCACGCCTACAATAGCGGTACCAACGTATTTGCTGACTATGGCCTCATAGCGGATCATAGTATATCTCTTAATACGGTTAATAATGTTAAAGTATATGGAAATGTTTACGCCGGTAATGGGGGAATCATTCTGGAGAATGCCTCCTTTCTCACCATGGGGCGGGGGAGTAATATTATAACAAGAGGAAATATTGATGTTAAGAATCGCAGTAACCTGCAGATTCTTGATAATCCAAATATATGGGCAAAGAATATTACCACATTCCAGAATATAAATGCCGGTACGGAAATGCCCACCACTATTCAGATCAGTGGTAAATGTTATGTGGAAAACGATCTGACACTTGGGGCAAAGAAAAGTGATGTTACTTTATCCGGTGAATATTATGGATATGGAAATGAGCATATTCCTGATAAAAGCAGTGCAGTTATAATAAATGGGCTTAAATCAACCCTTAATTTATCAAATCTGAAACGATTACTTATAGCAAGAAGAGCTTATCTTAACCCAAGTACCGGCGGCAATGAATATAATGAAAACCTTCAGGGGGATATTTGGACAGGGGAGTCTTTGGCAATAAAAGGGAATCAATATGCCTATTTGGTACCAAGTGAATGTTTATGGCAGGACATTGATTCCAATTCAGCAGAACCTAAGAATGTAGGGAATCCGGTATCCTATGATAAATACTTACGAAGAAAAAATAAAACGGACGGTTTAGGGGACGCTCCCATGGTTTCATTAGCTCCAGAGATTGCCTGCTATGCCAATGGCTACACTACCATATTCTATAATCATGGACCCCGTAAAGAGGTATTCTTTTTCCTTACATTTGCTAACGAAGAGAAAGTCAATGAATTTCTGAAATACTATTACAGACAACAACAATTAGACGAAGAAAGCAAGATGGAGACAAGGATTAAGAGTTTTGCAGGCAGTATATCAATAAATACCGAATCCTCATGGATTATGTCTCCGGGGCATCTGCTTACGTACCAAGAGGAAAGCGGTGCGGGGCTTGTGGAGGGTACTGTCACACCGGATGGAAGTACAATACAGTCTATAGCGGATCAATTAAAGGAAAGATATAAGATATTGTCTCAGGAACTTTCGGAGCCACACTTGAGAGCTGTATATGACCCTGCCTCAGTATTCCGATCTATTATAGACATTTCAAAGATTTTACCATTCACAGATCAAGTTTATACCATAGACAGCAATCATAAAGCTTATGTTGTAGATGGTGATTTTATCACAACTTCGGGTATGCAAGGAATTGTTGTTGCAACTGGGAATGTAGTTGTTAATGGCAGCTTCACCGGATTAATCCTGGCTGGAGGAGACGTCAGTCTTTCAGCGGGATCCACAGTAACGGCTTCAAAACAGGTTGTAAATACTATAATTAATAAAAACACGGAATTAAATACTATTTTTAGAAATTTAGTGGTGAATGAGGATGGTTCTAACTTGGGAGATAATAGCCGGATCATAGTATCTGAGTTAATCGGTTATGAAAACTGGAAATTGAATGAAGAATAAGAGGTGTAATTATGGCGGATGGTAATAAGGGATATACACTGATTGAACTAGTCATAGCACTTGGAATATTTATAATCATCACATCAGGAGTCTTAATATTACTAAATGGAATTGCCATGACAGATACTAAAGAAGCGGCGAAAAGTGTGGATGCAATTCTGGAAAAGCTGAGATTGGATACTATGGCAAAGGGTTCAAAATCTTATCTGCATATATATTATTATGGCAATGGAATTTATATGAAAGTATCCAATGAGCAGAATAGTGCTCTTGCAGAGTTGGATTCCGATTCCGGTAAAAGAATAGGCCGTAAAATGTCTGTTTACTATTGGGAAAATGGGGGTACAGAGAAGTTATTAGAAAGTGATGAGAGTATCGCAATCAGTTTTAATAGAAGTTCCGGTTCATTCTCATCTAATTATAGCAGTATTAAATTCACGTATTCTAATCGAAGTTCGGTTATTAAATGTATAAAAGAGACAGGTAGGCATGAGGTAAATTAGGGAGAAAAGGGGGAATCCCTGTGACACAAAGAGAAAAAGACAATAGAGGCTTCACATTCATTGAACTGTTAACAGCTGTATCAATTTTGGCGATTGTTATGGTCTCTTTAGCTTTTATCATGAGTTATAGTTCCGGAAATTATAGAAATCTAAACGATGAAGTCATATTGCAGACAGAAGGGCAGATTATTATTAACCAAATAAATGGTCTGATCATTGAAGGGTATAATGTAAAGTTTAGTCCAAGTGGTGAACTTACAATATATCAGGAAGATGTTACCTATGTTATTCTCTTTGATACTATCAAACACCAGCTTGATTTTAAGAAATTTACCCCAGAGGGTATTCAGATTGGTAACAAAGAATTATTAGGTAAATATGTAGAAGAATTTCAAGTGGTGGATACTGGAGCTGATGATTCTAATAAACAAATCAAGGTATCTTTAAGCCTAAAAAAAGAAAAGAGTACCTTTCAACTAAAGAATCAGGTCATTACCTTAAGAAACAAGATAAAACCTGTACCATAATGGAAGGAGGTTCATTCATTGAAAAAATTGTTTGGAAAAATAAAAGAGTGTAGCTATATGAAGTCCTATAATGGTTTAAAATATACTTTCGTAACCGTACTGGTTCTTTCTCTTCTTCTCATTATGCCTCAAATAATAATGTGGGTACAGGCTGCAGTTATATCTAAAGGAGAAGCAGTTACCGATTGGATTCCAAATCAATCCGGCGAAAAGGGGACGAAGAACAATCCATTTGTCATACTTGAGATTGTTCCTTATGAAGGATATGGAGAGATTGGATATTTAATAGATGGATGTGAGCCAGTTGATATGGATAGGCTTCGTTACTCAGGTGATATGACAACGGTAACAGCAACTAAAGCCTCCTCTGCAGTTTGGGGCATACAGTATCAATTTCCGGATGAGAAAGGGATTCCATCGGATTGGATTACCCAAAATGGTGAAAAGACATTGTACGGATATTATGAAAGAGTGGGAGAAAATGAGGGACTATTTCAGGAAGTTGTTGATAAAGCAACGGGACAGGTCAATTACGTTAAAGTGGATAATGGGAATATAGTTTGGAAAACTGTTTTTGGTATGAGTGAGGAAAAAGTAGAGAATAAAAGAAAACTTGAGTTTATTGGTGATAAAGTCTATACAAGCCGAACAGATAATCAGTTTAAAAAAGGATATGCTTATGCTTATACTAATCATAATTATTTTTTAAAGGATGTATTAGAAGTTTCGGAAAATGATATAAAAGATTATCATATTTTAGTCAAAACCGTGGAACCAAAGGATCTAAATGAGCAGCTGGAATGGATAGACAGAGCGGATTTAATATCTATTAGTCCCAAATCCCATATTGTTAATCTTCCTGAAATATGGGAAAAATATAACCTTGCCGGTAAGCCGGCTAAACCCCACCCGTGGGATGGATTTGGCAATAACGATTTAAG
This sequence comes from Anaerocolumna aminovalerica, assembly GCF_900115365.1. Lineage (GTDB taxonomy): Bacteria > Bacillota > Clostridia > Lachnospirales > Lachnospiraceae > Anaerocolumna > Anaerocolumna aminovalerica. The sequence goes on from NZ_FOWD01000041.1 coordinate 17,960, forward strand.
CTGGGATGCAGTTGTCCGCATATTTAAGAAAGTAAATATTGAAAAAGATTATGGGGCTATTATATTTGATTGGACTGTGTACACAAATCCACCAACCAGCACAAGTAAACTGGTAACTCCTTACCAGACAGATTATTATGGAAATGGGACAAATCATACAAATGGAAGTGAATGGGGAAATTCCAATAATGTATATAAGTTAGCCTTGATGTCAAGAACCATGAATCCGGTTCTATTTTACAATCTATTTCTAAATGAGAATCAAGAGGCATTAATAAAGAATGGAGCCTTCGTGAATCAAAAAGGGGACGGCAAAAATTATTGGTGTCAAAGTACCTTTATGCCCACCCAAAAGGATGGTTCTCTGGCATGGGATGCCCATTGGGATACATTGTGGGAAAAATTTAGGCTAAATCCTTATATGAGTGGTAACGTAAGTGTTACAGGAAGAATTTATACTTATAATGGAGATTGCACTTTGTCACAAAATTTTGTGAATGATAAGATAGGTGAAACAAAATATACGGAAGATTTTTTTGATTATTTGGAAGAGAAGAGAGAAAAAAATACCCCTGCTAATGCAATTAAATTTATTCTTGGTTCTCAAAGCCATGAGTCAGTTCAAGATATGCCCCTTAAGATATTGAATATCGAACCGACCAATGAGTTTACACTAAACACATATAGATTGCGGGCTTTGTTACCTAATTATATTGGAAAAATAGATATTGTTCAAATGACTTCTGCTGAATTTGTGGGCAAGATAGAAGATTTGAATAGTACTTATGATGGAATCTATCTTGGAATGAATTGTGGAGGATATAATACGAAATCCCAAAGAAATCCGGATTATGGAAAGAATTCGTCCAATGACCCACAGTACATAGATTTACCCTATTACAATGATAATCAACTTGATGGAAAGATTTATCTTCATGTTGGAGATTTGATCAAAGGTAACCGTTTTGAAGTAAATTGGCTTCCGGGAGGTACGAATACATCCACAAGGAATACTACAAGGATGCCAGGTAATGATATTACAAAGCAGAAAAAAAACGAGCTGGCTGATTTTATAAAAGCAGGATACCCGGTATTGGTTGATTCTAAGCTGTATCATACAGGATCAGATCTGACAGAACTTGTAGTAGATAAAACATCAAATATATATGCCTTAATTAAAGAAAATAAAGAAAGAGCGAATCTGTTAAATATTGCAGAACTGCCTGTTAGGAACATCCAAAGTAAGATAAACACAGATAAACCAACTTTGTTGATTAACTCGGCTCCTACTCCCTACAAGGGCATATTCAATAATGGGACTATTAGTGCCGATAATTACATTAATGGCAGTAATATTAATTTTAGAAACCTGGTATATAACTACACAATTCTTGAAAAGGATACTAGTAAAACCTTCCAGGTAAAACTCTATATTGATGCCAACTCAGACGGAAGATTTGACGAAACAGAACTTAATATGATTCAGACAGGAGTTACTCCAAACACACCACATAAACTAACCAAACGTTTAGCAATGGACTACTTTGGAGTCATACCATGGAAACTGCAAATCGTTGATGAGAAGCAAACGGAAAATCGAGATGAGATTTCAGGTTTTTCAGCTGTAAAACGATCTGATTCTGAGAAAGAAACAATTCGTGTCCTACAGATTAACCAAAATGGCAGCAGTACTACATTAACCCTTCAAAATAATCCACAATTTCGTAAGTTTACGGAGAATCTTAACGATTATAAAGTTATTTTTGAAACGAAGACCATCTTAGAATTTGAGAATATGTATTCAGGATATAATAATTATTTTGATATAACCTCAGAAGGAACAAAAAAGAATACGGATAAATTAAAAAATTATAATATGTTGATTCTAGGTTTTAGTGATGTTTATGGACCCATAAAGAATGAATCTGCATTGAATAATATAAAATATTTTATTGAAAAAGGAAAAAGTGTTCTCTTTACACATGATACTACTTCTTTTAATAATGAAAGTTCTCAGGCTAATGAGTTTGGATATTATTTTAATAAGGATTTTAGAGATATATTAGGAATGGATCGTTTTGGTGTACGAAATCCCGGTGGAGTACTAAAAGAATATAATGATATTCCAATGTCACCAACAGGAGTTTTGTATCCCCAGATTCACGGATACAATTCCTATGCCTTAAAAAGGATAGCAGATAATTATGTGAATCTAACATTTAAAGGATTAAGTCCAAGTGCTGACAATAATATAACAACAACGGTTACAAAACTGAACCAGGGACAGATTACCCAGTACCCTTATGTAATTGATGATACAATCAGTGTGGCAGATACCCACGCACAATATTTTCAACTTAACTTAGAAGATCCAAGTATAGTTGTATGGTATTGTCTGGCTAAAGGAAACAGCGATGGAAGCACTGCTGATATATATGGTATGTCACCAAATGATGCTTCCAGCTATTATTATATCTATAATAAAGGCAACATTACATACTCCGGTGTTGGACATTCTCCAGTTGGAAATAGTGAAATGGAGGTTAAGCTATTTGTTAACACCATGATAGCAGCTTACAAAGCATCCATTAAGCCCCCTATAATCCAGATTCTGAATGAAGAAGAATGCGTTTTTACCCCGGATGAAGTTTATGGAACAGATGATATTCTTGAAATTAAATTTATTCCATGGGATTTTAACCTATCCAGTCAGGAACTTGGTGTAAAAGTTCAGATTGCCGGAGGAGATAAGCTGGAAATATATGATAGGTATGGCAATAAGATGAATAGTGAGTTACTTGGTAAAGATGGTGAACGTTTAATAAAATTAGAAAATGGTAACATTTATACCGCTCATTATAAAAGAAGCCTTTTTGCAGACGAGAAATATAGAAACATTCATTTCTATATTGAGAATAAGGCAGGTTATTATGGAGAAGAAGAACTGGAATTAAAGGAAAGAGTTTTATTTAATTTATATTAAAGTAAATCAAAAGAATAGGGAAGATGGTGATGAAATGAATAAAGCATACCAATATAGCTGTACATTACTGAAACTAGAAAGATTAAAACAAAATAAAGGGCAAAAAGAAGTGTGTTATGGAATTTGTGTCCCTTCATATCTAAGTAAGATAGAACGAAATCAAGTAACACCTGATTCTCATATATTAAAGCAGCTTTTTGAGAGATTGGATATTGAGTTTTACTGTGAAGAATCATTTATGGAATATTATAATGAGTTAATTGAAAGTTACTTTGAACAAATGTCTTATCATCTTGAAAAAAGTGCTTATAAGGAATTACAATCCGCAGATAAAAAATTATCTTATAGTCCCTTGGCAATTGACTGGTTAATAATACAAGCATATGAAGATAATAAGGAATCATTAAAGCAATTATCACAATGTCTGGACAGTATGAATAATAAACAACGTGCTTATTATTATATGGCTTTACCATTGAAAAAGGAGGAAGAAAAAGAAATCATTGATTTGTATATTCAAGCTTTTAATATATTAAATAATAGTTATAGTTTGGTTAAGCTTATTCTAGCGTATTATAGAATTAGCCAATATGACAAAGTTCATGAATACGTAGATAAATGTATATCTCTTGCCCTTGAGGAAGGAAATACATGGGCGTTGGGTTTCTGTTATCGTATGGTGGGCACTGTATATGCATGTTTACACATTGAAGATTTAATGTTACCTGCCTATCAAAGGGCGATACATCTTTTGCAAAATACATATTGGAAAGAAGAATTAAGTGAGATTCATTATAATATGGGTGCAACATATTTACAAAGCGGTAATTACAGTCTGGCATTAAAATATTTAAATATGGTTACCTGGGAGAATGATTTTTTATTATATCATAAGAAAGCCTTGGCTTACATTCGGAGTGAAAAAATGGATGTTGCAGAAGAGTTTATCAATGCTATGAAAAACTGGATAAAAGACAATGAAAAGAAAGGGAATACAATAGAAGTTGAAAAGATAATGCTGGAAGAAGCTTTATATGAGTGTAAGGAAGATTATCTGGATGATCCTAACTTTATCAATATTATGGAAACTTTAATGGACAGATTAAAATCAGAAAGACATAAGGGGTATGTTCTTTTTTATAAAAGTATTTTAAAAAAAGCTTATTGCAGACAAAGAAAATATAAAAAGGCTCTGGAATTATTTAGTTGAATTTCTTATAATATAATAAAAAGCTCATTTAAATGATATAATTCAGCCAAGAATTTCTCACAAATAACTACTTGTTGTTACCTTAGTTGATTTATATAATAGACATAAAAATACTGAGGAGAGTGAGAGTATGAAGAAGAGAGGTCTATGGACTAAGAATTTTAGCCTTATTACAATATCCACAATTTTATCTGCTATTGGCGGAGAAGCAATGAATTTACCAATCAGTCTTTTGGTCTTCGAGGAAACAAAGTCTACTTTCATGGCAGCATTAATTATGATCTGCGGCATGCTACCGGATATTATTTTACCCATATTTCTGGCACCGATTATTGATAAAGGAACCAAAAAGAAATGGATTGTGGGACTGGATGTTCTTATGGCGGTTGTATATTTAATTATGGGGATATACACTTTAAAACATAAGTTTATATTTGCATTATATGCTATATTTACACTGCTAATTGGAACTATATCCGTTTTTTACAGACTGGCTTATGATTCTTGGTATCCGGATTTAATTCCCGCTGGACATGAACAAAAAGGTTATGCGGTAAGTGGAGGCATTTATCCTACTGTGACTATTATAATGGCACCTCTTTCAACTTACCTTTATGATAGAATGAATTTAGGATATATATTTATCCTTGTGGCTTTCATTGGTTTAGCAAGTGTTATCCTAGAAAGTATGATAACAGAAACGAAGCATGAGGCAGAAGGTACGTTAACCTGGGATATGTATAAACAAGATTTTCTGGAGGGATTTTCTTTTTTAAAGAAAGAAAAAGGTATCCGGAACATTTATACATATATGAGTATCACAAACGGTGCATCCCATGGTATAGGAGTGGTTACACAAGCTTTCTATCAAACACAGGCATGGCTTACGGTTACCATGCTTGGATTCTTAAAGAGCAGTGAAACAATGGGCAGAATTATTGGCGGTTTTGTTCAATACAATAAAGAAATACCTGTTAAGAAAAGATATGATTTTACTAAATTAGTATATTCTATTTATGATTTATTGGATTCTTTCCTGCTTTTCATGCCATATCCCGCAATGCTTATCAACCGGTTCCTTTGCGGAGTATTGGGTTCCCAAAGTGCAACCATCCGTTCCGCCGCCGTACAATCTTATTTACCTCCTGAAATGAGAGCAAGAGTAAATGCATTGTTTCATGTTATCTTCGCCATCGGAGGTATATTGTTTCAACTGCTGGCAGGATTATTAGGATTGTTCATACCTTACAGATTAGTTGCTTTGTTTCTTGGTTTGGTGACGTTTCTCAGTATGATTTTATTTATTTGGCTGCCTAAGGAAGTAAATAGGAAAGTCTATGAAGCTACAAGAGAAGTGATTAAATAAAAATTTGTTGCAGTAGGACGCTTTGCTCTGTAGTTTGTTGAGAACTCAGAAAGTGCTCATTAAAGCTTTCATAATGACTCAATTTATATGTCAAGGATAACAGGGTATATATTATAAATTTTGCTACCTTACCCTGTCGGCCGGATTACGCAAAATTTATAATATACACCCTGTTATCCTAATTTAGTTTATGAGAGTCATTATGAAAGCTCAATAAGTACTTTCTGATTTTAATTTATGTTGTGAAGCAAAGCTGTTTATGAAATAATTTTAATTATATCAATCAAGTTTAAATATATTTATTATACTTAAGAAAATAAATTCTCTATCAGACAATAACTATTATTCTTTCCATATAAATAAAACAAATAGGTTCTCATTTCATATTATCTGTTTTAATAGTTTTAAATAATTCTATATCTATCTATATAAGTTTTAAATATCTATTCCAAAAGAATTAAAAGCCTTTTCGAAACCTCCAAAGTTCAATTTATACATTGAGGTAAAGTTGTGTATTGAAACTTGTATTTAATTTAGTGCTTTAATTAATATTAACAATTCATTTAGTATACCCATGGACTTGTGTCAATAATGTAGACACAAAAAGTATAACTTTTGATGCCGCTTATGCTGCTTCATTAGCAGCCTTTGGAGTCAAATAATTAATGGTATCATGAATCCTTTTTCTGTTGTATCAGGATTCAATATATTCAAATACAGCCTTACGGGCAGCATTGAAATCATTGTATTTATGATGATTGATCTCTTCCTTTTTTAGCACGGAATGGAAGGATTCAATACATGCATTATCATAAGGATTTCCTTTTCGGCTAAAAGAATGAATAATACCTTTGAAAGACAGGTAATCCTCAAATATCCTACTGGTATACTGTGTACCCAAATCGCTGTGCAGAATGATGCCTTCAATAACCTTTACATTTAAACATGCATTTTTAACTGCCTTCATAGCCAATTCGGCTGTCATGGAAGTATCATAGGCATAACCGATAGAGTTTATTTCTTCTTTTTCTGATACTTTAACTGGAGATAGCTGCTTAATCCAACTATAAATCCTTACATTTGTGACGCCATATTCATTTCTCAAGTAAGAAACTGAACTACCTGAATTATACAGATCTACAATCTGTTGTTTGAATTCTTCCGAATAATGAGTACCGTTCTTGGACATTGTTTAACACACCTTTCTATGAAACATTTTATCGTGTTAAACTTTTCGTGTCCATACGTATATGCTAACACCATAAAATTAATATCATGAAGTAGTATGTACGTTTTATTTACTGGTTTGTAAAATAATCGTTAGTAACAGCTTTGCTGACAACATAAATTGAACTCAGAAAGTGCTAAATAAGCTTTCGTAATGACTCTCATAAACTTTAAATTAGGATAACAGGGTGTATAGGATTGATTTTGCGTAATCCGGCCGACAGGGTAAGGTAGCAAAATCAATCCTATACACCCTGTTATCCTTGAACAATATAAATTGAGTCATTATAAAGCTTATAAAGCACTTTCTGAGTTCTTCACAAACTTCAGGGCAAAGCGTACGTGCATTAATAAACTAAATTTATTTGGCTACCTTATATTCATGAGGTATTCTGACATGCCTTGTCAGCCAGATCAGGTAGAAAATATAGACTTTTTTTCAATATAAAAATTTGCGGCTAAGTTCCTTTGCTGACTACATTTTAACAAGAAAAAGATTATTTTCTTGCTTTTCTTCGGTTGAACGAATACAATGTCGCTATATACATTGAGAGAATGGGAAATGGAATATATTACTGTTCGGGAGCTGCAGAGAAATGGGGCATCACGGAGCATGGGTGCAGAAACTCTGTGAGGAATATAAAATTAAGGGCGTTGGTGCCTTCAGCCGGATATGGATGATACCGAAAAATGCGAAAAAGCCTGCAGACGGAAGATCAAAACTGGAAAGGAGTGCAAAAAAATGAATGAAAAAATTTTAATAATAGATGATGATGTTGACCTATGTAAATTACTTAAAAAAAACTTAGAAACAGAAGGGTACCAGGTTACTGTATGCCATGACGGAGAAAACGGCATATTGGAGGCTGATAAAAACAGCTATCATCTGATAGTTTTGGATATCATGCTTCCTAAGAAAAGTGGGTTTGATGTTTTATACGATATCAGAAAAACAAACCTTGTTCCCATTTTAATGCTGACAGCTAAGGACAGCGAAGCAGATAAGGTGTCCGGACTACGGATGGGAGCAGATGATTACCTTACCAAACCTTTTAGCAACAATGAATTTTCCGCTCGAGTTGCTTCTCTTTTACGAAGATATACTGTTTTCAGTTCAAATAATGAACATTTTGAGCCCGCCATCGACATAGGAAATCTTCACATCGACATCTCTAAGCATGAAGTAAGTATGAATGGTATAACAATTGACTTGACTGCAAAAGAATTTGATTTACTGCATTTTTTTGCCCAAAACCAAGGAAAGGTATTCACTAAAAAACAGATTTATCGTGGGGTATGGGATGACGAATATGCTTTTGACGATAACAATATCATGGTGCATATACGCAGGCTGCGTAAAAAAATTGAGCCAGACCCAGAAAATCCAACTTATATTTTAACTGTTTGGGGTGTTGGATATAAATTTGTTGGTGATAGTGTATGACAGCAGTTGTAATTGTAATTCTTTTCTGCCTTTGTTCTGGACAATTTCTTTATATAAGACGCATAAAAAAGCAGGAACAAGATTGGCTTAATATACTGCGTGGTATTCAGGGTGGGGAGCGTGACAAGCTTTTTGCAAAGGGTAATGGACAAATAGCGGACATTAGCTATGAACTTAATAAAATTATAGATACCAACCTAATTCAGATTGCACAGCTTAAAAAAGCGGATGAGGCAAATAAACAGATTTTAACGGGGCTTTCCCATGATGTAAGGACTCCTCTTGCTTCTCTCCTTGGTTATCTGGAGGCGCTTCAAAAAGGTTCTCTGGATGAAGTAGAGAAACAGGAATATCTTGAAGTAGCTTTTCGCAAAGCAAATGATTTAAAAGCTTATGTAGATATGCTATTTGAGTGGTTTAAACTCAGCTCCAATGAACAGCAGTCTGTAATTGAAACGGTTGATATCAATGAGCAAACTCGTGAAATTATAATTGAGTGGCTGCCGGTATTGGAACAGTCAAATATCGCTCTGTCCGTAAACATTAGAGATGAAGATCTACCGGTGTCTATTGACCGAATGGCATACAGCCGTATATTGAATAACCTGATGCAAAACGCTATTCAGCACAGCCATTGTACACAAATATCCATTATCATTAGACAGGATGTAAACAGGGTGCTTATTTCTGTTGTCAATAATGGACAAATCATACCCGAAGATCAGTTACCGCATATATTTGAACGTTTGTACAAAGGCGATCGTGCCCGTACAGGGAAAGGCAGCGGGCTGGGGCTTGCTATTACTAAAGAACTGGTGACCAATTTACACGGTGAAATCTCTGTATCCAGTACACAAAATGAGGGAACAAAATTTCAAATCAGCCTTCCTATCCAAGTAAGGAAAAAGTAAGATTTAAGAAAGACCTGTGTCAGCTTTCATTGATAAAATAAAATGGAAAGGAGGCAATTCAATATGAATGATTATGTAATTGAAACTGTCGGACTGACAAAACAGTATGGTATGCAGTTCGGAGTAAATGATTTATCACTCCATGTTCCAAAAGGAAAAATATACGGCTTACTTGGCAGAAATGGAGCAGGCAAAACAACTACAATGCGGATGCTCCTAAATCTGATTCGTGCAACAAGTGGAACAATCCAATTGTTTGGTAAGGATTATCTTGAAAATCCAAATAAGATCTATCGAAAAATCGGCTCTATCATTGAAAGCCCCGGATTTTATGAGAATTTGACCGGACAAGAAAATCTGCAAATTCTTGCTCGTCTCCGTGGACAGCATCGCAAGGACTCAGTACAGCAAGCACTTGAAATTGTTGGGCTGGATATAGAAAACAGAAAAGTGTATTCACACTATTCTATGGGAATGAAACAAAGGCTTGGAATTGCCGCCGCCATTATGCATGAGCCGGAGCTACTAATATTGGACGAGCCAATCAACGGACTTGACCCTATTGGAATCCATGAAATACGCAAATTTTTATTAAGTCTCTGCAAAGAAAAAGGAGTTACGGTTCTCATATCCAGTCATGTTTTGGACGAGATTGAGCAGATTGCAGATATGATCGGTGTGATGCATGAGGGACGTTTGATAGAAGAAGTATATATGGACGAGTTGCGCCGCCGGAATCGCCAGTATGTGGAGTTTGAAGTTTCGGATGTAAATAACGCAGCGGTGCTTTTAGAGAGGCTTTTTGATATCTCCGATTATGAGGTCTGTGATGACAAAACGATACGAGTTTTTGAACGTATTGAGCATAGGGGTGAGATCACCCGCCAGTTTGTACAAAAAGACATCTTAGTAACAAAGGTGCAGATAAGCTCCGAGAAACTGGAAGACTATTTTTCTACCCTGATTGGAGGTGGTGGCATTGGCTAGCCTTATCTGCTGTGAGCTTTTGAAGCTCAAACGGGCAAAAATACTTTTAATCAGCTTTTTGGGAGCTATGGCTACACCGTTTATGATGTTTATAGAAGCCTTGCAAACACACTTCGAGCATCCGGAACAGGTAATTAGGCTAGTTGATTTATATGATAGTAGTTTAGTTTATGTTATGTTGCTGATGAACATGATGGTTTATGTGATTATTTCAGCCTATTTGTTCAGCCGTGAATATACAGAAAAGACCTTAAAAATGATATTGCCTGTACCCATTTCAAAAACAAAATTTATTGCTTCTAAATTTATCATTTTATTTCTTTGGATTATGGTGCTAACTATTACCACATGGGCAGGTATCTTGCTTTCGGCGGCACTTTACCATGTAATTTTTGGTATGACAGGATTCGTATTTGAAATTGCCTTGGAGTGGCTTGGCATAATGTTAGTCAGCGGCGTTCTGATGTTTTTGACCATATCTCCATTTTCATATTTAACAGTAAAAGCGAAAAACTTGGTTACACCAATGATTGCTGCCGCCGCCATCGTGATGGGTAGCGCCGCTTTATCCAATCAAGAATTAGGTGCCCTATATCCTTGGACAGCGACATACTTTCTCCTCAAAGGAAAGCTTGCAAGTACGGGTTATCCCCCATCACTAGCCATTGTTATCATCGCCTTGGTGTCCATCCTTGGATTCTTAACCACATTTGTTTATTTCAAAAAGGAGGATATTAAGTAATGGAATTAGATTTTATAGAAATACTAAAAGTCATTTTTCTTGGCATTGTTGAGGGAATTACGGAGTGGCTGCCTATCAGCAGCACGGGTCATATGTTGCTTGTGGATGAATTCATTAGTCTGAACATGAGTGATGCCTTTAAGGAAATGTTCTTTGTGGTTATACAACTTGGTGCCATTCTTGCGGTTGTGGTTATGTTTTGGAAAAGTATGTTTCCCTTTCAATTTAAAGATAAAACACAACCTGTAATTAAAAAGGACACTTTTTCCTTATGGTTTAAAGTAGTAGTTGCCTGCATACCGGGAGCTGTCGTTACACTGCTTTTTGACAATTACATTGAGGCACATTTGCATACGCCAGTTGTGATTGCGGCAGCTTTGATTTTTTACGGTGTAGCATTTATCGTGATAGAAACATGGAATAAAAAGCGTGTTCCCGGTGTTGACAAGTTATCTGAAATTACCTACCAGACCGCGCTCTTAATTGGATTGTTTCAGGTGTTGTCAATCATACCAGGCACGTCCCGATCTGGCGCAACCATCATTGGTGCATTGTTGATTGGTGTGTCACGTGTTGCAGCTGCAGAATTTACATTTTTTCTTGCCGTGCCGGTCATGTTTGGATTAAGTGCAATCAAACTAATTAAATTTGGCTTTGATTTTACCGGTGGGGAATTATTTACCTTGGGACTTGGCATGGCGGTTGCGTTCTTTGTATCTGTCCTTGTGATTAAGCTTCTTATGGGATATATTAAAAAGCATGATTTTAAGGTGTTTGGATGGTATCGTATTGTTCTTGGTATCACTGTTCTACTTATATTTGCAGGGCGACAATTTGTCTAGCCAGACGGCGGTTTTTTCTTTTGAAAAATAGATTAATGTAGATAGATATAGAAATTTTTAAAGGTATTAAAACAGATAATATGGGATGAGAACCTATGTTTTTATATGGAAAGACTAATTGATTACTGGAAGAGGACTAAGTATAATTAATATATTTAAATTTGATTAATGAAAGTAAATTATTTCATAAACAGCTTTGCTTCTCAAATAAATTAAATCAGAAAGTACTTATTAAAGCTTTCGTAATGACTCTCATAAACTAAATTAGATAACAGGGTGTTTATTATAAATTTTGCGTAATCCGGCCGACAGGGTAAGGTAGCAAGATTTATAATAAACACCCTGTTATCCTTGAATATATAAATTAAGTCATTATGAAAGCTTTAATGAGTACTTTCTGATTTCCAACAAACTACAGAGCAAAGCGTCCTACAGCGTCCTACTACAACAAATTTTTATTTTGTCAAATATTCCTCATTGATAGTAATGACTTTTTCCATTGCTTCTTTTCCAGGGGCTCCAATGGTATTGCGTTTCCCGACACAGGTTTCTAAACTGATAGCATCATAAATATCATTTTCAAAGACAGGACAAATTTCTTTGTATTCAGTTATGGTCAACTGATCTAGGGAGATGCCTTTAGTAATACAATATAAAACCAGTTGCCCAACAATGCCATGGGCATCCCGGAAAGGTACACCTTTGTTTACCAGATAATCAGCTGCATCCGTTGCATTGGTAAAGCCATTTTTGGCACTGGTTTCCATAGCAGATTTATTGAATTTCATGGTAGAAATCATTCCGGTAAACAGGGCAATACAGCCTTTTACTGTATCAATGGCATCAAAGGTCAATTCTTTATCTTCCTGCATGTCTTTATTGTATGCAAGAGGAAGGCCTTTCATGGTGGTTAGAAGGGAAACTAAAGCACCATATACGCGTCCTGTTTTTCCTCTTATTAATTCTGCTATGTCCGGATTCTTTTTTTGGGGCATAATACTGCTTCCTGTGGAGTAGGAATCATCCAGCTCTACAAACTGGTATTCATTGGTATTCCATATGATGATTTCTTCACAAAAACGGCTTAAATGCATCATAATTATAGATAAGCTGCTTAAGAATTCGATTAAATAATCTCTGTCGGAGACGGAATCCATACTATTTAAAGTAGGTCCGTAAAAATCCAGCAAACTGGAAGTATATTCACGGTCAAGAGGATAGGTAGTACCTGCCAGTGCCCCGGAACCGATAGGTGAATAATTCATTCGTTTATAAATATCATCTAGTCTGGAACGGTCTCTTTTAAACATCTCAAAATAAGCCCCCATATGATGGGCCAAGGTAATTGGCTGGGCTTTTTGCAGATGTGTAAAGCCGGGCATATAGGTGTTAAGATTATCTTTCATAATTTCATGAAGTACTGTTAATAAATCCTTTAAGAGCAGATTTATTTTAACAACCTCATCTCTTGTATATAATTTCATATCTAATGCAACTTGGTCGTTGCGGCTTCTTCCTGTGTGAAGTTTTTTTCCTGTATCCCCGATTCGCTCTATTAAATTAGCTTCAACAAAACTGTGAATATCTTCCTGGCTACCATCAATGACTAAAGTACCTTTCAGAATATCTTCCTTAATACTATTTAAACCTAGTATAATAGAACTTTTCTCGGCACCTGTTAAGATATTCTGTTCTGCCAGCATGGTTACATGGGCAATACTTCCTTCAATATCCTCTTTGAAGAGTTTTTGATCAAAGGATATAGATGCATTAAAATTATGAACCAGTTGATTGGTTTCCTTTGTAAAACGGCCGCCCCAAAGTTTCATATTCATTACCTCGTTTCTTTTATTTATAGTATTCATAGTAAGGGGTATGTACATATTTCTTTATAAAATGATTAAATATGCATATATATGATTAATTATACAATAAAGTCAGGAGTATTTCAATAGTTATTCCAATATTGTGGATTTTCCTATTCCAAAACGTGGATTTTCAAAGACAGCTCAACAAAAAATATGCTTGATATCTTAACAGAGCAGTTTTAGAATATAATAGCACTTAAAACTTTTTTAATTGCTGTTATGTTCCCTGTCTGTTTTAAAATATCAAGCATAGATTATGGATTAATGATTCTATTTAAGTCGGGTTTTATTAATAGAATGATTATAATTCATACAGTTTTGTATATTTTTCGGTTAAATATCTTACATAGTAATCTGGGTTCAGAGGTTCTTTCATCATATCCATTAGCAGTTCATTAGTATTCTTGGAAGCTCCATACTTATGAATATGCTCCTTTAAATATTCGCTAATGGGAGCCAGATTCCCTTCTTCCAGATAGGAATGGAATGGCATTATGGCTTCCATATGATAATAAATCTGGGCAGCAATTGCACTGCCGATAGCATAGGATGGGAAATATCCTATATTGCCGCAAGACCAGTGAATATCTTGAAGGATGCCATTTGAATCAGAAGGAGGTTCCACTCCTAAATATTCTTTATATTTTTGATTCCATATAGCAGGAAGGTGGTGGATACTTGCCTCACCTGCAAATATCATTTTCTCAATTTCATAACGAATAATGATATGCAAGGAATAGGTCAATTCGTCTGCTTCTGTACGAATTAGATTAGGAACGGATTTATTGATACCCTTAATAAAGGAATCTAAAGAGACATCCTTTAGTTGTTCCGGAAAAGTTTCTTGTAATTTTGAAAAAACAGGAATCCAGAAGGATTTACTTCTCCCGATGATATTTTCAAAAAATCTGGACTGGGATTCATGCATACCCATGGAAGCTCCAGTTCCAACCGGTGATAAGGTAATGGCAGAATCTACATTCATCTCATATAATGCATGACCTGTTTCATGTATTATGGAGAAGATTGCACTTTCCAGATTATGTTCCAGAAAATGATTCGTAATACGAACATCCTGATTATGCAATTTTGTTGTAAAGGGATGGGCACTTTCTGCAATTACACCTCTTGATAAATCAAACCCAACATACTGACTGATAAAGTTACAGAATTCCTTCTGTTTATCTATTTCAAAGGATTCATAATTATATTCTTTTTTAATCATATCATTTTTCTTAACAACTTCTTTTAAAAGCGGAACAATGGCAGATTTCACCTTGTCAAAGAATACATCCAATTCCTTGGTATTAAAACCTTCTTCATAATCATTCAGTAAAACATCATAAAGCTCTTGCCCTTCTTTAACACGATAACCTGCAAACTTTTTATTATAATTCATGATTTCTTCCAAATAAGGTGCAAAGGAAGGATAATGGTTCTCTTGTTTTGCTTTTGACCATATACCGGGAGCCTTTGCAATTAATTCTTGATAGGCCTGGTATTCTTCAGGTGGAATATGTTCCATTTCCTCAAAGGTTTTTCTAAGTTTTTTCACTATGGCTTTTTGATTAAAATCTAATTGTTTCTGTTCATCTTCTTCACTTAATTTATCCAGTAGGCTTTTAACATCCTCATTAATTAAGCTGTTATAATATTCACTGGAAAGAATTCCAATACTTTTTGCAGTAAGTTCCATGGACTTTTCCGGTGCCAAAGTTTCGCTATCCCATTGAAATAGTACAAGGGCAGTTTCTAGAGCAGTAGATTTTTCCAAGTGCTTCATTAATTTTGAATATATTTCGCTCATGCTTTTCATCCTTTCAATTATTATAAATAGTAGGTGAAAATATTTTTCTCCCACACTTCGCCACATGATTCCTTCTCAAAGTAAATGCTATAATTAGTAGTTATATACTACGGCTTATTAGCACATTTCGAAAGAAACGGCAAAACAGTTTATTTCCATATTTATACCATGGAAATTTTATGTAGTGAGAATAGTATAACACCCGGTAAATAGAATGGCAATATAATAGTTGTGTGAAAATTACAAATACATTATGTAAAATACAAACAAATACCAATTTAATGAAAATTTAATTATACAATTCAAATATGAAGTGCTATAATAACATTATACAAAGATAATTGTTGAACCTTATAACACACTAAGGGATAGCATTTTTTGTATGAAAGTATGTACATAATTATAAGAAGACAAGCAGTCATTATAAAAACTATTTATAAAAAGCCAGAAGACATAATATCATAATAAGTAGTATGAATATGTTTCCATTCCATGTTTATACTATAGATGAATTGGGTTATTATATGTAAATGCAATGGAAATAATCAGAGAAAGAAGGAAAACATAATGATGAATCGTAATTTGACTATTGAAAAAGTTGTAGGCAGGGAAATATTAGATTCCAGAGGAAATCCTACCGTTGAAGTAGAAGTTGTTTTAGCAAATGGCAGCATTGGCAGAGCATCTGTTCCCTCAGGTGCCTCCACCGGAGCATTTGAAGCAGTGGAATTAAGAGATAATGATAAAAAAAGATATTTAGGAAATGGTGTTTTAAAAGCTGTTGAAAATGTAAATTCAGTAATAGCAGAAACTATTATTGGAATGAATGCACTAAATCAGGCTGAAATTGATAAAAAGATGATAGAAGCCGATGGTACTGAGAACAAAGGACGTTTAGGAGCCAATGCTATATTAGGTGCTTCTTTAGCAGTGGCAAAAGCTGCGGCAGAAGCAATACAGTTACCTTTATATCAGTATATCGGCGGTGTGAATGCAAAAGTTCTGCCGGTTCCTATGATGAATATTATTAACGGTGGTAAACATGCGGATTCCAGTTTGAACATACAGGAATTTATGATAATGCCGGTAGGAGCATCTACCTTTAGTGAAGGTTTGGAATGGAGTACAACAGTTTTCCATACTTTAAAGAAATTACTTAAATCCGAAGGCTATGTAACAGCAGTAGGTGATGAAGGCGGATTTGCACCTAAATTCGGAAGTGATGAAGAAGCTCTTGCCTATATTGTGAAAGCCATTGAGGCTGCCGGATATAAACCGGGTGAAGATTTTTATATTGCAATGGACGTTGCTTCCACTGAGATGTACGATGAAGCTAAAAAAGCAGGAAGAGAAGGGGAATATTTATTCTGGAAATCCGGTGAATTTAAAACAGTAGATACGATGATTGATTATTTGGAAGACTTATGTAATCGTTATCCAATCAGATCCATAGAAGATGGTTTGGCAGAAGAGGATTTTGAAGGCTGGAAGAAACTAACGGACAGACTAGGAAACAAAGTTCAGTTAGTAGGTGATGATTTATTCGTTACAAATACAAAGAGGGTTTCAAAAGGGATTGAACAAGGAATCTCCAATTCCGTATTGATTAAATTCAATCAAATCGGAACTTTAACAGAAACTTTAGAAGCTATCGAAATGGCTAAGAACAATGGCTGGACAGCAATCGTATCCCACAGATCAGGTGAAACAGAAGATGTTACCTTAGCAGATATAGCAGTAGCAACCAATGCAGGCCAAATTAAAACCGGTGCACCTTCCAGAAGCGACCGTGTTGCTAAATACAACCGCTTGCTTCGTATTGAACATCAGCTTGGAGGAGTTGCTGAATATCTGGGAAAAAGAGTATTTAAATAATACTAACTTATAAGCTGAATTTCTCTTTTCCTAACAAAGAGATAGTTTAATTAATTTAATTTTTAGTAAAGAAGCAATCAAAAATTATAAAAAAGAGATAGTAAAAATTAATAAGAAAAAATCAAAAGGGAAAATCAATAAGGTTTAACCAGAAATAATTAAGTAAGAAAAGACAGACAAAATCACTAAAAAGTAATTATTAAGTGATAGTCAATAAGAAAAATAAATAAGAAAGAAGTAATAAAAAGAGACCGTTTCAAAGTCCGTGTAAACTCAAAAAACTGACATAAAATTTTAATAGTTATTTATGGGCAAGGCCATTTTTCTGTGGTTCTTGCCCATGCTTGTATTATAAATCTGTTTTTGGGGTTGTCAAGTAAAACTCCCCTTCGGCAGTCTTAATACCTTAATTTTTCCGTTTTTAGGATAACCGTTCTTCAAAGAATATCTCCAACTGGGAGTGAATCTGTCCCCAGTCCTGACGGTGCCCTGTCCATTTTTTCGTGATGTCCATCGTGGCCAGATACAGCATTTTTAGCAGACTGTCGTCTGTGGGAAATACGGTCTTGCTTTTCGTA
>NZ_FOWD01000038.1 GCF_900115365.1 Anaerocolumna aminovalerica
CACTATGCCTGGTACTATGCCCGGCACTATGCCTAGAACTACTATGCCTGGTACTACTATGCCCGGCACTCAGCCTAGAACTACTATGCCTGGTATCAATATGCCGGGTACTACTATGCCTGGTAACCCTATGCCTAGAACCAATATGCCGGGTACTATGCCCGGTACTACTATGCCCGGTACTCAGCCTAGAACTACTATGCCCGGCACCACCCCTTCCAGTCCCGGAACGTCTATGCCGCTCCAACCTCCTTTTACCGTTCCTCCAACCCGGACACAAGAATATTACAACAACCAGGATAATTATAACATGAACTTTGAAAGCATGGATGATTACATTAACGAGTATTGGGATTATGATGATGGCAATGATGAAGATGATAATATGATAATGCCCGGCATGTTTATGAATCCTAGCCTTCCAATGGGAATCCCCCTTATGCCTCTATACGGGTATGATAATAGTGAAGACGCAGATAAAGATTGGGATTATATGAGACAGATGTATCCAGTTATTGCAAAAAAACTTCTTAAAGAAATTGAAGAAGAATGTGATAAGCTGGAATATGATGGCAGTTGTATGTTTGATGAATATCCTGATCGGGTTTATCTAAGTAGAATCGCAGATAAAATATATGATAGGGTAAAATATCTGGAAGATGATGACACTTTAGTTTCTCAAAGAAGTATAGAAGACTCTAAAACAGAAGACAGTTCTGTAGAAGCGAACCAATTTTACCGCGATGGCAGACGTGATGGCAGAGATCGTCGCAGAAGGCCAGCCCGGCTAAGGGATTTAGTTGAAGTGTTGTTATTAAACGAAATATTAAACCGCCGCAGACGTTTTAGAAGCAGAAAACGTTGGTTCTAATTATTTATATAATTTCGTGATATAGGGCG
This sequence comes from Anaerocolumna aminovalerica, assembly GCF_900115365.1. Lineage (GTDB taxonomy): Bacteria > Bacillota > Clostridia > Lachnospirales > Lachnospiraceae > Anaerocolumna > Anaerocolumna aminovalerica. The sequence goes on from NZ_FOWD01000038.1 coordinate 901, forward strand.
AAGATTCTAATTCTACTGTATTAGATTCCTCGCCCATATTTATGAAATCAAAACAACCAACTAATATCCTCCATTTATAACCGGCGTTCCTAACAATATTCTGGTGCTATCTGTTTCTTCATCATAATCAATTGCAATATGAATATTTATTTTATTACCAACTGAGTTTACATATTCATCTAACAGCCCGCTATAAGCATATATTGTATATAAGTTATCTTGTCTGTTTGCATAAGCTATCTTTCCCTGCAGATCAGTAACCATGCTATCTGCAATTTCATTCATCTCATCTAAGGTCAGTTTTCCCTGACAAGTACCATTTATCTGCATATTGGTTTGAATATTTTCAGCTTTCAGCTTTTTAAAAATATCCTTTATTAAGTCACGATAACTTAACAAGCTGTCCATATCTTTATAAATAGTCAGACGAACCAGTAGGTAATGATTGATTTCTGTAATATCATTGGAATTCTCCACATCTACACTTACTACTTTGATTAAGGTTTGTGCATTTTGGTTCTTTTTCTCAATGTAGACCTCACTGTCATTATTTCTCCGGTTAATTATAACATTCTCATCCACTTGAAGCCCTATCTGCCTGGCAACATAGAGAATCAGTTCTTTTTTGTCAGCCTCACTTAAGTAGCCATTGCCATAATCAGCAGCTACCTCCAACTCAAAAGAAGACACCTCCGGATTGGTATTAATAAAAGCATCCAAAATATTATGATCAGGCCTTAAAAATGCATTTACCGCCAACTGCATAATTACGGATATCCATAATACGCCTAATATATATATGGTTAATTTCGCTTTTTTACCAACAATAAATTCTTTGAATGTATTATTTAGCTTTTTCATATAATTACCTCCGCATCATACTGCATAAACTGCATATAAGATTGTATCGATTTCTTGTTTGTATTATTTCCATAATTTGAGAAACCTATACAGGGAGGTAATAAAAAACTAATTCATAGTAAGATTATATCATGAGCATAAAGGATGTTAATGATCTGGCTGCCCCAATCGGTATTGTATGCTTGTTAGTCTTCAATTAATTCAATTCTTCTAATGTGTCTTTCATCATTTGAAAATGGTGTGTCAAGGAAGGTATCCACTATTTTTAAAGCCAATCCCGGTCCTATTACTCTTGCTCCCATTGCCAAAACATTTGCATTATTATGTTCTTTTGTAGCTTGGGCGCTAAAACAATCGTGACAAAGGGCTGCACGAATTCCTTTTACTTTATTTGCCGCAATGGAGATTCCAATTCCTGTACCGCAAATAAGAATGCCCAATTCACATTCTTTGTTTACAACAGCTTCTGCTACTTTCTTTGCAAAAACAGGATAATCACAGGAATCTTTTGTATACGTTCCACAATCTTTATATTCAATATTTCTTTCTTGTAAATGTTTTATTACCTCTTGTTTCAATTCAAAACCACCATGGTCAGATCCTATTGCTATCATAATTGTTCCTCCTCGTTAAGTTTATATACTGTTTTCTTTACCAACCGAGCCAGTTCCACATAGCACTCCTCGTAGTCCAATAATGTACCTCCGTAAGGATCAGTTACATCACCAGTTTCGCCTACAAATTCTTTAATTGTATAAACATTATCAGTATATTCAAATAATTCCATAATACTCAATTTTTGTTTTTCTGTCATAGTTAATATTAAAGTATTTTCATCAATATCCGATTGCTTTAATGGCTTAGAAATATGACCTCCTAATTCTAAGTTGTGACTTTTTAACACTGTTTCAGCTTTTGGATTGGATGGTTCTGAAAATAATACCACTAATCCTCTGGATATAACCTTAATATCACTATTGGTTTCAAGACTGCAGTATATGGTGGCTGCCATAGGGCTTCTGCAAGTATTACCCGTACATACAAATATGACTTTTTCGTATTTAATCATACTAACCTCGATTCCAGCACTTAAGCGCTTTTTAATGATATAGTTTAAAGCCTATGGCTCTGTTGCTAAACCATTATCATGAACTTTAATTATATGGTATCCTGCTGCTTTTAATAATCTATTCATAATAGCTTGTCCCAGTTGTTTGCTTTCAAAGCTTTCCGTATAGATATATTCAGCTCCTTCGTCATCAAACTCTCTTAGAATCTGAAATAATCCACGAGCAATGGTATCTTCGTCTTTTCTTGTTCCAATACTCTTTACCATTCCCTTTGGATAACAGGACAAAGTTTCATCTGTAGAAATAATACCAACTTTAAAACCTTTTGATGTTTTTTCCGCCGCATACTTATTGATTGCTTGAATAACCGCCTCAGTAGTACCTTCAAGTATGGTTAAATCACCCTTTGGTGCATAATGTTTATATTTCATTCCCGGCGCTTTCGGAATAATACCTGTATCCCCTTTCCTTGCAAGCACCGCTTTATCAAAATTCACAGGACCAACTACAGCTTCTAACATAGAGGCAGTAATGTATCCCGGCCTGAGAATAGTTGGAACCTCACCTGTTACATCCACAATAGTAGATTCTAATCCTATATCCACCATACCGCCGTCTACAATCATTTCAATTCTGCCATCCATATCTTCTATTACATGTTCAGCCATTGTTGGACTTGGTCTTCCTGATATGTTGGCACTGGGAGCTGCAATATATACTCCCGATTTACGAATCAATTCATAAGCAATGGGATGGGAAGGTATTCGAATAGCTACTGTTTCTAATCCACCGGTGGTATTATAGGGAACCCTATCACTTTTATTAAAAATCATAGTCAGGGGCCCCGGCCAAAATGCATTAGCCAATTTCATACCTGCTTCCGGGCAATCCGCCGTTAACTCTTTTAATGATCCCATATGGGCAATATGAAGAATAAGAGGATTATCAGAAGGTCTCCCTTTGGCCGCATATATCTTCCCAGAAGCCTCAGAATTTAATCCGTCAGCACCTAATCCATATACGGTTTCTGTGGGAAATGCAACTAATCCGCCTTTTCTAAGAATATCCGATGCTTCCTTTAATTCATCTTCATTAAAATTATTTTTATCTAATTTTATTATTTTTGTTTTCATTGTAACTCCATTCTGGGTAATTCCAGCCCTGTAAATCAAAAACATTATAGCACTATATTTATTCATTTTCCATAACTAATTATGATTATAAGCAAAAATGTCATTCTGAGCCCTTTTATCCTCAGAATGACACTTTTATTATATTTCTTTCATAGTTATGGATTTTTTAATAGTTTCGTTATCTCTAATGAGGGGCATCTTTCGTGGATTGATTTATGTAACTTAGTATTCCAAGATGTATGGACCATGCCAGTTTCTCTTGATAAGTTTCATCCAGCAGCAAAGCTGCCTCTGTATAATTGGATAAAAAACCGCATTCAATAATAATCAGAGGGCGATTACTTTTCTTTAGCATATAATAATTGCTGTTTGATTTTGCAAGCCGTTTATTACCGTCATTTAGACTTTTCTTTAATTGTTCCTGCATAAGCTCTGCAAATTCTTTCCCTTCCTCTGAATTGGAGTAGTAGAATACCTGAGCACCTTTTATACTTTCCTGCCCAAAACTGTTTTGATGGATACTAACAGCAACTACCGCATCACTGTTATTAATTATTTCCACCCTATTTCTTAAATCCGCAGCTTTCTTACTTGAATCACTTTCTGAGTAAAGGCCTTTGTCTTCTTCTCTTGTCATGATAACATTAATATCATTTTGTTCTAATATGGTTTTTAGCTTTAATGAAATACTTAAGTTAATGTCCTTTTCGAGAGAATCATTTAAACCAACTTTTCCGGGATCAAATCCACCATGCCCGGGGTCTATAACAACGGTTATTCTTTTCTTATTGTCTTCCTTTAACCTTGCGGTACTATCCTGCATAACGCCTACAGAGGGCTCAGCCAGTATATAGATGGATAAGGCAGCCATAATCAGAAATACAAGGTTAAAATACTTTTTTATCTGTATTTTCTTTGGATTCATATGCTAATCTCATTTCCTGTCATCATTATATTCTATGAAAGAAATGAAAACCCTATGATTCCTGATTTAATTTATATACTTTTGAATTATATTCCAAACGGATTCTTTTTCAAGGCCCAGCTTCCAACCTGCTATTCCTGCCAAATCTGCCTGATCAATTAATTTTAATTTTGCCTCTATGGATTCATCTTCTTCCAGCCAGATTTTATAAGTAGCATCATCTATCTGATATTCACCATAATACTGTCCTGCTTCTTTATCCCATACCGGTTCCACATCGTTACGTTCAAGAGCATCTATTCCGGAAGACATTCCTAAAGCTTCTGAAGTTACCTTAATCTCCCCATTTTCCTGAACTTCCTTCCACAGTCTCGTATAGAATGGAATTCCCATAATAATTCTTTCCTTTGGAACCATTTCCAAGGTACGTTTAATAGCCTGCTCTACAAAGCCTATGGAAGAAACAGAACCGCTTACCTCGGAATTTCCATGATGTTCATCGTATGCCATTATAATTACATAGTCTGCCACAATACCTTGTTCACCTCTGTCGTAGTAAGCAGAATATTCCGCAGGTACGTAATTGTCTATAGATAAAACGATATCGTTGTTTCTGCACTTTACGGATAACTCCCGAATAAATTGAATATAATATCCTCCTGCTTCCGCGCTGATTCTTTCAAAATCAATATTTATACCATCTATATTATATTTAATTACTTCTGCAAGTAACTCGTTAATCAGCTTTTCTCTCTTTGATGTATAAGAAAGAACTTCCAGCATATTTACTTCCGGATTAAAATCATCAACTAAAGCCCATACTTCTATTCCTTTGGAGTGGGCACGTTCCACATAAGTTTCACTAGCCAGTGAACTTATGTTTCCATCATTATTTTCCACTTTAAACCAGGTTGGAGAAACTGTGGTTACGCTTTTTGTTTTTTCAAGCAAATTCAAAAGTCCATTATTGGCATCCCGATTAGTAACCTGGTGCCATACCAAATTAATAGCACCTTTTTTGGAAATATGAGTATATTCAGGAGCAACATAATCACTTTCTATGGTTTCATAGTAAGATTCTCTTATGTTTTTATTTTTAACATAACCAATAATACCATCCTCTGTCATAACCTTACTAAAACCTTTTTTAACTACCTCACTGGTATCTACATATAAAAGCTTCGTATCCGCTTCTAATTGTTTTAATATCTTGCTCTTAATACTAGGTTCTATCCTTAATTGAGTGGTTTTTTTCACCGTTGTATACAAATAATCACCGGTTTTATATTCTATCACTGCTCGATTTGGTTCCTCATAGAATTCATAATCCAGATCGGTATATTGCTTTACAAAATCAATGGAAACATAAACTTGTTCCCCTTCTGTTTTCACAATTATTTTGTCCGCTTCTTTTTTGTTTTTATTGACAAAATATTCTCTGCTTCCCACTTCTGCTTTTATTACTTCTGTTGGAGTGGTATAACTTAATATGTTTTCAAAACCATCCCAGTGAAATCTTTTATTAAAGGTTTTAACTACGGTATCATAATCTAAATATATCTGGCCATCTGCAAGAAGTCCCTTTTTATCATATATTTTATCCTGCAGAATAATCAGAACTTCTTTATCACTTACTTTATAATATTCATCTAAAGCTATAACCTCTTTACTTGGTGTCAGAGATTTCATAACAGATGCAATAATTATAATAAAAATTATTAATAAAGCAATACTGGTACCAATAATAGCTTGCTTTGTCTTTCTCTCCATGGTTGTCCTCCTCATATACTCTCTTTCATCCTTCCAATCATATTACTGCAAAGAGGCATCTTAAATAATAGGTTAAGATGCTTTTTCTTCAGGCTTTGCTTCTACAAAAACTGTTTTGCACGTTCTGTTTTTCGCTTCAACTCATTATAACATTTATTATTCTTGTCGTCATTACTAAAATCGACTTTTTCTTAATTAATACTACATATTATTTATATAGAAAAAGCAGGAGCAACCTATTTATATAAATAATATTGCCCTGCCTTTTTTATTTAAGTTAATTATAAAATGTTTTTGCAATTAAAAAATCAAAATTTTATCGGTGATTATGAATTGTAAAATTTCTTGTAAATTTAGTAAAAGGCCAACATTAGCATTGAGGATACGAATTGTAAAGCCTAATACTGTATTTATTCCATGATTCTTCTATATAATATTATTTCCCTTTCACGTGGTACTTATATTCCTCTTTATCTTTAGATAATACTTAAAAGATCTTTTAAGTATTTGAAACGGATTGACATATTCAAAGTAACCGCTGTAGTCAAAATCTTATTCATTACTTTTTCTTTTATAATCCTGCAAGCAGTAAGAACCGGCAATATGAATTTATATCTTACTCAAAGGTGCATTATAATATTCATTAATTGACTTAATTGGGATAAGGAAGGTTAGATTGTGATATGCTATACCATTTTTTAAATCTATATGACCGGCTTACAACTATACTTATATAATTTTCTGAAAGAAATGAATGGTTTCCTCAGACAAAGAAAAGGGATTAGGTTCATAGGGAATCCTCCATAACTGCTTTCGGAAATCCCTGCCCGCTTGCTTTATCCCCTGCTTCTCCACAAAGGGAATCATATATTGCCACTCATCACTTTGATTTATATGACAAGTATGCTCATAAAATCTTTCTAACTCATGTTGTTTCCATGGTGTCAGGCTGCTAACTACAATTTTTTTGTCACAACGGAGGAATTCATGCTTATTTTTCGTAAAATCCATTCCCAGATCCAATATGATGCAATCAAAAGAACCACCTATAATCTCAGACAGATCAGCAGGTTTTACACTTTTGTAATAGGTCACCCGGTGAATAAGGAAAAAGCCCTCTTCCTCTGAACCTTCTTTTGCACTACAGTATGTTCCTTCGTATAGATGCTGCATATGTTTTATATCTTTTCGCTGACCGTACTCCACATAAGCGACTTTTTTACCCAACCACTCACTTAGATAGCTGGCAACCATAATACTCAAGTGGGTAACCCCTGCTCCATGATGAGTCCCTATTAATCCTATCGTTAATTTCCCGGGTTGATTTTCCTTTCGGGATATTTTTTTTAGCAGAATGGGTACTTTCTTCATATGTCCTCCAGGTATAAAATACGGTAATTTAGGTTATTTACACTGATCTATATAAAAATCTATTCAATCAATTGATCTAAGAATTGACTTAGAGTTTTTCCGATCTGCCCCACAAACGGATCCGGTTCATAAGGAATCCTGCTGCAAGTCAGCTTTCCCATATATTTTAGAATTTCACGAAATCTGCTTCCGTCTACAAAATTAAACAAATATCTTACACTTTTCTTTTCACACACCAACTTTAATGCCTTTTCTGTTTCCTCTAATTCCCACTCCTTCCCTCCGCAAACCAGTAACGGAATATCGGAATTCAAAAAATCCTCATAATTGTCCTGATTTAATTTTCCATAGTCTAATATTTTTACCGGATATGCCTCCAATTGAGCAGGCAGGGGAACACGACAGCCGGGAAGCATATAACAGTTATGTACAATATAAGCACCGTCTTTAATCTTATTTTGTTTATATCTGTTTAATATAGAAGAAACATGGTCAGAATTATTTTTTTCCATATAGAGTGCCTTCATAGACTTTTGAGAATAATAATTGACAATTAAAAATCCAAGATGGGTTGTTCCAATCCGCTCCTGTGAGCCTGCAATTGCTATGGTAATAGACTTTCTTGATTCATCCTTTACCTTTACATTTTTTTGATGCAAATCTAATAATTTCTTCTTTAATGCGAATACACAGGAGTAACGTAACATAGGATAATACTGAAGACACTGCTTCATAATTCCTTGCAAAGGAGCAGAGCAATTTCTCAACCTATTCTTAACACTCCTCTTTTGTTCGGTAACATTATAACTTTTGCCGGTTACCATAAAATAGATTAAAGTTCCTATTCCATATACATCCGTTCTTTCATCCGGTGTATGTCCACTATATAATTCCGGAGCAGCAAATCCTTTTGTACCAAGAGAATATTTGCGTTTACCTGTTTCATTCTTGTAACTGGAGGCTCCAAAATCAATTAGCTTTACTTGATTCTCAGAAATAATAATATTATCCGGTTTTAAGTCCAAATGCAAAACGGGATTGTGAGTGGAATAAAGATATTGCAATAAATCGCAAAGTTGAATGGTAAATTCAATGATTGTTTTTTCCGGAATGTGCTCAGATTGATTTCTCAGCACTTTCAAAGACCGCCCTTCAATATATTCCTCAATAATATATGAATATTCAGCATCTTCCTCAAAATCAAAGATGGTGGGAATACAAGAGTGGCATAGATTTTTTAGAATATGAGCTTCATTCAGTAATTGTGAATGTAAAATATGATCCTTACGGATGCGCTTAATAGCTCTTAGGGTATTGAGTTTAGTGTGTAAGCATAAAAAAACATCCGCAGTTCCTCCATGCCCCAACACCTTTATAATTTGGTATTTATGAAACCATATCTGGTTTGTCATCCTCTCCTTTCCTGTTAGATATAATCAAATGCAAAAGAAAATGGTAAATCAAGTAAATCCTATAAATATTATATCCAATTACCTATTTTTTCTCAACCTTTTTTCACATAGTTTTTTTACCAAACTTTTCTATCCATCTTTGGCAATAATTTTGGATGAATTTTGTGTCAAAATAGAAAGAATAACGTAAACTATTAATAAATGTTTCATATATAATCATATTGACTTTAGTTAATATTTAAATTATACTTTGTTTACACAACATAGACTAATGAATTACAGCTTATATTATATTATGTTGTATCACTTTATTGTTAAATTTTCAGGCCAGCACATAGAAAAGGATGTGATTCTATGAAGATAGAAAAAATTAGCGATACGCAGATTCGTTGTACTTTAAGTAGAGACGATTTAGTTGACAGAGAGTTACGAATTAGTGAACTAGCTTACGGCAGTGAAAAAGCAAAGGCCTTGTTTCGAGATATGATGCAACAAGCAAATTATGAATTTGGTTTTGAAGCAGAGGATATTCCTTTGATGATTGAAGCTATCCCAGTTTCTCCTGAATGCTTAGTTTTGGTTATAACTAAGGTAGAAGATCCTGATGAATTAGATACTAGGTTTTCAAAATTTTCTCCTGATTCAGAAGATATGGATGTATATGATGAAGACGAGGATGAGGAACCTTATGCTGATGAAATAAATTCTTATGGTCAATCAGATGATTATATGGAAGATTCTATAGACGATAATAAAGGAGATTTTGTACCTTTAACAGATGCATTATCTTTTCACAAGGAGGAAAAGTTAGCAAAAGTTACTACAGCGGACAGTATTTCTTATCCGCCTAACTTGCTAAAGATATTTACCTTCCGTTCACTAAATGAAGTAATTAGATTATCAAGTATCATTGGCAGCTTTTATACAGGTACCAACACCTTATACAAAAACCCTTCTTCCTCCATGTACTATCTGGTTCTAAGCAGATCAGCACATTCACCGGAAGAATTTAATAGAATCTGCAATATCATTTTAGAATACGGAAAACAGGAACGCTTTACCTATGCTAGTCCATATTATTATGAAGAACACTTTGAAACAATTGTAAAGAATAATGCAGTCCAAGTACTTTCTAAAATGTAATATGGTATTTATAATATCCTATTATAGGACTGTTAAAAAACTGTTACAGCATTTTACAAACAAAAAGAGTTATGAGATGAATAATTAAGACTTATTCGCCTCATAACTCTTTATTTCTTATACTTAGTTCTTTGTAGCAAGATATTCATTGATATTCGCTAATAATTCATCTGCATCCATACCATGAACCATAGCTGCTTCTTCTAAAGTTTCTGCTTGAGAAGATGGGCATCCTACGCAGTGCATTCCGGAACCTAATAATATAGGAACTATTCCTTGATCTACCATAATAATTTCACCGATAGTCATGTCTTTAGTCACTTGTGCCATATCGATTACCTCCTAATCTTTATATGAAAACTATAAATAATATGCTAAATTGCTACTTCATTATAAGCTAAGTTTTATTGTCAGTCAAGGAAGAATTTTGATGCTCATATACAATTTTTTAAAGGAGAAAACAGCGGAATTCAACCTTCACTTAAGGAAAAAGATGTGTTATCCTTAAAGTTTGATAAAATTTTATCTTTTACTTGTATTATTTTATGTTATGTATTAAAATAGGTACTGAATTAAAAATAGAGGAGGATTAAAATCATGGCATATAAAATTAGTGAAGAATGTATTAGCTGTGGAGCTTGCGCTGGAGAATGTCCAGTTGGAGCAATCTCTGAAGGTGCAAATCATTACGAAATCGATCCAGATGCTTGCATCGATTGTGGATCATGTGAAGCAACATGTCCTACAGGTGCTATCGAGGCTTAATATATTCAAAAAAACAGGGGCTGCTTTATAATAAGCTTACATATCAGAGCGATTGCTATGCAACGTAATCTGAAGATCCGCTTATTATAATGTAGCTCCTTTCATTTATATAATAATATGAATACATATATCCGGTTCATATACTTTTTCATTTATTTTCTCATGTACTTTGTATTAAATTATTCTTATGTTTTTTAATTCTCTGATAGAATTAATTACCCTTCCACTTATTCGTTTTCTTTAATGATTCCGGTATAAAAATTATTTTAATTTAAATAAACCTTTTTTCTTTCTTTTTTTATCTCTTGCTGCTGCGTACTCAGCTCGTCCAAATTGAATATCTCTTAATGTCCTGTCGAATTGTTTAAATCGTTCTTCTTCTCGTTCTTCTTTTATTCGGAGTAAATAATCCATTTCTTTAATCACGCTGTTTGTAACGGCATCGCTAACGGTTTCTGACAACACTTCATTATTATCTTTTAAAACTTCCGCTATCATATTGCTCATAATAACTTTAAATTGTTCCAATTTTTCCAGGGAGCTTGCCATCATTGTTTCATCATTAGGTTTATCCGAGTCCTGAATAGTAAGTGAGGTTAAGTTAAGACTTTCGTTGATACCGTCCATGTACTTTTTATCCCATTCCTGCTGTACTTTTTCAACTTCATTGGTATCCATATTTCTAAGTTTCATTATTTCGGGAAGAAGCATTTTGATTGCCCGCAATTGATATCCCTTCTCCTTTAATACTTTTACGGCTTTTAGAATATCAACATCCTCCTGCCGATAGTACCTGTGCCCCATCTCATTCCTTGGTATATGTAATTCCAGTTCCTCTTCCCAATACCTTAAGGTATGTTGTTCCACTTCTAATTGTTTTGAGGCATCTGATATAATGTATCGGATTTCTCCCATAAGTCTTCCTCCTCTGCTATTTTTTTACATTACTTTTATTATAGCACAGCTTCATTGCATTTCAATACACTTAACAAACTTTCTCAAGAAACTTGTCGACACCATCATCCAAGAGCTTGTCCCACTCAGCACACATGGACAAAAACCTACAGCATAAAACATAAAATCTAAATTTTGATAAACAAGCATAAAGTATATCTCTACTCTACATATAGTTATTCTATACAATTTAGTATATAATTGTAACAGGAATAAATGTATCTAAAGGAGAATAGAAATGGAAGAAAAATCAAATAAGTCGTTGAAATATTTAAAGACAGTATTCATGGTATCTCTATTCATTTGTATAGACCAATTAATAAAGGTAATTATTTTGAACAATTATATGAATAAAAAATTTTACTTTATAAACAACATGATAGGCTTTGAACCAATAATTAACACAAAATATTCCTATATCAATTCTTTGGGTAACTTTGGTATTGGTCTGACAGCCCATATCATCGGCGTCTTAATAGCCATACTAATAACTATAATAATATACTTCTTTATAAATGAAACATATGGTACCAATCCTTTCCAAGAATTTATCTTCATCTTCCTATTTTCAGGTTCCTTCTGTTCTCTTATTGATAAGATAATATGGGGAGGCAGCTTAGATTATATACTGGTAGAAGGATTCTTTACCTTTGATTTAAAAGATGTGTATATTACTATTTTTGAAGTACTAATAATATCTTGCGTTATATTCAATTATAAAGGTCTTAGAAAATTTGATGAAAAGAAATTTTTTCGGGAATTAAAAGACTATATAAAAGAAAAATTAACAAAAAAACAACACTCATAAAAGAATTCCTACATCAAAAGCGGGTAGTAATAATAAATAATTTGAATTTGGAATTTCTAATATAAATGCAAAATAGTATTATAAGATTTTTCATATTGTTTACCATTTTATTTACTATCACCAATTAATTACATAATTAGCACAAAATATTACAATTATATAAAGAATGTTATAAATTTCTATTAAATATAGTAAAATATTACAAAACGTGTTGACTTAAAATTACAATATGTGGTAGGATAATTATGTAAATAATAGATTTGTCGACAACATTCATTATTTTACAAAAATTAGAGAAAGGGTTGTATAATATGAAAAAAATAACTAAGCGGTTTATAGCCTCAATTCTATCAATAGTACTAATATCTAATTTGGGAGTTAGTGCTTTAGCAGCAAGTGATACTAAAAATATTTCATCTAATCTTGATTATCAAATAGTAGATCAAAATACAGTAATAGTTAATGACTATACTTATCAATTAGAACAAATTGATTCTCAAAATTATACAATAAGTACAATTAAGGATAATCAATTAGTGCAAACAATTAATGCCTCTATTGGAAAAGATGAAATCTATGTAACAAACTATAGAAATAGTGAAGGTATTATAAGTTCTAAACCTATAACAACTGAAACACCAAAATTATCCGAAGTAATTCAATTTAATACTAATGGTTCCTTTCAAGAAGACATAAGCGCTAATGCAATCGAAAATAACTCTGTGGGAATTATGGGAACTGAGACTTATATTGGTTATGTAACCTATAGAGTATATAATCCATACACGGGTACTTCTTATGAAACACTAAATTTTTATAAAGACTTTTATAATTCTTATCATGGTGACTTTACTTTAAATGCAGGTGTAGGAACTTCACTTTCATATATACTATCTGCGCTTATTGGTGGTTTTACTACTATGTTAACTATGAATTTTGCAATCGGATTTATAACTACATTGGGAGTAAGTGTGGCTGGTGATAAAATATCTAGTGCAATTAGCGCATCAGTAAATGGTACAGTATATAAATATGGACTTATTGCAAAAGATGTCCCTTCTTCTAGAACACGTAGCTATGAAGGAGCTAGAATCGTAGCTACTACATGGGACAATTTAAATCATAAACCAATTACAAAAACATATTATGATGGGTATTATCCCGAATTTATTACAAAACAAGATATATCAGTAGCTTACGCAATATACTCTGATTTTTGGCTTGATTCAATGGACGTCTATTCATGGAATCCTTATTGATTATCATGAGGTAATTTTATACTTATATTAAATAGGTATATTTCAATCTACTAAAAGTACAACTATATAGATACTACATAATAATATATATAAATATATACCATTTTATAATCATAAAATACTAAAAATATAATTATTTTGTAGTATCTATATTTCAACAATTAGTTTTATAAAACAAAATACTTTGTTTTATAAAAGATATAGAGGGGGTAATAATTTGAAGAAAAAGTTAACGAAAAATATTTGCTTTATTATAGTATTACTTGCTTTTATTATAGGAGCATATTTATTTCATTTAAAATTTAAAATTATAGGTAATGAATTAGAAAATGAGGTAACAAGTATTATAAAAGAAAAAATAAAAACAAATAAAAATTTTGTTGGTAATAATCGATTGAGTGGTAATGAATCAATAAAGATTGTACAAAGTTCTCAGGAAGGTCTTTTAAAAGTTTTTGGCGGACAGATTATTACTAATGAACAACCTATAACTTTTATGATAACATTTAAAAAGCATCCTTTATTTGATCTTTATATGTATGATAAATTTACATCAAGTGTAAAGTCTTCTGATTCCAATTCTATTATATTATTTTCTTCATACGGATTCGTTAATTATGATAGTAAAATAAACTTTGAAAATTGTAAAATTTTTATAGAAAAAAAACCTAGTTATAAAAAAATACTACCTCCGCCATTAGTAGGTATTGTTATTTATACAATTTTATTTAATAAGAAGAAAAAAATAATAAGTAAATAATAATTTATTTAATAAAAGTTAACTTATAATCCTTAATATATCAACAAGTATTATCAATAAAAATTCAAACTAGGTAAGGTATGTGGTTTATCTCATACCTTTTTTGTTTCATAAAAGCAATACGATAATAGTGCCAATTAAAATTTTTAACTCAAAAATTCTTATTATTCAGGGTATATTATTGTCAGCCCAAAAAAGGCAAAAGAATAATTCCATACACAGCTTTGCCCCCACAACCTAAATTGACCTTAGAGAGTAGGACATGGTATATATTTCTTGTGACTTTGAGAAATTCGCTATGGTTCTTATACGATAGAAATCGCGCCAATATTTAAAAATTGTGATGTTTGAGCCGGGTACAACCCGGCGAGTTCGCAATTTTTAAATATGCTCTCAGCGATTACTATCGTATTAGAACCATCGAATTTCTCTATGGAACAAGAAATATATACCATATCCTACTCTCTAAGGTCTCTATAACCTCTATCGGGCAAAGCGTCCTATTTCATTTTAATTATTCTGCCTCTCCAAATTCGCAAATTTCGTATACTGTGACAACCAAGCCAACTTAACCGTTCCCGTAGGACCGTTTCTTTGTTTACCTATGATAATTTCCGATATTCCCGCATCTTCCGAATCGTGATTATAATAATCATCCCGATAAATAAACATAACAACGTCGGCATCCTGCTCTATGGCACCGGATTCACGAAGGTCAGAAAGCATGGGACGTTTATCCGGCCTTTGCTCAACTGCACGGCTTAACTGAGACAATGCCACAACCGGAGCATTGATTTCCCTTGCTAATGCTTTCAAGGAACGAGAGATTTCTGAAATTTCCTGTTGTCTTGATTCGGATTTTTTACTGCCGGACATTAACTGTAAGTAGTCAATGATAACCAGACCAAGATTATGTTCTAGCTTGAACTTTCTGCATTTGGAGCGAAGTTCGCTAATAGATATACTGGATGTATCATCAATAATAAGATTTGAATTACCGATTGTTCTTGCACTTTCTACTAATTTCAGCCAGTCTTCATCCGATAAGTCACCGCTTCGAATTGCCTGGGAATCTACTTTTGAATGCATGGATAGTATACGCTTTACTAACTGATCCTTTGACATTTCCAAACTAAATATAGCAGTTGTAACATTACTTCGTAAGGCTACATACTCTGCTATATTCAATACAAATGCTGTTTTTCCCATAGATGGTCTGGCAGCTATCAGTATTAAATCGGAAGGCTGTAAGCCAGCAGTTTTATAATCCAAATCATAAAAGCCCGTGGCAACACCGGTAACACTTCCTTTGTTCTTTGCCGCTGACTCAATACTTTCCAAAGATTGAAAGACGATATCTTTTATACTTACAAAGTCACCGGAGTTTCGTTTTTGTAAAATATCAAATACTTTTTTCTCCGTTTCCTCCATTATGGTTTCTACTTTATCTTTATCTAAGTAACATTGATTGGTAATTCCTTCTGTTACTTTTATAAGCTGTCTTAATATGGATTTTTCCTTCACAATGGTTGCATAATGCCGAACATTTGCTGATGTAGGTACAGCCGTTATTAAGTCTCTGATAAATTCCAGGCTGCATATCTCCGGCGGAACATCTTTTTCTTTTAATTTATTGGAAAGAGTAATTAAATCAACCGGCTTACCCTCATTAAAGAGCTCAATCATAGCATCAAATAAAACACTATATCTTTGCTCATAAAAGTCATCCCCTGTTACCATTTCAGAAGCTGTTACAATGGCATCTTTGTCCATAATCATAGAGCCAATGACGGATTGTTCTGCTTCTGAGCTGTGGGGAAGAACTTTTTTTATAAATGCCTCATCCATTTCCCTTTCCTCCTAAGTCCAACTAGTGCTTTTATTGCTCGTCTACTTTTACTTTTAATTCTGCTGTTACCTGTGGATGCAGTTTTACCGCCACTGTATGAGTACCAATTGTTTTAATTGGTTCAGGTAACTGTAATTTCTTCTTATCAATATCAAAGCCATGTTGTTCTTTTAAAGTACCGGCAATTTCTTTGGTGGATATGGAACCAAAGGTTCTTCCGCCTTCCCCGGCTTTAATGTACATGTTCATTGTAATGCTTTCTATTTCCTTTGCTAAAGCTTTTGCTTCATCTAATATTTCTTTTTGTCTCTTTTCTTCTGCTGCTTTTTGTAATTTAAGATCATTAAGGTTCTTTGGAGTTGCTTCTAAACCTAATTTCTTTGGCAGGATAAAGTTTCTGGCATATCCATCGCTTACATTTACTAAGTCACCTTTTTTACCTAATGATTTTACGTCTTGTGTTAATATAATCTGCATATGTCAAATCTCCTTTATTATAAAATTCTATCAAATTAACATTGTTTAATATATCATTATTTTTCTTATAATCTACCCCAGTACGAATACCATATATATAACCAGATTTCAAGGGTCTAATGGTTATAGGAATTGGCTTAGTCCGTCTATTATAAATCCCCATCTTTGCTCATGGTAGCCAATGTAGTCTTTACATTATGAATGGCATCTTCTAAGGTACAATCTGTAAATTGAGCACCGGCAACACTCATATGTCCTCCGCCGCCCAGTTTTTCCATAATAACCTGGACATTTACCTCATCAATGGATCTGGCACTTACATATATCTTACCATTAAAATCTGTAAAAACAAATGAAGCTCTAACATTTGTTATATTTAACAGTTCATTTGCAACTTGGGCAGCCAGTATGGTAGGACTATTAATTCCCTCACTGGTACATATTGTGATTGCATAATGATCCAAATATATTTCAGTGGCGGTAATGGCCTCTGCTTTTGTTTTGTATTCATCCATATCACTACGGAAGGATTTACGGATACGTGTTACATCGGCACCGTTTCTTCTTAAATATGCGGCTGCTTCAAAGGTTCTTACACCTGTTTTGGTTAAGAAGTTATTGGTATCTATCATAATACCTGCATACATGGCATCTGCTTCCGCCTGTCTTAGCTTTAGTCCTTCTCCTATATACTGTAAAACTTCCGCTACCAGTTCACAGGAGGAAGAAGCATATGGTTCTATATAAGACAATGCCGCATTTTCAACATTTTCACCAGACTGGCGGTGATGGTCTAAAATAACTACTGTTTTTGTCAGCTCTAACAGTTCCTGACATTCTGTATAGCTTGGTCTGTTCACGTCTACGATTACCAATAAGGTATTGTTATCCACAATTTGAAGTGCCTGATCGCTTTTTACAAACAAATCTTCATCATAATCCGGATTATTGATAAAACGTTTCATGATAGGCCTTACAGAAGTGGTTACTTCATTAATTACAATATGTGCTTTCTTATTCAGTGTCTTCGCAATCCGGAAAACACCTATAGCTGCTCCAAATGAGTCCACATCCGCAATAGAATGTCCCATAATTACGACCTTGTCTTTACCCTCTATGAATTCTTTCAAGGCATGAGCCTTTACTCTTGCTTTTACTCTGGTATTCTTTTCAACCTGAACACTCTTGCCTCCATAGTATAGAAGTCTTTCTTTATCCTTAATAACTGCCTGATCTCCGCCTCTTCCCAGTGCCAGGTCCATGGCAGCACGGGCATATTCATAGCTGGTAAGATAGGATTCTGCATTTACGCCCAATCCCATACTGATAGTTACGGACATTTCATTACCTATGTTAACAGCACGAACTTCATCTAATAAATTGAATTTATTTGCTTGTAACTGGGCTAAATATTTTTGCTTAAACATGAAAATGTATTTGTCTTTTTCCAATTTCTTAATAATAGCATCCATGCCCTGCATATATTTGTTGATTTTACGGTCAATTAATGCAATTAATAAGGAACGCCTTACTTCATCTATGCTTTCTAATGCTTCTTCATAATTATCAATATAAAGTAAGCCGATTATCATCTTCTGTTCTGTTTTTTCTCTTGTTAAATTAGTGATTTCAGTTTCATCATAAAGATAAATCGCAATTAAACTATTCGTTTCATTTAATACGGAATCTTCATCCTGAAAGACCCAACTTTCGTCTTCTGTAAAATCAGGAGCAACAATTCTTCTTAATATAGCATTATAAGTTTTTTCATTTCTTACTATCTTTATGGTTTGATCTTGCATATTCTTGGGCAGCATGGAATCTTTTATCTCCGGAAATATAGAAGATATTGGCTTTTGAGCTAACTTCTGATTCCCTAGAATATCCTGAAATTCATCATTACCCCAGAGCATCTTGCCTTCATTATCTAAAATTGCATATGGAAACGCCATTTCTTTTAATAATTGTTTTTGTACCTGTCCATAGTCTGCGGCAAAGCGAACCAGTTCACCTGTTATTGTAGACCTCTTCAGCAATAATACAACAGCAATGGCAATATAGAAAAGCAAAAAACCAAGCATTAGTATACCAGCGTCACTATTCACCATATATATAGCGATATTCATTAATATCAATAATAGTGATAATATAATTGGCCAACTTAAATATATCCTTAATGCTCCTTTTACGTTTATCCTTTTTCTCATACTACCTCTTTTCTATGTATCTTATAGATACATGGGGACTTATTCCTGAAATTTATAACAAATATACGGTAAACAGTATCCCAGCCAACGGGCATTCCGATTACGGCTCTTTATTTATTTTAGGGATAAAATGACCTATTACCCCATTTAAACATTTATTGTGATGTACATTATACCATTTATATCACCTAAATTAAAGTATTTTTTGCCGAAGGGGTAAATATCCTCATTTTTACAATAAATAAGACGAAGTTCCTCTCACCGGAAAGGGTTACTTCGCCTTCAAATTCTTTATTGATTATTTCAGATGTACCGGCTGACCACACTCGGATGCTTCGCCTTTTAAAATATCCAGTCCATGCCCTAATCCGTCTATAATAACTTCCAGATTTTCTTTTACTCCTTTAGGACTTCCGGGAAGATTGATAATCAAGGTGCCTTTACGAATAGCTGCAATACCACGGCTTAACATGGCTCGCTTTGTAATCTGAAGGCTATAATAACGCATAGCCTCTCCTATACCGGGAACCAGCCGTTCCGCTACAGCGTAAGTGGCCTCCGGAGTAACATCCCTGTTAGAGAATCCGGTACCTCCGGTTGTAAGCAATAAATCCACTTTATAATTATCACACCAGTCCATCATCTTTTGTTCCAGCTTTTGCTGTTCGTCCGGCAATATTTCATATTCTGTCACTTGCCAGCCTTGTTTTTCTATAATCTCCCGTATAACGTCACCGCTGGTATCCACACGTTGTCCGGCAGAACCCTTGTCACTGGCTGTTATGATACCAACTCGAATCATTTTCCCCTTCCCCCTTCAGAAAGAATAACCATTTCATCTCCTTCCGAAATAGTTCCTCCTTGTTTTACTACTGCAAACACTCCTTCTCTGGGCATAATACAATCTCCAACTCTTTTATAAATCTCACAGTGAGAATGGCACTCTTTACCAATTTGGGTCATCTCCAGAATCACATCATTACATTGAAATACCGTCCCTATAGGAAGGTTCTTAAAATCAAATCCTTCTACAATCAGATTTTCTCCAAATGCACCATCTTCCACTTCAGCTCCACGCTGATTAAATGCATCTATTTTATCCTTTGATATGAGACTAACCTGTCTATGCCAGTTACCTGCATGGGCATCCTTTTCTATTCCATAGTTTTCAATAAATGTTCCGCTATGGACATTTACTTTTTGAGTACCTTTTTTTTCACTGATACAAACCGCTATAACTTTTCCCATATTAACCTCGATTCCGGTGCTTTAGCACCACTATAATAATGAAAGTGACTTGTGCTCCAACACAAATTGCTACCTCAATTCCGGACCTTTAACGCCTTTTGTTTACTATTTATCCGCCTATTTGAGACATCCTTCGGCTTTCCAGTTCCTCCGCCGTAATTTGCTCCCCATCCTCTTGGATGTGAGATAAATGATTAACTTCTTTTTCTTTATTTATTATTGCTTTAAAATGATGTTCCTTAGGTTTATGGGAAATAGCTTCCCTAATAACTTCTGACAGCGCCTCATCATTAATTCCCTGCCGCATTAAGGATTTTATATCGATACCATTTGCATATTGGAGGCAATTTTTTAAATATCCTTCTGACGTAAGGCGGACACGATTGCAGGAATCACAGAATTGATGAGTTACTGCACTGATAAATCCAATTTTACCTTGAAATCCTTCTAAGCTGTAATAATGACAAGGGCCATTTCCCAGAGAAGCTTTATAGGGCGTTAGAGTTCCATACTCTTTTTCAATGATTTCTTTGATGTCCTCTTCCGTCACTCCCTTTAAATCCTTACCCAGCCCGATTGGCATAACTTCAATAAACCTAACATGAAGCTTCTGATTTTTTGCAAGAGAAACCATGGATAATATGTTATTGTTATTATAATCTTCTCTTAACGGAACACAATTTATTTTCACTGCAATATTATATTTTAGTGTTTCTTTGATTCCTTCCAAAACCTGATCTAATTTACGGAATCGGGTCAGTTGTTCAAATTCATCCGGATCTAAGGTATCAAGGCTGATATTTACCGCGTCAATACCTGCCTTTGCTAAATCTTCTATTTGGTCTGAAAGTAAGATACCATTGGTAGTAAGGGTAACGTTTTGTATGCCGCTGATACTCTTAATCTCCTTAACTAAATAGGGCAGATTTTTCCGAACCAACGGTTCACCGCCTGTTAACTTTACTTTGCTCATACCTAGAGCGGCAAAACACTTACAGAGACGAATAATTTCTTCATAAGTTAATATATTTTCATGGGGTATGAATTCCATACCTTCTTTTGGCATGCAATAAATACATCTTAGATTACATCTGTCGGTAATAGATATACGAATATAATCAATGACTCTGTTATAATTATCTACCACTTAATCGCCTCCTTCCCTTTACTCAAAGCATCTAACTTCCTTTTTCGATTTTGATCCCAATATTAGTTTCCATTATTCTGATTTATTAATAAAAGTTCCGCTTTTGCCTCCGGTTTTCTGAACCAGATGTATTTCCGTCATTTCCATTGATTTATCAATGGCTTTACACATATCATATATAGTCAGCAGAGCAATATTAACACCAGTTAGTGCTTCCATTTCAACTCCTGTTTTTCCTTCTACTTTAACAGTGCTTATTGCAGTAATGGTATTGTTTTTCTGATCTACTTCAAAGTCAATGCTGCATTTTTGTATCATTAGGGGATGACACATAGGAATCAGCTCCCAAGTCCGTTTGACAGCCATAATTCCTGCCACCCTTGCTACTCCAAGCACATCCCCTTTCTTAACTTCTTTATTCACAATGGCATTCATTACAGCATCGTTCACCAGAATTTTGCCTTTTGCTATGGCAGTTCTGGAGGTATCCTGCTTACCTGATACGTCAACCATTACTGCATTGCCATCATCATCAAAATGGTTTAATTTATTCTCCATAGACACTCCTTGTTTTGGGAATTATTAGAGGTTTATCTTATAATAAAAGAATCTCAACCACACTGCCCTTATGTAATTCCATGCTGCCTGCAGGTATGTCGATCAGGCAATTACAGCCTGCCATAGATGCCAGCATACCGGAAGAATGTTGTGTGGCAGGAGGTATGGATACTTTTCCGTCTTCCACTTTTCCACGTATAAATCTTCGGCCATTACTTACCTTTATGAAATCATCCTCCAGCACAGCTTTTTTTCTATTTGTGCATAAAGATTCATCCCTGCCTGCCATAGCAATATACGGCCTTACTAACAGTTCAAAAGTAGTGGCTGCTGCAAATGGATTACCGGACAAATGAAACATAGGTATTCCTTTATATACAGCAAACATTGCCGGAGTTCCCGGCTTTAGATTCACTTTCCAAAAAAGCCTTTCTGCCTCAAGAATGGGTAATACTTCATGGAATATATCCTTATCGCCTACAGATACCCCTCCTGTAGTTATAACAAGGTCGGCCTTTTGACAGCTCTCTTCTATAGCTCTGGCAACTTCCCCCGGTTCATCAGAAAGATGTTTTGCTATAACAGGTGCTATTCCAAACTCACAAAGTCTGGCATATAACATGAGCAGATTGGAGTCATATATTTTTCCCGGCTTTAATTCTGTCCCCGGCTCTACCAGTTCATCTCCGGTTGCAAATACCACCGCTCTTAATTTATCATATACTTCTACCTGCTCAATACCTAAAGAAGATAGAATTCCCTGCTCGATATAGGTTAATTTTACGCCCTTTTGCAAAAGCAGAGTGCCTTTCTTTACATCTTCCCCTTTAAAGCAGAAATTATCATAACGCTTTAATTCCCTGTCAACTAATATAAGGGTATTCTCCTCATTAAATCCTTCTTTTATATCCTCCAGCCGTATAACACAGTCTGCCCCCTCAGGTATCGGTGCTCCTGTCATAATCCGAACAGCTTCACCTTGATTTACAGTCTGGTTACAGCAGCCCCCTGCATAAACAGTATCAATAACCTGAATGGACTTAGGTATTTCCTTAGAAGCCCCCTCCAGGTCTTTGGAACGAAGGGCAAAACCATCTAAGGGAGAACGATGAAAAGGAGGATTGTCAAAGGGAGCATATATATCTTCTGCCAAAATTCTCCCGTTTGCCTCTTTGGTAAAAACAAACTGGGTTCTCTTCATCTTCCTTCCGCTGCTTAATATGATTTCTACTGCTTGTTCCAATTCTATTCCTATTTGTTCCATTTTTACACGCCTTTCCCGAAGCCGCATTCTGGGAAGGTACAGACTTTACAGCCAAGGCACAGTCCGCCATGTCCCAATTTTACCAAATCCTTTTTCTCTATTTTTAAACCTGCTGCAACTCTTGGAAGTACCAAGTCAAAGATTGTTGCTTTTGCATACATAACACATCCCGGCAGTCCCATAATCGGGGTTCCGTCTTCAAAGTATCCCATTAAAAACATTGCTCCCGGCAATACCGGTGCACCATAGGAAATAATGCCGGCTCCACTTGCCTTGATAGCACCAGGGGTACGGTCGTCAGGGTCTACGCTCATTCCACCGGTACAAACAATCAAGTCCACACCTTTTTCCTTTAATTCTTTAATTGCCTTTACAATGTTATCCATTTCATCATTAACTGTAACATGCTCCACAGCCTCTATATTATATTGGGATAATTTGTTTACCACAACAGGGGTAAAGGTATCTTTGATACGTCCATAAAACACTTCACTTCCAGTAGTTACAATGCCTGCCTTTCTCTTTGGATATGGCAGCAGTTTTAACAAAGGTTCCGGTCCTGCAACTTCCTTAACCTCATCCATTTTTTCTTTTTCTATAACTAAGGGAATAATTCTGGTTCCCGCTAATTTATCTCCTTTTTTAACTGGATAATTGGTATGCCTGGTTGCTATCATCATATTATCCATGGAATTAATGGCTTCCAGTCTATCCACATCAACTACAAATAATCCGTCACATCCGGCAAACAGCTCAATTTTTCCTTCTTTCGTTTCCGAACGGGTCATATTTTCATTTTTACAAACATCATATAAAATTTCTGCTGCTTCATCTTCATGTAATAAGTTACTATCTTTTTCCCATACATAAAGATGTTCCTTGCCTATGGATAATAAAACCGGTATATCCTCTTCTTTTACTACATGGCCTTTGTGAAATGCCACACCTTTTTCTACATCTTTTACGATTCTTGTAATATCATGACATAGTACATGACCCACTGCATCTAGGGTATTGATTAATTTCATTATGTTACCTTCCTTTCCCGGACAGACCAAAACGCAAAGATTTACTGATCTTAGCTTCTAAGGTTGAATACTGATTTTATTAACAAAAAACTGCCTTCTCTCTTTCGGAAAAGGCAGTATGAAGACTAGAGTCTGCTCCAGCAGCCTCTATCTAAATACTCCTTTTCAAACACGGAAGGCTGAGGCGTTTCCACTTCAACCCAAAAGCAAATCCATTGCTTTGGCGAAGCATCCTAGAATTCTCCTTAGATGCTTTTGCTCGGAGCTTATTATTAAATTGTATTGGTTAATAATTAGTCTATGAAATCATCCTCATGTGCTAAGGCCTTGGCATACTTTGGTGTCATGAATTTCGTAGAGAATAGAAAATCAACATTTTTGTTATTCGTAAATCGTTCTATATCACTATTTTCTTCTTTACCGGAAAGAACAGTATAAGCCCTTTCTATCTGGGGCCTGGTTGCATAATAAGGATGTTTTTCAAAGTAGGTTACAGGAGTTGGTGCCGGATATGTCTTACTATTAAATCGTACCATATTCACTATGGTGGTGACCAAATCTTTGTCTTCTACTAATGATGATATCATAGCATAATTATCGCTCATATTCAACTTAGAATAATAGTATTTATCATTCTGACCTTCCTTATATACAATGTCTTCGCAGGCTTCATCCTTCTTTATTTCCATAAGAATTTGATCCACCTCTTCTATCTCTTTTTTTAAAGAAGCATATTTGGTTAAATTACCGGCAGCTGAACGAAGACGTATATAATCTGCCAACTTCATTGCTTCTGTCATTTCTTCATTTTCAGCCTCGTTTTGGTCTTCAGGCTCAACAAGATCTGCAAATTCATCTTCTACATCAGGCAAGGATGAAAGGAATTCAAGTAAATCAGGCTTTTCTGAAGTTTTATTTGAATCTTCCGCTTCGTTTCCTGTTTTAGAATTTAAATCACTATCATTTACTGAGGTTTTATTCTCCGTTGTTTCCTGAATTGTTTCTTCTGAAATATTATTTGCATCTTTATCGCTTTCTTCAATCTTTACAAAACCCGGTTTCTTTCTTCCAAATAACATGTTATATCCTCTTTCTATGCCAGCTTTTATCAGGGCTGCACTATAAATAAATTATTGAACTAAGTTTATATGATTTTCCTTATTATCTTGGGAGAATTCCTCTGGCTTCCAGATCGTCTGCCATATCTCCTAAGCCAAATTTCTCAAGGGTTTTTCTTGTAGGAATACCGGTCTTAACATCCCAGCCCATTTCTTCATAGAAATAGTCCTTGGCAAGTTCCATATCGTCACGGTCCATTTTATAAGTACCCTCTTCAAATGCTTTGAAATCAGGATCTTGCTCAAATACCCAATTAGGAATCGCATCATGTGTATTACGTAAACTAGTGTCCCCAAATGCAATATTAAAGGATATTGCTGTCATAACACGAAGCATTTGAGATATACGTTCTGATGCAAATTCAAGGCTTTCTCTCGTATAGTTTACACCGGTTACGGCTGACATAAAATCAGCTTCCAGATTTAAGTCACCAACGTAATTTCTCTCTCTTGAAGGTGATTGTGTCATTGGCCACATCCAGTTACACACAGTAGCACTATCGTGGAATTGTTTTCCGTTAAATGCCCATTTAGCTACTTTGGCTTTGTTTCGGTTCATAGGTGTATAAGCCTTCTTATTATCGTAGCAGCCTTTACCAAAGAAACCTTCCATAGTTGCTTTCGATACTTCGTAAGGGGCACCGGAATTTTCAACATTAGTTAAATGATGAATCATACAGTCACGATTATACATTAAGTTGAATAGTAAACCAATTTGTCCGGAATCTTCATTTGCATGATGTTTTGGATAACCGTTATATGTAATATTGGTATTATTTGAATCAATCTTGTCAAAGTATTCTTTTCCAAGTTTCCATTTTTCAACCATGGCAAGAGTACCTTCTCCTAAGGTTGCAAGTTCACCTTCCTTATAAGCAATACGACGAATAATTTCTATTGCCCAGCGAGGATCACCGCTCTTTTCCCATTCCCAAGGAAGGCTGTCATATTCTTCTTTAGGAAGCACTTCTTTTGCCTTGCCGGATACAAATAACCAGTTAAAATCTCTATAAAGGTTGGCATAATTACACCATAATCCCATATCATCCAGTGCATGTGAAGTTGCACCGCTCATAACAAGGCTTGCATCTCCTTCATATTCAAAATCCTTAACTCCGCTTGGGTAGAACATAAATCCATAAAGGATAGGAACACAAGTATTAGATACATGAACCGGAAGATCAAAATCTGCAAGAGGATCCATTTCATATTGGGTGTAACAACGAATTGGACAAGAGGTACATCCGCCTTGCTTTATTATGTAATTTGATGCGACTTCACCATGGTCAAATACACCTTTTAAAGTACGGTATGCTATCTTATTAATATCACCGCATGGTTGTTCTCCCATGTCAATAGGACCGCCTTCTGCTTTCTTCCACTGACGGCCAGGACCACCTGACCAACGGTTCTTTCCGCCTACCGCAGAATACTCTGCCCAGCTTTGAGGAACTGCAGGAACATTATGATTGTTGTTAGCGCCAATCAGGTCTTTTAACATGTAATTATTTAATTCCATGACTTTTTGGGGATCTGCAACTTTAACAGAGCCGGTACCACGCACTGCGATACCTTTTAACTTCTTACTTCCCATAACAGCACCGATACCGCCGCCTCCTGAGTTACCAAAGGAAGTATTCAAGGTTGAATAATTAACTAAATTTTCGCCTGCTGGTCCTATTGCTGCTGTTTCAAACTCCCGGCCATTCTCTTCCGTCATAATCCTATTAGCATCAAAGGTACCTTTTCCCCAGATATGGGATGCATCTTCTAAGGTTACTTTATCATCATCTATCTTAAGATATACTGGAGATGAAGATTTACCCTCCACTACAATAGCGTCATAACCTGCAAATTTAACACGAGGCCCAATATGTCCACCCATATGGGCATCTATAATAGAGTTACCTTTTGACCATGGAGATAAGAAAGAAATATTCATTCTTCCTGAACATGGTACACTTGAACCGGTTAACGGTCCTACTCCCATAACAAATTTTGATGCTTCATCATATGGTTTTGTTTCTAAAGGTACTTCTTCGTATATAATACGATAACCCATACCCATACCACCAATATAATCCTGAAATCTTGTTGAATCTTCTGTTGTAATCTTTCCTGTTGTTAAGTTAACACGAAGAATTTTTCCAGCCCATCCGTATGTTGCCATAATTTATCCCTCCTTATACAATAGCTTGAGCAGCTGCAGTTACTTCATCCCAAGGAATAATAGCTAAAGCACCACTAGGACATCCCGCTGCACAAGCACCACATGCAATACATTTGCTTGATTTGTTTGTTTCCGGATTCACGGCTGGCATATGCCATGGACAGGCTTCTACACAAGCTCCGCAACCAACACATTTCGATTCATCTACCACCCTTGTCCCCTGGCCATTGGCAATGATAGCTTTTTGTGGACATGCATTACCACATGCAGGGTCCTTACATTGACGGCAGGTATCCGGATAATATGTAAAACTGCTATTATACATACCTTCTTTTCCATGAATATGTAGGTTACGGCTTACTTTAACTCTTGAAACATAAGTAGAAATCTCCCCATCGTTTACTAATGTACAGTTATGTTCACATCTTTCACATCCGGTACACTTTGCAGTATTTACTACTAATAAGCCTTGTGGAAGCGCCCAGGTTGCTACCTGTTCATTTTCAATTTCCCGTTGTGAGCAACCGAATAAGGAAAGCATTGTTGCAGAAACAGTGAGTCCTGCTATGCTTTTCCCTGAAATTTTTAAGAACTGCCTTCTTGTCATTTGTTTGTCAAAAAAGCTCGTCTTCACGTCATTAGACATAAAAAATCCTCCATTCTAGTAATTTTTTTCCTTTATGTCTCTTTCCTATTGCATTGAACTTTATCCCCTAAACCACTGAAAAGTTCAGGCCCTGTGCAATATCTCTAACTCCTTTATTGTATATCGGCATCATGTAGTTAGTCAATATACTTTCGTTATTTTTTTAACATTTTGGACAAATATTTATTGATTTTGAAATATATCTAATGTATAATGAGGTAGAACTTAGAAACTGATTTAATAAATAATTGGAAATGAGGTAGTTATTATGTTTGGAAGAATTGGACCTTTTGAATTAATTCTAATCCTTTGTATTGCTTTGGTTGTTTTTGGGCCTAGTAAACTTCCACAAGTTGGGCGTTCTTTGGGAGAAGCGATTCAAGAATTTAAGAAGGGAAGTTCTCAGGTAAAAAAGGAGCTAAATAGCATAACAGAAGATACTATAGAAGACGACAAAAACGCTTAAGGTGGCAGATATGGATTCGACGAAAAAGACCAATAAACTGGTGGAACATCTGGCTGCACTTAGGAAAAGGTTAATCATCATTTTGGTTGTAAATATTGGTGCAGCATTGGTCTGTTATCAATTTATGAAAACTCTGATACAATATATTTTAAATTTAAACCCTGGGATGCAGTTCGTATATCTATCACCCTCTGAGAATTTTATGGCATGTATAGAATTAGCAATAACCTGTGCTATTGTCATATGTTCCCCCATAACTATTTTACAGATTTGGATGTTTGTATCCGCCGGGCTTTATAAAAAAGAAAAACTATACGTCCTTTTATCCCTGTTTTTTGGATTCTTTTTCTTTATTGGCGGCGTGTTGTTTTGCTATTATGTTGCGCTTCCCATCACCTTAGACTTTTTTATGAGAATAAGTTTGGAGACCGTAACTGCAGCTGTATCAATCAGAAGCTTTATTTCTTTTTGTAATACAATGTTGTTATGCTTTGGAGTCGTATTTGAATTACCTGTAGTTGCATTCTTATTATCACTACTCGGCATTTTAAAACCTGCCTTTTTGAAGAAAAGCCATGGTGTATTAATATTAATTATATTTATCATTGCCGCAATTATTACACCACCAGATGTGGTAACGCAAATAATGCTGGGTGTTCCTATGACAATCTTATTAGAATTAAGTATATTAATATGCACAATTGTAGATAAAAGCAAAAAGAAAAAGCGAGTTATGAGCGAAAGCCATACATAATAATGAAGGGGACACTTTTATAATATAAAACAGATTATCTACTATAAGTGGATAATAGAAATCTGCTTCTTAAAGACAAAACCATGATGCATTGGGTATGCACCATGGTTTTTATTTATGAGTTTATTTTAAATCATTTACACCATTCTGTTTTTAATATAGCATATTTAAAAGTACTAAAAAAATTTGAAGAGTAGTTGCTTTTCCCACTACTTTTAAAAAAACCATGA
This sequence comes from Anaerocolumna aminovalerica, assembly GCF_900115365.1. Taxonomy (GTDB): domain Bacteria; phylum Bacillota; class Clostridia; order Lachnospirales; family Lachnospiraceae; genus Anaerocolumna; species Anaerocolumna aminovalerica. The sequence continues at coordinate 30,294 of NZ_FOWD01000038.1, forward strand.
TGCACTTGGTATGCACCACGGTTTTTATATATAAAACTATATTTTAAACCTATTACACCATTCTTCTTTCAATATGGCATTTCGTAAGTATCAATCCATATAGGTTCACCATTAGTTTTAAAATAGATATTTTGCAAAAGTAAACCCTCCCGTCTCATAAGTTAGCGTTCATCAATTCCAAGTAGGTCTTTCTTGGGATTACACATGGCTGCAAACTATGCTTTCTATTTTAATCTCCTTCGTTATCTTATAGGAGAATGTTCCATCTATATGACAACTAAACCACTTCTTAATATATTATGAACAAGCCCTGCCTATGACAGTCTCACTTTTTACATAAGAAACATCACTTATTTAATACTGCTTCCTTTAAAAAGAAATACCCATTATTAATTGTAACAGCAACAGCTTTTGAAGAAACAGTTGCACCTGATATAGCATCCATATCAGTGACATTTACTGGCTCTCCTGCCGGTTCTTCTTCACTTCCACTCACCAATAGATTAGCTTTTTGCAGTTTAGCCTTTGCCTGATCCTCCGGTGATAAATCTGTAAGGGGTGTGGATAGCTTTTCACCATTTTTAGAACTTGCCAGCAAACCTGCCGCATATAAAGTACGCATTGCATTAGCTTCCGGTGAAGTATCCCCTGGATTCCATTCTGATGAACTATAATCTTCACCAGCTAATTCTGTTGTTGCAGCAGCTTCTCCTGATGTATTTACCTTTCCGGTAGTTGGTGATACCACTTCTAAATCTGCAACTTTAATAGGTGCAGTAATATCATGGAACTGGCTTAAAAATGCATCTTCTGTTACTTTGCTGCCTATACCATCTGTCTCTCCCTGTGATACAATTTCTAAAGATAAAATATTTTCTCCGGTCTTATCAAAGGTTACTGCTGTTTCTATATCACTTGCAAATCCTTTGGCTGTTCCATACACCACATAACTTCCGTCCTCCAATGTATGCAATTCTTTCACCTGATATGTATCCCCACTCATTCCGGTTATATCTACCGGTGTGCCGCTGGCAGCAACAACTGCCTGATCTTTAATTGTTCTCATGCTAAAAATTATCCCCAAGGATAAAACACACATTGCACCTAAAGCAATACCTTGACCATATCTTCTTCTACGCATAATCTCATCTCCTATACATTTTGTCATGATTTAGCAAAGTTATCTGCCACCGTCTAATTTGTAAAAATCCATTTATTAAGAAAATCTCTCTTTAAAATGATACCAAATTGTACCGTACATGTAAAGATTATTTGTTAAACATTTATCAGTTTCTTTCTAGTTATATGAACTGGTTTCTTTCTTGATTTCTTATAAAAAAATGGCCTTATATCATATATTTTTAAGTATTTAAGGCCTTTATGGTAATTATCAGTCTATTATCCTTTCATCCATATTGTATCTTAATCCTGTAAATGCTATAATATATACAATTTTAATAGACTAAAAAGTCTTAAGATTGAAAATTATTTATCAATCCCCTCCTAACAGGATATCCCTATGAGGTCAAATAATTTGCGAATAATATCTTTTTCTTCATGCTTATAAACATGAACCGCTTAGCGGTATTCTAAAATAGGTGAAGACTATTTTCCTTCACATTTTACATACTTACTGAAAGATTGGAGCCATATATGAATACAGAGAAAGCAGATCTTCTGCAAGCAAAACAGATGATACTAATTGGAGCAACAGGTCGTAATAGTGGAAAAACAACACTTGCTCTCCGGATTATTGATGAATACAAAGATAAAATGCCTATTATCGCATTCAAACTAATTACCGTACATGATAAAGGGGATATATGTCCCAGAGGGGGTAAAGGATGCGGTATATGCAAAGGGTTAAAAGAATGCTTTGATATAACAGAGGAAGTTGGCGAAGGTACAAAAGATACTATGTTATTAAAAAAAGCAGGAGCCAGGCATGTTTATCTTATCCGTGCTTTTAAAGAAAATATAAGGGAAGCATTAGAAGAAGCATTGAAATTGGTACCAAAAGACACTCTGGTTATCTGTGAATCTAACAGTGCACGTCTTGTAGCAGAGCCTGCCTGCTTTATTATGATTGAAAGCAGTACATCTTCTAGTATAAAACCAAGTGCACAGGCGGTTTTAGAGTATGCAGATTTTACTCTAAAACAAGAAGAAGATTCATTTGCTAATTTTGCGAAAGTGCATCTGCATCAAATAATAAGTAAATGTATGTAATTTCTATTATATGGCGAACACCGGCACGAATAACCTCCGTCTTTATTTCGGCTTCTTGGTTATTCGTGCGAAGTCCCATATATCAGGTATGAACCTTATTGAATTACTATAATAAATATTATATTTGTCAGAACACCGATAATAATCTTCTTGTTGCCAATTCAGAGTCTACTCTAATGCAATATAGAATTTCGTCATGAGAATAATCTGAAATAAATCTTTCGTCCGTCTTAATCATGCCGCGGAACTCCTGACTTTCATATTCCACAGCAGCACGTATCATACGATACTCACCGATAGATGGATTTTCTGCAATTAGCATTGCTAAGGGATCATGAACTACACATCCATCCTGAATTCCTGTTGAATCATAATTAAACTTAAAATAAAACTTTAATGCTGATTTAATAAAATCGACAATATCTCTGTTTTCCTCAGCACAGTATTTTTCTAATGTAGAGATATCCTGTCCTGATAAATAAGTTTCTGTTGTAACATCAAGACCCACCACTGTCATGTGGAAACCTGCACGGAATACTATGTCTGCTGCCCTTGCATCACCATAGATATTGGCTTCTGCATAAGGATTTACATTCCCTGGTTTATTTATAGTTCCTCCCATTATAACAAGATTTTTAACTTTATAAGGCAGTCTGGGATCTTTTACTAAGGCTAAAGCAATATTGGTTAACCGCCCTAAGGCTACAATAGTTAAATCCCCTTGAAGTTCATTTGCTTTACGTATAATAAAATCCGGAGCACTCTCCTCCAGTAATTTTTGTTCTGACTTTGGCAATTCTACATTACCAATACCATTGTCTCCGTGAATATGGGTTGGAATGGGGCCATATTCACCCTCCAGATTCTCATTTGCACCAAGTGCCACTGGTATTTCGTAACCGCATTTGGATAGCTTAATTAAACGCAGCGTATTTTCTGCTGCCTGCCTAGAAGATGTATTACCGTATACAGTTGTAAAACCTTCCACATGTAAACCTTTACTTTTCAGCGCGTACAAAATTGCAATAGAATCATCAATTCCGGTATCACAATCAATTAATATATGTTTCATTTTCATTATCTTCCTTTCATTTACACAAATGTTTAAAAGCTTTTATATTTCTGGCAGGATGGAAGGTTCTGCTTTTAATGGTAACTAATTTGCAGAATCTATGATAAATAACTAAAGATCGTTTTAATAATGCAGTTTATTGTCCCATTATTATTTTACCATTAATTACCCTTCAGTCAACCCTTCCCTTTTATCCTACCCTTTCATAAATGATTTGGTAATACCATGATACCAGCTTGCTTATTCTTTTATGTCTATCGCTTGAGAGTCTGTTGCTTTACCACATCCTAATATTTCTTCGCAACAAAAAAAGCCACTACACAACCCAGATAAGGTATCCCCTCCATGTCATGTAATGGCTATTTCATTTTTTCTACAAGTTGTGTACAAGCCGTGTAAACCGACTTCCACAATCTCAGGAACCCTAGTAAAATAAGGGCTTAATCTAAAGTGTAAGGCATTAAAGCGATATGTCTTGCACGCTTAATAGCTACTGTTAAAGCTCTTTGATGCTTAGCACAGTTACCGGTAATTCTTCTAGGAAGAATCTTACCTCTTTCAGATACATATCTTTTTAATTTATTCACATCTTTATAGTCAATTCCTGTATGATTCTTATCTGCGCAGAATACACAAACTTTCTTTCTTCTGCGAGGTGTTCTTCTTCTCATTGGGGAATCGGCTCTATCGTTTCTATCATTTTTATTAAATGCCATTGCACCTAACCTCCTTATCCGATGATGATTATTACATATATTATTCTAATGCTTAATTAAATGGTAATTCCTCGTCAATACCATCTGGTATATTCATGAATCCATCACCGATCGCTTCTGTTGGAGCTGGTCTTGATGTATTCTGATAACCGGATTCACTACTAGCGGACTTGCTTTCTGCAAATTCTGTTTCTTCTACAACAACTTCCGTTGTGTAAACCTTCTGACCTTCTTTGTTGGTATAACTACCAGTTTGAATTCTTCCGGTTATGGCAATTTTAGTTCCTTGTTTCAGATATTTTTCAGCAAATTCTGCAGTTTTTCCAAAGGAAACACAACTGATAAAATCAGCGTCCTGTTCACCCTGTCTTTTAAATCTACGGTCTACAGCTAATGTGAATCTTGCTATTGCTAAAGAATTCTCTCCCTGAGAGTATCTAACTTCCGGGTCTCTTGTAAGACGGCCCATTAAAATGACTTTATTCATATTAAGGAATACCTCCTTCTACTATGCGTCCTGTCTAATGCATAAGAATCTGATAACATTTTCCATGATACGAATTCTATCTTCGACTTCGCCTGGGCATGTTGAATCAGCATCGAATTGGATGAAATAATAGAAGCCTTCTTTCATTTTCTGAATTTCGTAAGCTAATCTTTTCTTACCCCATTCATCAACGTTAGTAATTGTACCGCCAAATCTAGTAATAAGTTCTTTAACGGCATCTACTGTTGCTGTTCTGGCTTCATCCTCGATTTTTGCATTTACAACTAAGGCTAATTCATATTTGTTCATAGTTGTTTGCACCTCCTTTTGGTCTCTGGCCCTTTCTTTGGAAAGAGCAAGGAAAATTTTGTATAACATATCACGAGTATAAATTTTATCACAGTTTGCCAAGCAATGCAAGTAATTTTTATTTTTTTATCCATATTCTTAAAGTTTCGTTATTTTTTATAAAATTATCCAAAATAATCAGCTAAAACTTCCTTTACCGTTCTTATTCTTGTTTCCTTATAAGCATTGGCACCACAGAATAATAATGCTTCATCTAAATTACCTTTTGCAGCGTTAGTAAGGGCATCCGTAATGCAATAAGGCGTAGTGGCGGGATTACATGGTATAATACAATTATGACATTTTCTGACCGGAATCCGTCCCAATGCTGCACGTTCCATAAACTTATTCCTGATAGCACGTCCCGGCATCCCTACCGGACTTTTTACTATAATAATGTCTTCTTCTTTACAATTAATATAAGCTTCTTTATATTTTATATCTGCATCGCATTCTTTTGTTGTAACGAATTTGGTAGCCACCTGAATACCTTCTGCTCCTAAGGACAGGTAATGTTCCATATCTGCCTTATTTTCAATGCCGCCTGCTATGATAACCGGAATCTCTTTTTCATATTTTGCTTCGTAACCTTTTGTAAGCTCTATGATCTTTTCTATTTCTTTGTCGTAATCAGGAAGGCTAATATCTTCTAATTCCTCCGGTTTAAATCCTAAATGTCCTCCCGCTTTCGGACCTTCTATTATAATGGCATCCGGTACTGTATTATCTTTTTTATCCCACATTTTAAATATAACATTAGCAGCTTTTAAAGAAGATACAATAGGCACCAGCTTGGTTTGGCTCTCTTTTGCAATTGACGGCAGTTCCATAGGCAAACCTGCCCCTGATATAATAAGGTCAATTCCGCTTTTTATTGCTTCTTTTACATAGGAAGCATAATTCTGTGTAGCCACCATAATATTGACACCCAATACTCCTTTCGGTGCCAGCTTTCTTGCCATTTTTATATGTTCTCCAATCATTCTTAAATTAGCTTTTAACGGATTTACATCAAAATCCGGTTCTGTAAAACCTATTTGGGCTGTAGAAATCACCCCTATACCGCCTTGAGCTGACACGGCTCCTGCCAGGGAACTCAGGCTGATTCCTACCCCCATGCCCCCTTGAATGACAGGTAGTTTTGCAATTAAATTTCCGATTTTAAGTGGTTTGTACATATTAACCTCGATTCCGGCGCTTTAACGCCTTTTAATAACGGACAGTCATTTGTGCACCGCGCGAACTGCCGGTTCAGAAGATCTATCTTTAACATTTCAGACATGTTACCGAATTACGGCATCTCAAACAATGGCTGTCAGTGTAAAACGACTATTTGTATTTATTTCATATGGTTTTCAGAATCTAGGAAAATCCCTGATTTCACGTCATAAACCTATACACTTAATTTAATCTAATCTTGCAGGAATTATTGTGCAATGAGCAAGTTAAATGCAATTATTGTACCTATAAAAGATCATATAATCATCAAAATAAAAAAGGCCCTTTGCAATACTATATTTGCCAGACTCTGAATGACAAATTTGCAAAAGCCCTCATTTATAACTATTTTTCAATTGACTATTATTCATTTAATCACTACTTAGATAATGTTTAAATTGATTTCATTTATTCTTGTTTTTTTGTTATCTGTCTAATGCTTTTTTCAACCTGCTTTCTAGGTAGCATAATTTGATGTCCGCATCCCATACACTTTAAACGAAAATCTGCACCTATTCTTAAAACTTCCCATTCACTGCTTCCGCAAGGATGCTGCTTCTTTAGTTTAATAACATCTCCTAACTGAATATCCATAAAATCTTTTTAGGTCTGCTGCAAAATGAATATTTATATCAGATACTATCCTAATATACCTATAATCAACTAATCTGGTATCTCAATTTATTTTACAACAGTCCCTGCTCTCCTTTCTTTTTTTACTTTGTTAAATTCAACTTTAGTCTGCTTATTCCAAGCCTTTTTCTACTCGTAAACACTGTATTCAACCTATATATAAGATCCGCATACATAATTTGTCTAAAAAAATCGAAATCTTTTTCACAAATAAACCAAATTTACTATTGAAATTTAGTTTATAAAGGTGTAGTATTGATTTATATTTCATATGGTTTTAAAAACTACGTCTTAAAGTTATTCAATCGTTATATAGAGAAATAATAACTATATAGCATGAATAGCTAGAGTTCTAACAGCTCATAATATTTTTACATTATATAATAAGAAAGGAATGATTTTATGTCTCAAAAAATTAAGAAACTAAAAGACCCGGGCAGTGCAATTACACATTTTATCGGTATGCTGATGGCTATGTTTTCTGCCCTTCCACTGTTAATCAGAGCTTCTGATTCCCCGGAGAAAGTACATGTAATCTCCTTGGCCATCTTTGCTCTAAGCTTAATCTTATTATATACTGCAAGTACAGTATATCATACCTTTGATTTAACAGACAAGATTAACCGACGTTTAAAAAAATTTGATCATATGATGATTTTCATATTAATCGCCGGCACCTACACCCCCATATGTATTATCGCTCTAAGAGGTAAAGTTGGCATTAGCTTACTTATTGCCATATGGGGCATGGCTATTCTTGGTATCTGCCTTAAAGCCTTCTGGGTGTATTGTCCCAAATGGGTTTCTTCCGTTATATATATTACCATGGGATGGACATGTGTTCTGGCATTTACACCATTAATGAGCGCTCTCCCATCTGCCGCTTTCGGATGGCTGTTGGCAGGTGGTATTATCTATACCATCGGCGGATTAATCTATGCATTAAAATTACCTATATTCAATAATAAACACCCTAACTTTGGAACTCATGAGATTTTTCATTTGTTCTGTCTGGGCGGAAGTATCTGCCACTTCATCTTCATGTATAGATTTATTGCAGTAATGCCTTAAGTTTTACTCTATTTGTTGCAGTAGGACGCTCAATGTCGTCAACTTTAGATGATAGCAAATTTCTACAAGAAAAATATTATATTATTTATATTTTATATTTTCATTTTTTTAAAAAAAGAGTATAATAAATAAACCTAACAGAATAGGCTTTTTGCAAATATTCACTTAAATATACTTATAAAGTTGGTTTTGAGTTTTTGTGATATTTTCTTCTGTTACGTGTCATTTGTCGTTCATATTTCCGGTTACGACGGATTTGTGAACGACATTTTTGAATTTCGTAAATTAAATCATTATATATGTAAATCCAGTCTTTTGATGATTCTATTA
>NZ_FOWD01000039.1 GCF_900115365.1 Anaerocolumna aminovalerica
CACTCTGCTTCTATAATTTCTACTCCTTTTCTTTTACACAGTGTACTTAATATATTTGCTACATCTGCTTTTATATTTCCATATATCACTTGTCTTCTGTACTTTGGTGCGAACACTATATGATATTTGCATTCCCATGTTGTATGTGATAATGTATTCTTATCCAATTGGATACCTCCTTTGTTGGTTTAGTGCGGTTTAGGACCCACACTTATTATAACATAGGAGGTTTTTTATCTAGGGCTTAAAGCCGGATAGGGTCCACTTGCATAGCAAGTGGTTTATTTGTATTGGTATACAACAAAAAACCTGTCGAAAAGCAATATCAGCTTTTTCGACAGGTTTCATCCTAATGCGGATAGAGGGACTCGAACCCTCACGAGGTTGCCCCCGGCAGATTTTGAGTCTGCTGCGTCTGCCATTCCGCCACATCCGCGTGAACCATGCGAAAAGTATTTTAACACAATTAAAACACAATTGCAAGGTTTATTTTATTTTTCTACGATTAAATCAGTAATTTGTTCATAAGTTGCATTTTTTGCTATTTTAAAGTCACCTATATTAATAATTCTGCTATAATTGTTTTTTTTCATATAAGTATTAAAATCATTTTTGTCCTCTATGATTCCGTAATTATATAATATGGAAGCTACCTCTTCGGAAGTCATACCTTCTTCAATTCTGACAATTATGTAATCTTTTGACTCTTCATTTTGTTCCTTTAAATCGTCAGTTTGATCTGCCACTATCGGATTTGATTCCTCTGTTTCCTCTTCCAGGGGAGCTGTTGGGGATACCGATGGTGCCTCACTGGAAGTATCTGTTGTTTCTTTATCACTTATATCTTTCTCTGTAGGTGTTACTGTTGGGGCTATGGAAGGTGCTGCCGAAGGAGCTAATAAATCCTCTAAATCTTTTATTCCGTCATCTCCATTTGCTGCTTCTGTGCCGGAGGTATTACTCTCAGTATTTGAATTGACCTTATCTGCTTTTTCTTTTGAAGAGGCTTTAAACGCAATTGATAATATAATAGTAGAAAATAAAATACCTACTCCCAATCCTCTTAAATAATATTTTAGTTTCATGCTGCTTCTAACTCCAATCTTTATCCAATGCAAGGTTTCATTTAACTAGTCTATTTTTTCTTATTAAACAGGTCAATTACTAATTTCACTTCACCTTGACCTAATCCTAAGAATTTGGATATCTCAACAATAGAATTTCCCTGTTTATATAATTCCAGTATTCTGGCATTATTGTTTTCAGGATTCTTTTCTATATGTTGGTTCTTTTCTGCTTGTTGATTTTCCTTATTTGTTTTGCTGCCACTATAATTTTCCGCTGCTATCGGATTAGAATTATTGTTTATTTTTAAATTACCCTTATCTGCTGTTTGGCTGCTTACATTAGTCTTAGCCAAAATACCATTTGCAGCATTAGCCTTCACCCTATTATCATTTGCTGTTCGAAGAGCAGTTTCTTTCAAATCTTTTTTAGTACTTTGCAGCTGTTTTACCAGTTCCTTTAGTTCGCTTTCCTTTTCGTTTAACATATTATAAAGAAAGATAACTTCTTCATGGTTCTGATTGATCTTTTCTAATATTTGATTGGAATAATCGGTAACTGCAATGATTTTTTCATTGGACAAGTGACTTAATTTATCATCTGTTGTCTGGAGGATTTCTTCTGATACGTCCGATAAAATTAAGTCAACTTTTTTCTTTATTGCCTCAATATCTTCCTGGGTAAGTTTACCTGGACCATTTCCATCCTTATTGAATTCTTCTTTGGTGTTCTTAGATTTATCCACTAAGAACATACTAATCACTAAAAATCCTATTCCGATTAGAATTAAAACGATTTCAATTGGTGTCATTGTTTATCTCCTGTCATATTTTAATATCGATTGAACCTGTATGAAAATGATCTTTTGACCCAGTTTCATCCTCTTTCTTTTTCTTCTGCCCATGGTAGCCGGAACCAGTATAAGAATTATTCCCTTTTTCCTTTGCATCATAGCGGTATTCTCTATTTTCACTTTTAATGGTTTTAGTTGTTTGCTGACCGTTATGACGTATTTCGTTATTAAACTGGTTATTCAGATGCATCTGTTCATTCAACGGTTTTTGTACTTCCTGCTGTTTGTAAACAGAAACTTCCTGTGATTTTGGGGGCATAGTAATAATATCGATTGGTTTTATTGGCATAGCAATCCTCCTTTATAAGCCTACAAGCTTAATATCGGCTCTGTCTCGTATAAACTTAGTGTAATGTATCTCACTTCTAACATAATAAACTACGTTAGAAATTACGATCTTTACTCCAGGATATGCTATGTTTTCAATACGAATGGTACCACCTTCATTTTTACTCAACTCAAGTTTTAATTGATCATAACGAAAGGTTGCTTCCTTTATTTTATTATCCAAATCAATACAATGAAGGGTTGCTGTTTTTATGTAATTTAGTTTATCCGGCGGCATTTTTTCCCCATTACTGACTTTCTTCTTAAAATTATTCAGTATGGGCATTAATTTTTCCATATCTGTTCTCATGGAAAGAATATCTTGTTCTAAACCTTTTAGCTCGTCAGAGGTTGCAGGATCAATTCCAACTTCCAGTACCGTGTTGGCTCCCATGGTGGAACCTGCTGTTTTTATAGTTATACTGGTAGCAGAACGGATTTCTCCTCCAGTCACAAATCCCTTTTTACCGCCTACGGTAACATCACCCCGGGCAGATATCTTACTGTGCAAAATAGCTTCTGTAGTAATATAGCCACCTGCTTTTACTTCTGCATTCTCAATGAACTTGGATATTATATTTCCCTCTGCTTCCATAGTTCCTCTGCTCATACCCTGCATGCCACGTTTTAAGATAATATTTCCTCCGGCTTTTAATGTAGCCCCTTCCACAACACCATCTACAATTATGTCACCTTTGGCCTGGACAGAAAAACCAGTAATTACATTTCCTTTAATAGATACATTTCCTTCGTAATTAATGTCTCCTGTGGAAACATCAACGTTTGCGGGAACTTCATAAGTATTTGCAACAAATACCCGATTGTCCCGAAGCATAGCATGACCATTGACATCTGAATACATCTTAAGTCCATCATCTGATAAGTGTATTCCTTTGCCATGTCTTAGAATCTTTTTTACTACTTTTCCGGGTTTTAATACATTCCCATATATGTCGTATCCGGATTTACCCTCTATTGCAGGTTCAAGGGTAGCTAATAAATCTCCTTTATTAATACTACTTATTACATTAAGCTGATGAAAATCTACAGTACCATCATCATTTACCTTTGGCTTAACGGTAGTATCCGTATTAAAATGATAAATAATAACGGCATCTTTGCCTTCCACCGGTTTTACACCTTTGGCTAAAATTATATCTTCACAGTATCTGCGATTATTAATAAAGCTTTCAATATTTTCCTGTACGATCCCTTCTTTTATTCCAATCTGGGTTAAACTGTTCATAATCTCTTTGGAGTTCATGCAGGAACCATTATTGGAAGGAGGATAAAATCTGCCAATGGCATACATACGATCCTGAGATACCTTTATTCGAACATATTCTTCTTCCGGTAAGACGGGAACTGAAAGAAGTTTTACTTCAGTAATCTCCCTTTGAGCATTGGCAATGGCATGTCCTAAATCTTTAATGTTGTAATCGTAGATTTTTTTATCGATTAAATATTCACTGATCTCATCATAAGTAATCGGCTGCCCATTATCTACAGGTGGGTAAATTTTTAAATATGTACCATCATTTTTAATTTCCAGCTGAAAATAACTATTTTTACTACTCATACACACTCCCTCTTAATCAATTATTTTTTCCAGTTCCTCATTAGTCGGATTCATTTATATAAATAATGATACTATGTTTCTTATACTCCTAGTAATACATCAAAGTTATTTCCTAATTTCAGTCTCATTTTCTGTAATGCCTTTGTATGTAATTGAGAAATTCTGGATTCTGAAACTTCCAATATAGCACTGATTTCTCTTAAAGTTAATTCCTCATAATAATACAATATGATTACTTTCTTTTCTTTTTCTGTCAATGTTTCGAATGTTTTAGCCAGTATTTCTTTTAATTCCTGTTTTTCCATAAACCGTTCCGGCGTATCAAATTGGGTACTTAAACCAGATTCTGTTTTTACATCACTACCCTGATCAATATATTCATCTAATGAAAGAACATTTGATAACTTGGTTTGATTTTGCCAGGTTTCCAGTTCATCCACTGTAATCTCTAATTCCTTTGCTACTTCTTCATCAGTAGCTATTCTACCCTGCTGGGCTTCGATTTTTTGGTATGCGGCATCCATTTTTCTTTGTTTCTGTCTTAAGGTTCTTGGTATCCAGTCCATTTTTCGAATTTCGTCTATAATAGAGCCTCTGATTCGAAAACTTGCATAAGTTTCGAATTTCACGCCTTTGCTATAATCAAACTTGTCAACAGCATCAATAAGGCCGAATATGCCATATCCAACCAAATCGTCGTACTCTACGTTACTTCCGAAGTACATACTAAGACGTCCCGCAACGATTTTCACCAGATTCGAATATTCCATTATAATCTTGTCCCGGCCTTCTGTTGTTTTACATTTGCTATATTCTTCCCAAAGCTTTGCTCTATCTTCAGCATTCATACTAATACCCCTTTTGTACTCTAATTTTAGTCTTCAGTAATGCCCGCCTCATTTTCTATTTCTTGATTATCTTGAGGTTCCGTAGGTTCAAGTACGGTTTCTTCCAAGGAAGACTCCTTGGCCCCCTCCATCTTTTTCTGGTTGTCAGCTATTTTCCCAATAATCTTTTCTGCAACTTTACCGATTATGTAGAAAATAAGTAAGACAAGTAAAAGTCTTTTTAAACTAGCCAGAAGTTCCAATCTGTAAATAATATTTAATATAATGGTGATTGCACCAGCAGTTAACATAATGGCAGGTGCTATATAACGTCTTTGCATTGTATCACCTTCTTCTCATATAATTTTTAATGGTTTTCCTACGGATTTAACATGCAGTTCACCTGTTTCGGGATAGAAAATGATAGTTCTACCATAATTAAGTCCGGTATCCTCTGCAAGAATACGTATTCCTAATTTATCTAACTTATTCTTGCTAGCTTCCACATTCCGGTCACCAATACGTAACATATCATTGTTGTTGCTGAAAGCAAACATCTGAGCTCCCCCTGCTATTTTTGCAGTAAGACGGCTACGACAGGCACCGATTTTCTCCAACTTTTCAATTAAAACATCTATTCCCGTATCTGCGAATTTAGCAGAATTTTCATTGTTTCTTATTTTTGTGCTGTCAGGAAGCATGACATGTACCATGCCAGCTTTCTTGACAGCACTGTCATATAACACGATTCCTACACAGGAACCAAGCCCCAGTGTGGTAATTGCATCTGGTGCAGTGCACACATTTAAATCAGCCATTCCTACTTTGATTACTTCACTCATAACCCCTCACCTATAATCCTAAAGATTTCAGTATTACATTATAGGATTCTAGGGTAGGAATAAGAATAAAGTAACCCTTAACATCAGATTCATCTTTTGAGAACTTTGTCTCAATCATTAGTGCCTTATCTCCCACTTTTCCAAATTCAATAGCAGGTACGCTTAATATGGCTCCTGCCATATCGATAGACATATAAGGAATACTTGCATCAATCCTTATATTTATTAATGTTGATAAAGATGATAAATAAGCCCCTGAAATAATGTTCCCAATTTCTTGTAATGCTGATAGTTCTAATTCAGTAAAATCTTCAAATTGTTTTATTGAACTTCCCAATAAGATGTTTACCAAATGGTAAGCAGATTCCGTTTCCATTATGAACATCATCATTCCATTAACTTCACCTTCTAATTGAATTAAAATGCCCACAACAATGTTTTCTGCTCCTCCCACCATATCCGGAAGTTCTTTAAACTCCAGTAATGCAACTTCCGGTACACTCATATCTACCTTACCGTTAATCATCTTGGATAAAGCCGTAGTTGCATTACCAGCACCAATGTTACCTATTTCTTTTAGAACGTCAAATTGCATATTGTCTATTTGATCCAGATTGATATTTGACATTGATTATCTCCATTCTGCCGAAACAAGTGAATTTGTTTCACAAGTCACTTTGTGAAAGCTCTTGCTTTTTCACACTTTCAAACATGATGCCGCTTTGCGACATCCCAAATAAATCAGTGTGTGAATTATGCATCTCCATAATTCCCACTCATACCATATTCTTAGTCATTAATAACTCCTTGGATATTCAGCAGTGATATTAAACTATCTCCGTGTTTACCCACGCCGCTTAAATAATTATTCTTTTCATCTAATTCCGTATTTACTTTAGAAATCATACTTTCATCCAAGGATACAACTTCCTTTACTTCATCAACAATAATTCCGATTGCTGATTGAGCATCTAATTTAACAATAATAATTCTGGTTCCATTGTCAAATTCATCCGGTTCTAAACCAAACTTTAAACGAATACTCATAACCGGTATGATTTCTCCACGGAGATTAATGACACCTTTAAAATAATGCTGGGCTTTTGGTACCCTGGTAATTCTTTGCATTCTTACAATATTATCAATGTATTTGATGTCAATTCCATATTGTTCCTGACCAATATTTACAACAATATATTGTTTTGCTTCTAGTTCTTTTATATTTTCTTCCATTGCAGACCCTCCTAGACTAATGTATTAACATCAAGAATTAAGGCTACTTCACCATCACCAAGAATGGTTGCACCACCAATAATTTTGTTATTGGTAATGTATTTACCGATAGACTTAATAACAATCTCTTGTTGTCCAATTAAATTATCTATTACTAATCCGGCTAATCTATCGCCTTTTGATACAATAACTACAGTTAGGTGATCTGTCACTTCATGATCGCTTTCAACATCTAACACTTTATCTAAACGGATAATTGGAATAACATTACCTCTAAGATTAATTACTTCTTTGGAATGAACATATTTTATTTCTGAAATCTTAACATCTTCTATTGTCTGAATACTTCCCAATGGTATTGCATATTTCTCTGAACCCAGTTCTACCATAAGCGCCTGAATAATTGCTAATGTAAGTGGAAGGCGAATAATAAAGTTACTGCCTGCTCCCAGTTTTGTATTAGCTTCAATATCACCCCCAAGACTTTCAATCTTAGTTTTTACCACATCAAGACCAACACCTCTTCCTGATACTTCAGAAATGGTATCTGCTGTAGAGAAACTTGGTCTGAATAATAAATCAATGGCATCTTTCTCTGACATTACGTCAGCCTGCTCCTGGGTAAGAGTTCCTTTTTCAACAGCCTTTTTCTTGACTTTCTCAACGTTAATTCCGCCGCCGTCGTCTCTGACTTCAATAACTACATTGTTACCATCCTGGTATGCCTCAAGGAATATAGAACCAACCTCCGGCTTCCCTGCTGCAATTCTTTCCTGGTTGCTTTCTAATCCATGGTCAGCAGCATTACGCAATAAATGCATAAGAGGATCACCTATTTCATCGATTACAGTTCTATCAAGTTCTGTCTCTTCACCGGACATATATAATTCCATTTTCTTATCTAATTTCTTAGATAGATCACGGATCATCCTTGGGAAGCGATTTGTTACACTTTCAATTGGCACCATTCTTACTTTCATTACGGACTCGTGAAGATTTGTAGTAACTCTTTCAAGATATTCGATTTGTTCATTAAAACCGGATTCCCCTCTTGAGGTCCCTTCTGAACTGCTGATGGAAACAAGTCCATTTTTAGCAATGATTAATTCACTAACCAAATTCATTAGAACATCCAGTTTTTCAATATCCACTCTTACGGAACGGTTTACAACAGGTTTAGATGATTGTTTTGCAGCTATGGCATTATTTTTCGTATTAACAGTATTTTTTCCATTACTCTTTTCCTGCTTGTGACTGTTTTCTTCTTCTGCTTCCATAGTATCATCCGCTGACTGTTCTAAGGTAAGATGGTCGATATATACATTCTGTATTTCAGATATATTGGCAATGGTCATCTCAATATTTTCAAGACTTTCCTTGGTTAGCAACACCATACTAAAGTCAAAATCGAATTTTTCATCTTCAATATCCTGAATGTCTGGCTGTGATTTTATTACTTCGCCCAGGCCTTCCAGAGATTTGAATACTAAAAATGCTCTTGCTGCTTTTAGGATACAGGTTTCTTGTATGTATACTGTAATTCCAAATACATTCATACCAATATCATATGCTTTTTGAATTGCTTTTCTTTCATAACTTTGAATATTCAAATTCCTGAATTTTTCAGCACTGGAGTCAGATTGTACGGTTATCCCAGTAACAGCATCTGCCCCGGAAACTTCTTCTTTCCCTTGTTCTTTTGTCTCTTTTCCCAATCCGATGTTTAGGATCTTATTTAGCTGGCTAATGATATCTTCATAATCTTCCGTGCCTTCATCTGCACTTTCTTGGATATTACTCAGATATGCCTCCAATGCATCTAAACCCTTGAATAAAACATCTACTAAATCAGCTGTAACTTTCATATTACCATTACGGATTTCAGAGAAGACATTTTCCATATCATGTGTTAAGCGCTGCATTCTCTTAAATCCCATAGTTCCAGCCATGCCTTTTAAAGAATGTGCTGCTCTGAATATTTCATTAATAGTTTCAACATTCTCTGGTTCTGTTTCCAAAATTAACAGCTGGTCGTTTAAACTTTGTAAATGTTCTTTGGTTTCGTCGATAAAAATCTCTAAATATTGGCTTACGTCCATAATCAATCCCCCATGTTCTTTCGTATAGCGCCTGCGATTTGGTCCAAAGGTAATATTTCATTCACAAGTCCTGTTTCAGTAATTACCTTTGGCATACCATAAACCGTACTGGTAGCTTCATCTTGGGCTATTACGTAAATATTTTTTTTCTGATCTAAAAATTTGATTCCACGGGTACCATCACTGCCCATACCGGTTAATACAACACAAATAATTTCATCAAATTCGGTATCTGCTAAAGATTCATACATAATATCTGCACAGGGTCTTAAGCCGTTTCTTGCTTCTTCTTTTGTTATTGTTATTTTATGTATTCTGCTTCCCTGATTGGTTAATCGCATATGATAGCCGCCTTTTGCTACATAAACAATTCCTTTTTGCAGAACCTCTCCTTCTTCGGCTTCTTTTACCTTTAATTTACTGATCTCATTCAGGCGATTTGCAAGTGAATGGGTAAATCCTTCCGGCATATGCTGAACAATTAACACACTACAATCTAAATCCACCGGTAAAAAAGGTATAATTTTCTGAAGTGCCTTAGGTCCACCGGTAGAACAAGCAATGGCTATTAGTTTATTTTTATTTTGCCCGCTAATTCCTTTGCTTTTCCTTTGATGATTATTTTCAATACCCGGCAGGGTCTGCTGCTTGGGATAAATTGGCTGAGTTTTCCTATCTTTGCATGTTTCTTCTTCAATCAATGATTTTATAGAAGATTTGGAAGAATTGGTTGCTGCAGCAAGAGTTGTAATAATCTTATCCCGAAACCGATTGCTTTTTACATCTAAAAAGCTTTCCGGTTTCGTAACAAAATCAAAAGCTCCTAGTTCTAAGGCCTGGATAGTTTCCTTGGCACCCTCTTTCGCCACGGTACTTACAACAATGACGGCAGCATTGATTTTTCTTTTTCCTAACTCTTTTAAGAATTCAAGCCCACCCATAACCGGCATATTAATATCTAGTATAATGGCATCGAATTCTTCTTTATCCTGAATCAATAGATTCAAAGCTTCTAACCCGTTAGATACGATTTTAAAAACACAAAATCTACTATCTGAGTTAATTATATCAGAAAGCACTCTTCTCATGAGTGCAGAGTCATCAACAACCAAAACTTTTTTTTGCATATCAGTCTAATCCCTTTTCCCTTTTTCTCTGACGTCTTTCTTCAGCAAATATAAATTTAATAACAGCCTCCCTGTCCTCTCTATTTATATTTGTAAATTGAACTCTATGCTCATAGAAACCAACTCTGTTAAGCATTTTTGCAGAAGCAATGATTTTTGAAGGTATTTTTTTAGTTTCACCATTTATATTAAGAGTTATGGATAATACTATGTCTTCACCTGGTTCATGTTCACGGTTTGAAACAAATTTTGCTCCTCCTCCGCTTAAATCAGTAATGGTACCTTCATACCAAATCTTTTTTAATGCTTCTAAGTTCTCATAATCCTTATCTTTTTCTACTTCGAACCCAGTACTGCTAATCATCTTTTTTTCTAATATTATTTCTTCTTCTGTTATTACATGATATAGAATAGCAACAATACAACTTAATCGAAAATATTGTCTTCTTTGATTTTTTTCAACCTCAGATATAAACTGAATTTCCAAAACATATATTTGCTTAATCTTATAGCGGTTGAGGATGATTCCATTACATTGATAGAGTCCCTTACCGGTATAAAAAGATATAGTATATTTCTCTCCAACAGATAAGGGAACAATATGACTTTTTTCTATTGGCATCGCTATAATTGCTTTATCATTATCAACAAGGTCAAGTAATTGGCTGACATACACTTTACCTCTCCCGGAAGTTTTATCCTCCGAATTTAATCGTCTTAACTCAAGCTTATCCCCTATGGCTACAATATCTCTAATCATATGTCACCTCCTACCGTGTATCAAACTGGAAAATAGTTGTGATATGCCTCTTCTTTTCTGTTCTTCTTTTGTAATCTCACATAGTATATTAGCAAGATTGCAAATAGCCTTCGTTGACTGTGAATTGGGATATAAAATAGAATATGGTTTTTGTTGTATAATAGCCTTAGGAACATTGGTATCCTGGGGAATACTTCCTAAATACTCGATTTTTATATTTAGGAACCTATTAACAACTACATTTAATTTATTGAATAATTCTTTGCCTTCAGCAATTGATTCTACACGATTAGCAATTAATTTAATGGTAGAATTGGTGGCAGAGAATTCTGGCTTTCTATTTAATGTTTTTAATAAGGCATAGGCATCAGTTATAGAAGTAGGTTCCGGAGTGGTTACCAATAAAATTTCAGAACTTGCAACAACAAATTCTAAGACCATGTCATTGATACCAGCTCCGGTATCTATAATTATAACATCTGCAATGCTGTCTATCTCATCTAATTTATGAGTCAAATCAATAATTTGGTTTCTAGAGATATGATTTAATTCCTGTATTCCTGAACCACCGGATATAAATCCTATACCCTTTGGACCTTCTGTTATAATATCCTTTATCCCTTTGCCTTTAAATAATAAATCTGCTAAATTATACTTCGGACGGATTCCCAGCATAACCTCTACATTGGCTAAACCAAAATCTGCATCTAATATAATTACTCTTTTACCCAACTTACTCATTTGAATTGCTAGATTTACAGATATGCTTGATTTACCAACTCCACCTTTACCGCTGGTGACAGTGATAACCCGGGCAACCTTACTCTGTTGGCTTTGGCGTTTCATAATATTTCTTAATTGTTCTGCCTGGTCCATTAATCACTGCCTCCTAGCAACTGCTTAGCCGTTTCTTGAGTATCTAACTTACCTATATCGTCCGGTACATTTTGTCCACATGTTGTATAAGACAAATCGGCACCTGTCAGCATTCTGATATTAAGAACATTACCTATGCTTCCTGTTTCATCTAATTTTGTAAAAATTACTCTGTAATTTGCTATTTCAGAATAAGCTTCTGTAATCCTGACTAAGTCTGCATATTTGGTAGTTGCACTCATAACTAAATATACTTCTCTTACATCTTCCTCTACAGAATGAATCAGCTTATCCAAGTCCGTTCTTTGTTCAGCACTTTTATGAGAACGTCCGGCAGTATCCACTAATACTACATCATAATCTTTAAATTCTTCCCTGGCTGTTTCCATTTCTTCCGGAGTATAGATTACCTGCATAGGTACGCTAAGAATATTAGCGTAGGTTCTAAGTTGTTCTACAGCAGCAATTCTATAGGTATCAGAAGTAACCATGGCAACTTTTGCCTTTTTGTTCAATTTTAAGGTTGACGCAATTTTAGCAATTGTTGTTGTTTTTCCTACACCGGTAGGTCCAATAAAAAATATAACTTTTGTTTTATTCTCTTCTAATTCAATGGTTTTGGGCTGACCCAGCTTTAGAATAATTTTTTGATATACATTTGCCAATAAATTATCAAGAGTAGTATCCTTCTTATACTTATTCTCAATTTCGCCCAATATTTGATTTATAAACTTTTCATCTACTTCATTATGGAGTAGTTGGTTGTAAACTAGTTGAATCAAAGACAGATTCTTATTTGCAGTTTCTTTTTCATCTGCTTTAATATCTTCTTTTTCGCCCCATTGTTTTGTATGGGGTTCCCATTGTTTTGTATGGTCTTCCCATTGTCCTGTATGGTCTTCCCTTTGCTCTGTACGGGATTCATTTAACTGCTTTTCTAATAATTCCTGTAAACTATTTAGTTTCTTTTCAATAGCTGAAGTTTCTACAGTAGTAGAATTCTCTTTGTCTTCCTGTAAAATATCAGATAAATTATCTTTTACATATGCACTAAACTTGGGCGATGTTTTTTCTGAAACCAGTTCCTTCTTCTCGACGGAAGGCAGATTGGTATCGTCCATTGCAGCTGTAATTTCTACAATGGGACTTCGAAAAAGTTTATAGATACCTTTCGGTGTAATTGTTTTGATGTTCATAACAATTGCATCTTTTCCCAATTCCTCTTTTGCAAGCATAATAGCTTCCGTTTCCGTATTCCCTTGAAACTTCTTAATTATCATTAAGCTGTCACCATCCCTACTGACTGTAATTCTACATTAGATTCAATCTCGTTATACGAAATAACAATCAAATCTTTAAAATAATCCTGCGTAAGCTTTTTAAAATACATTCTTACAATAGGTGAAGTTATAACAATTGGATTCTTTCCAAGATTCTCTAACTTTTGTATTTCTTCTTCTACCGAATGAATAATATCTTGTGTTTTTTCCGGATCTAAGGTAATATATGCACCCTGTTCCGTTTGCTTTATTGAGCCCATAATTTCTTGCTCTATTTTCGGATCTAAAGTTACTACACTTGTAGTTTCTTTAGGCGGAAAATATTTGTTTGAAATAGCTCTCTTTAAACTTTGTCTTACATACTCTGTTAGAACATCGGTGTCTCTTGTAGTAGATGCATAATCTGCAAGGGTTTCAAAAACAGTAATCAAATCCCTGATAGAAATACCTTCTTTTAAAAGGTTTTGCAGTACTTTTTGAATCTCTCCTACTCCTAATAATTTTGGAACCAATTCGGTTATTAAAGTAGAATTGGCTTCTTGTACATTGTTAATAAGATTCTGAACATCCTGTCTTGTAAGCAATTCATGTATATGACTGCGAATCACTTCTGTTAAGTGAGTGGCAATAATGGAAGGAGGATCCACAACCGTATATCCTAAGGACTCTGCCCTTTCCCGCTGACTTTCTGTTATCCAAAGTGCCGGCAAATGGAAAGAAGGTTCAAAGGTAGGTATACCGCTAATCTCATCTTCCACATAACCGGGATTCATTGCCATATAGTGATCAAAAAGAATTTCTCCTTCACTTACAGCAATTCCTTTGATCTTAATTACATACTGATTGGGATTTAATTGGATGTTATCTCTTAAGCGGATAATCGGAACCACACATCCCAATTCCAAAGCAATCTGCCTACGTATTAAAACAACACGATCCAGCAGGTCACCGCCCTGATTCACATCTGCTAAAGGAATAATACCATAGCCGAATTCTAATTCAATTGGATCTACCTGAAGTAATGTATTTACATTTTCCGGCTTTCGAATCTCATCTGTTGAATCTTCTTCTAAGGCAACCTGTTCTTCAATACTATGTACTTCCATTTTACCGGCAATCACTCTACCTGTCACAATAAATATAACACCATAAGTAGTAAATACGATTGTATTTAATGGTGTGGCAATTCCAAGAAAGATAAGACTGCCTCCTACAATATATAACACTTTAGGAATGGAGAAAAGCTGCTTTACTAACAAGTCACCAATATCCGCATCTTTGGATACCTTGGTTACCAGAATACCTGTTGCCAAAGAAATCATTAAAGATGGAATCTGGTTTACTAAACCATTACCAATAGTAAGCACAGAGTACATATTAAATGCATCACCGGCCGCGGTACCATTTCTCATCATTTCCATAATCATACCGCCGGCTAAATTAATAACCGTAATTATAAGTCCGGCAATGGCATCACCTTTTACGTACTTGGTAGCACCATCCATAGATCCAAAGAAGTTTGATTCTTCCTGAATCTTTTCTCTTCGTTCACGGGCCTGAGTATCATTGATTGCACCTGTATTTAAGTCTGCATCAATAGCCATTTGCTTACCTGGCATCGCATCCAGTGTAAATCTTGCAGTTACTTCCGCAACTCTCTCTGAACCTTTGTTAATAACCATAAATTGTACTAATAGTAAGATTATAAATACTATAATACCTAAGATTCCATCTCCACCACCTACAAATTCTCCGAAGGTTCTTACAACATTACCTGGATTACCATTTTGAAGAATTAATCTTGTGGAAGAAACATTTAAAGAAATACGAAATACTGTAGTAAATAATAGAATGGTGGGGAAAGTAGACATGTTTAATACTTCCCTTGAAAATAAAGCATTAAATAGAATAACCATAGATACTGCTAAATTAAACGCAAGCAAAACATCCAATATAACAGAAGGCAATGGTACGATTAGAAATACAATTGCTGCCAATATATATAAACCAATAGCTAAGTCGGTTTTTCTCATGTATGACTACCCCCTTTTAAACTATACACATATGCTAAAACCTCTGCTGTCATCTGATACAGCTCCGGTGGAATTTCATTTCCAATTTCAACATTATAATATAACATTCTTGCAAGTGGTTTATTCTCTACAATCTCAATCTTGTTCTCTCTTGCAACAGTTTTGATCCTTTCGGCCAGAAAATCAGCACCTTTTGCCAATAGAACAGGTGCATCTGCCGCATCTTTATCATACTTTATGGCTGCTGCAAAATGGGTTGGGTTTGTAATAACCACATCTGCTTCCGGTAAACGCTGCATCATTCTTCTTTGGGAAGCTTCCCTCATTTTACTTTTAATCCGGCTTTTAATCTGCGGATCCCCTTCTGTTTGCTTATACTCATCTTTTATTTCTTGTTTAGTCATCATCATGTCTCTTTTAAATTTAATCTTCTGATAAAAATAATCAGCAAGTCCGATTATCAAAAACGCCATACTGATATTTAGTCCTAAATCAATAACAATGGATCCGACTAAAACTATGGCTTGCTCTAAATCAATTTCATATAGCTTTAATAACGTAGTGCTATAATCTTTTAAGGCATTATATGCCAGATAAGCAATAACTAAAATTTTTAA
Organism: Anaerocolumna aminovalerica; assembly: GCF_900115365.1. GTDB lineage: Bacteria > Bacillota > Clostridia > Lachnospirales > Lachnospiraceae > Anaerocolumna > Anaerocolumna aminovalerica. The sequence continues at coordinate 15,519 of NZ_FOWD01000039.1, forward strand.
AACCGATTTAATTAATTCCATTATCTTTTCTTTGGAAAAAATTTTGCTAAATCCTTTAATGGGATTTATTTTACTAAACTTTGGCTGTAACAGTTTACCAGATACCTTCCACTTTACTTGTACTAAGTCCACTGCAAAAGTTACAATAAAAGCAACAGCAAAAAGAGGAAGACATATTTTTAATATGGTCAGAATAGATTCTCTTAAAAGTAAAGTTGCTGTTACCGTATTGAAATCTTCACCAGCTAATTTATCAATGTTTCCATATACCAGGTTAAAGGTTTCAAAAAATCCCTTACCAATATAACCTATAAATATTTTTATGGAATAAAACAAGGCAATCAGAGAAGCTGCTGTTACCAATTCAATACTTTTCGCAACCTGTCCTTCTTTTCTGGCATCGGTTAATTTCTTAGGTGTAGGTGCTTCTGTTTTTTCTCCGCCCGGACCATCTTTTGCAAAAAATTGCAGATTATAAGAGAAGCTATGTGGTTTTGATGATAAATTATGATGATATGTACTATTGCCCCATTGATATAATGATTTCAAATTACTGTCTATCATAACTTCTCCAATTCATAAATTATTCTAGCCCATTTTATAATATAAAGCTATTAACAAAGAATTTGCTATGGCGCATTCCCTAAACGAGGCCGGTTGTTAAAGCCACTATATCCCTAACGGGCAAGTGCCCATTCTGCAGGTCGTGCTTTCTATGTTATAAGCAGGAGAACTTATAACACAAAAACAGATTAACGTAATCCATCTATGGCAGACCGCATCATATAAATCATTTCATCAAAGATAAACTCTGCCACTCTGGGTGTTAAACCTACAACCAGAAACAAAACAGCTAGTCCCACAAAAATTTTAAGCTGAATACCAATAACAAACATATTCATTTGTGGAGCTACTTTAGCCAGTATTGCTAAAATAACATTTAAAATTAATGTGGCTGCAAAGACAGGCAAAATAATCCGAAAGCCTATAATAAAATATTCTTTTATAAACTCTATCATCAACAAGTAGAGACTTGGGCTAAATTTTGCCCCTCCTAACGGAATAATCTTAAAGGCATCGGCAAATGCAATGATTAAATAATGATGCAGATTTGTTACCATCATAATTAACATTACAATATAAGAATAATAATTGCTGGTGATGGTAGTTTGAATATTAGAAACCGGATCAAATTCATTGACCATAGCGAAACCAATTTCCATATCCATCATTTGCCCTGCAAATGCTAAAATATAGTAACAAATATTAGTGAAAAATCCTAGTATAATACCGACTAAAGCTTCACTAATTAATAAACCTGCGAATCCTATTACCCCTTGATAAACTAATTCAGGCATTGGAACTACCTCATACAATACCAAGGCAAAGAAAAAAGAAAAACCTGCTTTCACTTTTCGGGGTACGTTTTTTAAATTAAAAAATGGTGCTACATAGATAAATGCTGTTATCCTCACTAGTATCAGCAAAAATGCTTCTAAATGATCTACTTGAACTGTCATAGGTTCTGAATATAGTAATTAATATTGGTGATTAAATTAATTGTAAAATCTTTCACTTCCGTAAGAATCCAATTACCAAAAATCATTAAAACTAAAAATACAGCAATCAGTTTAGGAACAAATGTGAGGGTTTGTTCTTGAATGGAAGTTACCGTTTGCAGTATACTTATTACTAGACCTATAACTAAGGAGGCAATTAACATAGGTGCCGATACTTTTATAATAAGCCACAATGTATCCCTAGCAATATCTACTATAATATTTTCATTCATGAATAACCTCCCTGTTACTTAGGTACTTACTTATTTTATATTTTTTTTAATGTTTATTTTTAATTAACATGACTTTATAGTATATTATTACGCTATTATAAGTTATTTTCTTAGATATTTTAAAGCACTTCGAAACGACTATTTTAGGCTAATAGAATGTTTTTACCAGTGTACCAATTATTAACCCCCAGCCATCTACTAATATAAATAATAGTATTTTAAATGGCATGGATATGGTAGTTGGCGGAAGCATCATCATACCCATTGACATAAGTGTAGAAGCTACAACCATATCGATTACGATAAATGGTATATAGATTAAAAACCCTATGATAAATGCAATTCTTAACTCACTGATAATAAAAGATGGAATTAAGACTGTTATTGGTATTTCTTTAAAATCTTCTACAGGTCCAATTTCTGCAATATCCATAAATAATTTCAAATCTTTTGGTTTAACTTCTTTTAACATAAAATCACGAAGTGGCTCTATGCCCGCATCAATAGCTTCTTCTGTTGTGATTTCCTCACGCTGCAGCGGCTGTATCGCTTTATTATTAATCTGTGTGAACACCGGTGACATAATAAAAACGGTAAGAAATAATGCCAGTCCTATCAGTACCTGATTTGGCGGTGTAGTTTGCGTTCCTAGCGCTGACCTTACGAAATGCATAACAATCAGAATACGGGTAAAGGAAGTTACCATGATTAATATAGCAGGTGCTAACGAAATAATAGTTAATAACAATAAAATCTGTAGTGTTGCTGATAACCCATTACTTTCTGAACCTGTATCAAGATTAAATTGAAAAGGTCCAATTGCACCTGTAATATCTACCGCCCCATCCTTCTCCCCGGCAGTGTCTTTTTTATCGGTTGTTTCTGTTGACCTGTTATTATTAATATTCGTAGCAGATACCTTCATCGGTGCAATAAAAATAAAGGTTAATATACATAACACAACAAATAAGATCCCACTGAATTTTGTCGCGTTTCTTAATTGCTTCTTTATATATGTACTCATGAATACCAACCTTTACTAGTTATTTTTATTATCTTGAGACCCGCCATTATGTTGCTGATGCTCAAGATTATGTTCTTTATTTTGGGAAACGAAATTATTTTGCCGGTTCGTAAGTTTTGACATAATATCCGAAAAGTTTACTTTAGCTTTAGCCATTTGGTCAAAGTTTAAAATTTCATCTTCCTTTAATTCAGTTATGAAATTTACATTATCCTTACTAATTCCTAAAACAAGATATCTGGTTCCCGCTTTTACTAACTGTAAATATTTATTCTGAGTAATTCTATATGTTTCAATTACTTGAAAGTTACTGTTCTTTATTTGATTTAATTTAACTCCACCTACAATTTTGGTGGTCAAATAGGTTGCCCCAAGAATAAATATAAATAGTATGAATACACCTACTAATTGCCATCCACTGGACAATTCCGATGTTTTTGTTGTTAATATAGTCATTTTAACCAACCGCTTTTTTTACTGCTTCAAGAACTCTGTCTGCTTGAAAAGGCTTAACAATGAAGTCTTTTGCTCCTGACTGAATAGATTCAATAACCATTGCTTGTTGTCCCATTGCAGAACACATAATAATATTCGCACTAGGATCTGTTTCTTTGATTTTCTTTAATGCCTGAATACCATCCATTTCCGGCATTGTAATATCCATCATGACTAAGTCTGGTTTTGTTTCTGTGTATTTTTCAACTGCCTTTACACCATTTTCAGCTTCCCCTGCAATGGTGTAACCATTCTTTGTCAGAATATCCTTAATCATCATTCTCATAAAAGCAGCATCATCACAAATTAAAATACTTTTTGCCATTTCTAAATCTCCTATCCTATTAATTTTGTAATTTATTTAATAATCTCTGTCACTCTTATACCAAAGGAATCTTCAATTACTACTACTTCACCTTTAGCTACAAATTTTCCATTTACTAAAACATCAATAGGTTCACCTGCAAGTTTATTTAACTCAATAATTGTACCAGGTGTAAAATCAAGAATATCTTTAATAGATTTACTTGTTCTACCAAGTTCTACAGTTACCTCTAATGGAACGTCCATTAACAGGTTGATATTTTCTGGTTGAACTACTGGCGCCACACCTGCAGTAAATGGCTGAAACTGTGCTGGTTGAACATTAACATCTTGCATCATTGGCATCATATTATTCACTCCCCTAGATATATTCTGCATGCCTTGCATATTTTGTATTGTTGGTGCTCCTTGATTTGGCTGCATAACTTGTTCCATATTCATCCCTGCATTATCACTTTGGGCTGCATTTGTTGTTACAGATGATGTTTTTACCGCCTTGCTTTCATTGCTTGTTTGTTTGTCTTTTACAAACTTCTTATATATATCCCTTGCAAAATCAAATGGGTATAACTGCATCAATTCACTATCCACAAGGTCGCCAATCTCCATTTTAAAGGCCACTTTTACAAATAGATCCTTTAAAAATGGGGCAACATCTCCAGCATCGATAGTATCATTTAAATCTACAATCTTAGCTTCTGGCGGACTGATATCCACTCTCTTTTCTAATAGAGAGGATATTGAAGTGGAAGCAGAACCCATCATTTGGTTCATAGCTTCACTGATTGCACTTAAATGTAATTCTGACAAATCACCGTCTGTGTTTGTACCATCCCCATCCATCATTAAATCAGTAATTATCTTTACATCTCTTTCCTTTAAAATCAGGATATTGTTTCCATCAAGCCCATCTTTATAATAAATCTGAATAAAAACACAAGGTCTGTCATAAGTATCTGCTAAATCACTCCAAGTTGCATAGGATACCACAGGAGTTGTTATAACAACTTTTTGATTTACCAAAGAAGATAAAGTTGTTGCTGCTGTTCCCATACTAATATTAGATATTTCTCCAATTGCATCTTTCTCAGCATCTGTTAAGGAATCTGCTTGTGTATTTATTTTTTTATCACTATCATCAGAAGAACTCATGCCGTTTAGCAGAGCATTAATTTCTTCCTGAGATAACATTCCATCCATAAATTCTACTCCTCTCTAATAATTGATGAAATTTTGACTGCATAGGAGTCTGAAGCAGCTCCCGGTAGAGCTGAAAACTTATTTATGTTTCCAACATAAATATTTAACTCATCCTCAAGTTTTGTATTAAGTTTAATAATATCGCCGCATTGTAAGCCCATAAAGTCATTCACCGAAATTGTGCTTTTACCAAGAACAGCTCTAACTGGAATCCTTGCTTTAGATATGGCATATTCAATGAAATCCCTATAGGTTTTGTCATCCTTGGTCTGCATAGTAGAAAACCAGAATTTTGTATTTAACTTATCAATTACACTTTCAAGACAAACATAAGGAAGACAAACATTCATCATTCCTTCCACGTTACCGATTTTTATATTCATAGTAACAATGGATGTCATTTCACTAGGCGCTATAATTTGTGCAAATTGAGAGTTGGTTTCAATTCTTATTAATCTAGGTTCCACCTCCACTACATTACTCCATGGCTCGCTTAGTAAAGACGTAAACAAAATAAAAAGTCTTTCTATAATTGTCAACTCTATCTCTGTAAACTCTCTTGCTTTATCCAATGGATTCCCACCACCGCCAAGCATTCTGTCAACTATGGCATAACCAAGATTATCAGCTAATTCAATAATAATATTTCCTTCTAAAGGTGCAAAATCAATAATTCCTAATAAAACCGGATTAGATAATGCATTGGTAAACTCTGAATATGTAACAGCCTCCGAATTCATCACTTCAACTTGAACATTTTTTCTTACATATCCTGGCAAATGGGTTGAAAGTAATCTTCCGTAATGCTCAAATATATTTTCTAAGGTTCTTAAATGTTCTTTAGAAAACTTGGATGGTCTTGCAAAGTCATAATTCTTAATTTGCTTTTCACCACTGTCTTTCATATCATCTGCGTCCAGTTCACCGCTGCTTAACGCCTTTAGTAGGTTATCTATCTCGTTTTGAGATAAGACATCACCCATTATCACTACCTCCCAAGTTCTTTCTAGTAATTATAATATCATACTTTTCCAATAAATTCATCAAAATCTTTTATTCTACGAGGGTTTCTCCTAGAGATAATCCGACAATAAAATCAGAATTATATAATTCTTCCTGTAACCTTCTTAGGATTTCTGATTTAATAGCTTCTTTATTATCCATAACAGTATCTACTGTATATTTTGAGAATTCATCTGATATGATTTCTTTAATGGTACCTTGGCCTGTCTCTATTATAGGCTTTAATTTATTGTAATCTGCTGATTTCTTATTAATAGATATGGATACAGAAGAAACTAAGGCATAATGATTTTTCGCATCATTTTCACTTCTTTTTAATGTAATGGTCGTATCATCAATTGAAAAATTTTCTATATCCTCAATCTTAACTTGATTTTTTGAATTATCCGTAGATGCCAACTCTAAATCAACCGCAGAGGCTACTTTAGAAATCAAATTATTGGTACGAGTTGCTGTAGGTACCACTGTAAAAACGATAACTGCTCCTAATATAACATTTAAAATACCTACTGCCAAAATAATAATAGATAACATGTTCTTTTTCATTGGTATACCGTGCCTTTCCTAGCTTACGTTTTTTCTTTTAGCGCGTTTAACCCAGCTTACAATACATTCATGCTTTTATTAAATCACACTATTGCATTTGCATTATTTTCCAACATCGTTATATATTTTAATCTCTACACGACGGTTTTTGGCTCTGCCTTCCTCTGTAGAATTGCTTGCCACAGGATCATATTCTCCCCTGCCTGTCCAACTTAACGTCGCAGGGCTTAATCCCTTTTCCTCGATCAGGTAGGTGGCAGCATTTAATGCTCTCGCTGATGATAACCAATTATTGCTTTCAAACTTACTGTTACGAATGGGGACATTATCTGTATGCCCTTCCAATTCAATTTTGTAACCATCAAAAGTTCTTAAAATATCACCGACTTTACTAAAGAGCTGCAATGCATCTTTTTTAATTGCTGCTTCACCGGAATCAAATAATATGGAACCGCTCAAGGATAATTTTACATAATTAAAACTCGAATCAATACTGATTCCCATATAATCATTGACTTTATACTTTTCAGACAAATCTGCAAGTTTATCATACATAGTTTGTGAAACTTCTTTTTTCTCTTCCATTAGTTTCATATTTATCTCACTATCAGAGTCTAAGTTTTCACCTGTTTCTTTAGATGCTTCTCCCATGGTATCTTCATATTCACCTAGGTTATTCATCTGTTTTATACCGGTGGAAATTAACTGGCCTTCATTAATAGCAGATCCGCCACCTTTAAAGATGCTAAAATTATTTGCAAAGGAAGCAGCAACCTGTTCATATTTCTCTGCATCCACACTAGAGAAAGCAAATAGTACAACAAAGAAGCAAAGCAAAAGATTCATTAAATCCGCGAATGTATTCAGCCAGGGAGCTCCTGCACTTGGTTCTTCGCCCTTCTTTTGTCTAGCCAATCTCTTCACCGCCTTCATTAAGTTCATATTCAGAACGAACTGCCGGTTTTAAGAAGGATTTTAATTTTTCTTCTATAACTCTAGGATTTTCGCCGGCTTGTATGGAAAGAAGACCTTCTACTATTACTTCTTTCATCATAATTTCCCCGGCATTCTTAATCTTTAATTTATTAAGAATAGGGATACATATCCAGTTAGCCAATACAGAACCATAAAAGGTTGTTACTAAAGCAACTGACATATTAGGTCCGATAGTGGCCACATCGTTTAAGTCTTTTAACATGTTTATAAGACCGATTAATGTACCTATCATACCCCAGGCAGGACCCATAGCCGATAACTTATCCCAGAAACCAATTACATCATTATGTCTTCCTTCAATACAATTTAATTCGGTTTCTAAAATACTTCGAACCAATTCCGGATCAGTACCGTCTACGATTAATAAGATACCCTTTTTCAAGAATTCATCTTCAATTCCATTAGCTGTCTCTTCCAGTGCCAAAAGCCCTTCTTTTCTTGCCACATTAGATAAAGCTATAATATTCTGAATCGTCTCCATTTCGTTAGAAGGAAGATTCTTAAAAATCAGTCGAAAAGAGGCAAGTTTTTCAAGATAAGCTCTCATACTTGGTTCCATAGTCATCAATGTTGTAAAGGAGCCACCAAATGTAATTAATACGGAAGGAATATCCCAAAAGTTTGTTAATAATGACATGTCTATACTTTTTGTTGTCATTACAAATACGATACCAAATACCATTAACACAAAACCACTTATTATTCCCAATAAGGACGCGATATTCAAAATAGTCACCCACCTAACTTAAGTCTTTTGTACTTATATTTTTATATGAATTATTTTTTCTCTTTTGATTTATGTAAAATATTATAAATAATATTAATTTTCCAGCCGATACAGCTCCTTCTTATATTTTTTTACTAACTCTATAATTTCTTCCCTACTCTCTTTTACTATTAATTTTTTACCGGTAGTAAGGGTAATTACAGTATCCGGAGTTTCCTCAATTGATTCAATTAAATCATCGTTAATTGTAATGTTCACATTATTCATCTTAGTAATATTAATCATATTTATCTCCCATCCGCATTTTAGCATTTTCATTGTGTCTGTTATGCTTTAAAATATTTTATAGTGATTAAACATATAAGTGCACTGTTGTATCATACTTTTTCATTCCGGCGGCAGTTTCCTGCCACCGGTTATTACTTATTAAACCATCTTAATACAAATAAATATCTACATTAAATATCATTCTGAATGAGTTTCTTAAATTAATTAATTTATAAGTTACTTATCGTTTTAAGTTTACTAACTCTTCCAATAAGCTATCAGAAGTTGTTATAATTCTTGAGTTTGCCTGGAAACCTCTTTGGGTTGTAATCATATCCGTAAATTCTTGTGATAAATCCACATTGGACATTTCAAGAACACCGGTTGTAAATTTTCCGCCGCCACGGCTTACATCATGACCGATTCCATCAAATTCACCTGAATTAAGAGTTTGTGCAAACATGTTATCACCAATAGCTTCAAGACCGGCCGGATTAGCAAAGGATGCAACTGCAATCTGTCCTAATAACCGACTGTCACCATTGTCATACTTACCATAGATTTTACCGGAAGTATCAATGCTGATACCATTCATATTACCTACTTTTTTACCGGCACCTAAGTTATTTAAATCACCTTTTGCAGACTCCAGAGATGAGGAACCACTTTCAGAAAACATGGTAATGGTTGAAAAATCTATAACAACATTTTTAAATGGATCCGGAGACGTTGTTGCTTTCAAAGTTACTGTTTTGTTGCCTGCTGTTCCTCCAACACTTTCAAATTTACCTGTTACTCCGTTAAATTCCAATGAAGATGTTGCACCGGTTAATGTAACTTTACCGGTATCCGGATCAACAGCTACGGTACCTGACCCTGTTCCGAAAGTAGCAGATACACCTGTTTTTGCTTCATATTTTTTCGTAGTCTCATTATATGTTGCAAATATAGATTTTCCCTTGTCATCTGTAATATCTGTAAGTGTTACAGTATATTTATTGGTATCAGTTGCTGAGCTTTGTTTTATATTGTAATTTGCCTTATAAGTATGTCCTAAACTATCAAAAAACTCAACTGTTACATTTTTTCCCGAACCGGTGCTTGCTACCTGAGGGTCTTGACTGTCAATATTACCGAATATGCGAGCTGCTGTAGTTGCCTCCGGCTTTGAATACTGATTTTCAGGAGACATTATATTAAGTTCTGAAACAGTCCCTGCCAATATTCTCTTCTCATCTTTTGGATCTACCTGCCATCCCATAACTTTGGCTCCGGATGGAGTACATAAGGTTCCCGCACCGTCTATATCAAAAGCACCTGCTTTAGTAAAATAATTAGTACCGCCGCTGTTTACAATAAAGAAAGAATCTCCCGATATCATAATATCATATGGATCATCTGTTCTTTGAGCACCACCATGCTGTGTAATAGACGCTTTAATAGAAGCTACCGTTGAACCAAGACCAATCTGCATGGCATTTTGACCTGCAGCTCCAGTTTCACCATTAGGACCTGTAGCACTTTGTGTTGTTTGATAAAATATATCAGAAAAGTTTACTTTACTTGATTTAAAACCGATTGTATTTACGTTTGCAATATTATTACCTATAACATCCATCTTTGTCTGGTGAACTCTAAGTCCGGATACACCAGAGTATAATGATCTCATCATAATTGTATTTCCTCCAATTTACGTATTCTTAAGTACTTTTTTCTTGGAATTTAACTTCTTCAATGTATAATTGGGATATTAGCAAAGTTCTGCTTTTGTATTATTTATCCTATCTGGCGTTCAAGGATAATATGCCCCCATTCGGTCCGGCATTAAGCAATCACAGCACCATCTATATTGGTAAATATTTTTTCTTCACTGTCATTAACAGCAGTTACTACAGTATTATTTTTAATATTTACTATAAATGCAATATCATCAATCATAACTAGTGATTCATGGATTCCCTTCTCCCCGGCTTTCTTTGCACCGGTTTCCAATCTGTTTAACTGAGCCTGCGATAAGTCAATGTTTCTACTGGCCAGCCTTTCATTGGCATGCTTAGAAAATTTCAACGGCTCCTGTTTCACAAGAGATTGTTGTTCTAACAGCAGTTCATGGAATGATGCCCTGCCTGTCTGGGGTTGTTTTACTGCAGCACTTCCAGTTTTTAAGAATTGCCCGGTCATCTGCTCAATGGAAGAGAAGTTTGTTTTGGAAATTTGATTCATGTTATCCTCTTTTCCTGCGCTTTAGCGCCTTTTTGTAAGAGCAACTTTATGTACTAACAAAAACTGCCGGTTGAAATACCTCATTCTTCAGGCTAAAAACACTGTTTTTAGGTTAAACACTGTTTTTAACTTATCTCTTCTATCTGTGTATGCAGTTTAAGGCTCTTTTGGTTCTTCTGGTTCTTTAGGTTCACTCGGAGTTCCTTTTATATTAATTGCAATTTTATCTGCAACTGTTGTATAAAGGGGATCATTGAATACTATTGTTGCATTATAGATACCAGGTTCAAACTCAGCTAATGCCTCTTTACTAATAGTAATCTTGTTGCCTTCCACCTTAATATGTTTCTCCTCTATTACCTTTCCTTTGATCACAATTGCCACGTTATCAGCAACATAATCACCTTTACCCATATTTACTTGGAAAGTGATATCCTTTGGTTCATCCCTATCAAACTCTAGATTAATCTTTTCTCTGATGTTAGGTATGTCTTGTAAAATAAGGAAGTAGCTGTCAATTACCTGGGATAGATCATCCATGGAATAATTGTTTCCGTTAATGGATAATTGTACTTTTCCACCGGAAATATTGACATAGTCCACTTTACCCTGCTTATATATTGTGTCACCAGATGAATTAGTGGTTTTTACTACCACATCTTTGCCTACAAGGCTGAAGGCTTGCGTATTGGTTGAAGTCTGTCCGAGATTTTGTAACTGCTCCAATTGTGAAAAAGTTGCTAACTGTGCTACAAATTGGGTATCTGTATTAGGGTTTAATGGATCCTGATACTTCATCTGTGTAACTAGTAATTGTAAAAATGCATCTTTTCCAAGGCTTGACGTAGGTGTATTATCAGCGGAATTTTTTTTAGGCTCAACTTTACCGTTACTAACTGGTCGTATTAATTCACTCATAGCTCCTCCTTTCTTATTATCATTCTCCATTATGTGGAATAATCGATAATGCTTCCGTTTTGTCCTAGAATTTCTGAAACAATACCATTTAACTCAGATACACTTTCCGTGCTACCCAGTATTTCTTCATCACTTCTAAAATGATTTCTGTTTCGGGAATTACTTTGTTGTTCTTCACCTTTCGCAGCTTGACTGCTTTCATCAAATGTAAAGTTTGAAACAGCAACTTCTATAGATTCTACCTTTAGTCCCTGGTTGTTTAAATTTTCAAGCAATACATGCATTCGACTTTCAATAGCTTCTCTTGCCATTTCAGTTTGAGCCGTAAATTGCGCCGTTAAACTTCCGTCTTTGGATAAAATCGTCAGTCCTACTTTCCCTAAATGTTCCGGATTCAGTTGTAATTCCATAGAAGTTACATCTGGTTTTATAGTTACCTTTAAATGCTCCAGAATTTGATTTGCAATATCATGTATGGTTCTTGTGTCAGTTATCTGCTCTCCATCAACATAATCCTTGGCTAATGCCGCCGTAGTCAAATTATTAATAAAGGAATTCATATCATTTAGTGGTTCAAGCTTTAATTCATTTTCTTTGGAATTACCTTCTAATTCAACGGAATCATCCTGTATTGCGCTTTCATCTAATAGGTTAGAATTAGCAGAACTTAATTGGCCCTTTTCTCCATTACTTAGGCTTTGTGTGTCAGAAGATATTGAATTCATAAATTCTTCCGGTCTGCCATTACCTAATCCGGAAACAGGAATATTTTCTTCTTTTTCTACTATCACTTCAATATCCCCATATATACCGGAAATTGCTTTTTTAGATTCTTGGCTTCCGTTAACCTTTTCATCTGTTAAATGATCCGGTTGGGTTGTCTTTTGTATATCTCCTTGACTCATTAATTTCTCTATTGAATCCCTGTCAAATAAATTCTTTGCCTGCAATTCTTTTAGTAATTCTTCATTTAGCTCAAGAAACTTATTTACCTCTTGTAGTAAACTGTCCATTGAATTTGCTAAATTCTCATTGGTTAAAACTTCGGTAATATCTTCTGCACCATTTACCGTTAATAGCAATTGCTTTAAATTCTCTAAGTTTAATAAATCAATGGTTGTTAGTCCAAGAATCTCCATAGCTTCTGTATATTCTTCATCTGTCAGCTTTAAAGCTTTTTTCACAGTATCCTCTAATTCCTTTAAAGCTTTTGCAGCTTCACTTTCCACATTAGTAGAATCGCTCACCCCATTTGTTATTTTTGCTGCTCCGGTTCTCATTGCATTTTGATTCTTAATATTCTTTGCTTTATCCAGTTCAATATTTGTTTTTTGTATATTGGTATCTTCTTTTGAATATCCTATATACTCTGATAAATTCTTGTTCTGTTGTTTCTGAGATACATGGTTTTTAGCTATGTCATTGAATTTTAAGCTATCATTAATAATACTATCAAATGCCGAACCTTCTGTACTCTTTTTACCGCTGGCAGAATTATAACTATTGGTTCTAGCGGACACTGACTGAACGCCCTGTGCTACCATCCTTCTTTCCCTCCTTTCTCATAGTATTTTTAAGCTTTTGTATATACTTAAATGGAACCATTAATGGTTTACCATATTAAGTCATTCCTTTGCCTGTCCTAAATCAAACATTTTCTTAGTTATCTTAGCAGCTGCTATAGAATCCATTTCTGCTAAAATAGCAGAACTTTCAGAAGGGCTCATGCTAAGAAGCATTTCTGCTACCAGATCAATATCTGCAGTCATGGTCTCCAATATTTGTGCTGCAGCCTTTGGTTTCATCTTTTTATATATATTTGCTTTTTCCTGAATGGATTTAGATATCTGCCCTTGTTCTACTACTTGTCTGTATATTTCTTCTGCATGAGTTGGATTAATGCTTTCGTAATACTTCTTATATTCTTCAATACTTGGAGCATTTTCACCAAATACCACCTCTGTATCGAAAGCTTTCTGTCTTTCTTCGAATGCCAGCTGGTTTTCTTCAAATACTTTCAGTCTTGTAATCTCTGCTTCTAATTCCTTAATCTTATCTGTACTATCCGTATCATTGTCTGATATATTTTCCATTTCTAATTCCAGTTCTTTGATACGTTCTATAGCATCTTCCAAAGTTTTATATGGATAGTTATTCTCGTAAGCTAATTGTTCATCGGATACATCCGGTAACACCTTATTAATAATAGGAACATCTTTGATTAAAGGACGGAGTATGGAACTGCCGAATCCTCCAACATCTAATTTAATTAATAAAGCAAAAATAGCTAACCAAACGAAAACAATAAGTAATATAAGGAGTATTGCAAAAACTTTTCCTTTCGTACCTTTTTTATTGGTTGTATCGATACGATCTTTCTTATTTTTTTTAGCCATTACCTTCCTCCTGGTCATCGGTAGGATTATTATATTGGAAGCTGACCAATTCATCTATTTCTTTTCGTTGTTCAGCTTCATATTCCAGCATGAAAGCTTCAAATGCTTTTTCTTTCAGGTTTTCATGTGTTTTTCTCTCAACCATAGCATCATTTAAGCGAATCCTGGCTGCTTCCAGCTGCTGTTCCGCTTTTTTTACTTCTATCTGCTGAAGTTTGATATAATACTTCATAATTTCAATGTCATTCTCACACTGCTTAATATCTAATAATTTTAGTTTTGAATGCATCAGATTCGTTAATTTGTCTTCATAGTACTGCCTTTTATTTACTAACTCCTCTAATTTTTTCTGTTCGTTTATTAGTTTCGCGTGAGCATTTCCATAAGCAGTTTTTGCTTGATCTTCCATTTTATATTTAATTTGTAAAATGCTTTCCATTTTATAAATAAATTTGGTCATCTATATAGATATGCTCCTTTTAAAGTCTGGAGATTTTCGTACGTAGTACAAATCTCTGGCAGAAAGAATTTATTCTTTTACCTACACCTATTCAGCAAATATGTCCTTTAATTGATCAACAACCTGATTAAAATCTAACTTTTCATTTACCCGTTGCTGCAAAAATTTATTCACTGCTTCTATTTTGGAAATGGCATAATCTATGCTCTTATTGGAGCCATTTTTATATGCACCGATGTTGATTAAATCCTCTGCTTCATTATAAGTAGCCAATACCATTTTAAGTTTTCCCGAAACCTCTTTATGTTCCTCTGTTACAATAGAAGACATAACACGGGAGATACTCTGTAATACATCAATTGCTGGATAATGATTCTTATTAGCCATCTTACGTGTCAGCATAATATGTCCGTCTAAAATACCTCTTGCTGTATCGGTAATGGGCTCATTAAAGTCATCACCATCCACCAGAACGGTATATAATCCGGTAATAGATCCGGTTTCAGCATATCCTGCCCGCTCTAAAAGTTTTGGCATCTCTGAATATACACTGGGGGGATAACCTCTTGTTACCGGCGGTTCTCCGGAAGCCAGGCCGATCTCTCTTTGTGCCATGGAAAATCGGGTAAGGGAGTCCATCATTAATAAGACGTCTTTTCCCTTGTCTCTGAAATATTCTGCAATTGCAGTGGCTGTCTGAGCTGCTTTTTTACGTATTAATGCAGGCTTATCCGAAGTAGCAACCACTACAACAGAACGCTTCATACCCTCTTCTCCTAAATCTCGTTCGATAAATTCCCGAACTTCCCTGCCACGTTCACCAATAAGAGCGATTACGTTAATATCTGCTTTTGTATTTCTTGCAAACATACCTAATAATGTACTTTTTCCTACACCACTGCCGGCAAAGATACCAATTCTTTGTCCCTTGCCTACTGTAATCATTCCATCAACCGCTTTTACTCCTAAAGGCAGAACCTGATCAATTAATTTTCGTTTCATAGGATCGGGAGGAGCAGCCAAAACCGAGTAATACTCTGGAAAATCCAGCTGATAATCATCAATGGGATTACCTAAGCCATCTAAAGTTTTCCCCAGCAGTTCCTCTCCCACAGGTACCTTAAGGGGTGCCATAGTTGATTCCACAGTGCTTCCAACACCGATACCTTCTACATTTCCATATGGCATCAATAGAATTCTATCTTCCCTAAAACCAACCACCTCTGCCATGACCGTCTGAGTTCTGTCACCTGAAACGATATAACATAGGTCATTTAAATTGGCATTGGGTCCTATGGATTCAACGGTTAAACCAACTACTTTAACAACTTTTCCAAGTGTTTTTTCATAATTTTTATCAAGTAACTTCCTATACTTTTCAAAATCAACAGTCATCATTATATGTACCAAACTTTCTCAGATTATTTCCACGACTATCTTTTCAATCATTTTAACTGTTTAGTCGTCAGGATTATCTTTTAAGTCATTTCTATGTTTTAGCAACGGGAAAGAATCTTCAAATCCTCAATCAAGCTGCTTAATTCTGCATCTAAGCTGCAATGAATCACTCGATTGTCTGTTTCTATGAAGCATTGATTTTTAGTTAGATCATTGTCCATAATAATATCTATAACAGCATCTTCCCCGACGCAATCATATAGTTCTTCTTTTTTAGATAATACCAAATCGTAATCATCCTTCGAAATTTTTATGAAATAATTCTTACTCCTGTCTCCATGGATTAATGCATTGTGAATCAGATGTAAGATAATTTCTTTCTTATCTTCTACCATAATTCCTGTGATTTTTTCAATATAACTGCACATGAGTTTTACAAATTCTGGTTCTAAGGTCTCTATTTGTTTTTGGTAATCCTCTTTTTGCTTTTGAATCAACATGTCCAATTCTTTTTTTGTCTCTTCTACTTCGGCTTTACCTTTTTCAAGTCCTTCGTTGTATCCTTTTTGACAAGCTTCTTCGTACAGGGAATTCTGCATTTGTTTTGCTTCTTCTTCAGCCTCTGCTATAATATCAGCTGCTTCCTGTCTCGCCCCGGCTATAATATCTTCTCTTTGCTGGTTGGCAGACCTCTCTTCTTCCTCTGTAATCCTTGTTTCAACTACAGTGGCTTTTATCCCTTCTTTAAAAAAAACGTCCTCTGTTGCTGCCAATTCATCTTGTGCATTATATTCCTCCGGCTCTGTTGTAAATCGATCCAAAAAGATTTTTTCACATAACTGATTCGTATCTATCATTTTCTTTTCATTCTGATGAATATAAACGAACTGAGATTTTATAATATTAGACAATTATCTCGTCACCTCCACCTCTAGAAATAATAATTTCAGCGGAGTCCTCTAATTTTCTAATAACGTTAACAATCTTCTGCTGTGCTTCTTCTACATCTTTCAAACGTACAGGTCCCATGAATTCCATATCTTCTCTTATCATAGTACCAAGACGTTTTGATAAGTTATTAAAGATAACTTGTTGAACTTCTTCAGAAGAACCTTTAAGAGCAACAGCCAATTCATTATTATCAATTTCTCTAAGAACTCTTTGAATGGATTTGTCATCCAAGGAAAGAATATCTTCGAATACGAACATTTTTCTTCTGATTTCATCAGCCAATTCAGGATCTTCAATTTCAAGAGTTTCCATAATGTGTTTTTCTGTTCCTCTATCTACTGTATTGAGGATTGCAACGATAGCATCTACACCGCCAACAATTGTGTAATCTTGATTTACTAAAGAAGATAGCTTGCGTTCTAGAACTCTTTCAACTTCCTTAATTACATCCGGTGATGTACGATCCATTTGTGCAATACGTCTTGCAACATCTGCCTGTTTATCCGGTGGCAGGGAGGAAATAATTGCAGATGCCTGTGCAGATGATAAATAGGACAAAATAAGTGCAATTGTCTGAGGATGTTCATCCTGTATAAAGTTTAACATCTGAGAAGCATCCGCCTTACGAACGAATTCAAAAGGTCTAACCTGTAAGGAAGCAGTTAACTTACCAATAACATTTTTCGCTTTTTCCTCTCCAAGTGCTTTTTCCAGTAATTCTTTTGCGTAAGCAATACCACCCTCTGTAATATATTGCTGTGCTAAACAAATTTCATAAAATTCATTTAATACTTGTTCCTTAGTAGCCGGAGAAACACTTCTTGTATTTGCAATTTCTAGTGTCAACTGCTCTATTTCATCTTCTTTTAAATGCTTAAATATTGTGGCTGATTTTTCAGGTCCAAGAGCAATTAATAGCACTGCAGCTTTTTGTACTCCTGATAATTCACTTGCCTTAGCCATATGCTATCCTCCTTAGATTAATTCCATTCGTCGGTGAGCCAGTTTCTTAGTAGCTGTGCAACCGCTTCCGGATTCTCATCAACAAATTTCTCAATCATCTTCTTGGTCTCTGATTTTTCAGAAAATTCAATATCATCTAAAGTTTGATTTTCTCTGGTAGTTGCTAAAAGCTGTTCTACAGATAACTCAGGCTCTAATTCCGTTACTTCTGCTGGTGAAGTCCCCTTAAATACTACAAATAACAACAATGCTATTATTAAAACTGCAAGAATGATCTGTAAGTATAAAGACCAGTTATTTGAAGATTGTGCCGGGATAAATACTGGCTGTTCATAAGCTAAGATTTGAATTTTATCTCTTGCAATACCTGTTGCTAGTGAAACTAATGTATATACCTCTTCATCCACGTCTAATTGTTTTCTTTCATCATTTGCAAGAACATATTCTTCAAAAGTCATATCCTTTAATAATCCTTGCAATTTTAAGTCTTCTTCTTTATAAGGCACTACTTTTGTGCATACAATACTGCCGGAAGATTCTTCCGGAATAACTGCTCCTACTTCGTATTCTGTATTGGTAACTCTTTCACTTGGTAAATACTCAATCCGTAATTCAGAAGACGAGGAACCGTTAGCACCGTTTTCTATATTATATGTAGTTTCATCATTGGAATCGGTTCCCGGGATACCGCCTGCATTACCAGCGGTGTTTTCTGCCTCATAGGAATAATAATTCTTATATAATCCCTGTTCCTGGCCCTCCGCAGGTATTTGTTCCGTAAATAATTCCGAAACCTTGTCCATATTTAGTGACCAGTTAAACATAGGTTGGACATCGTCATATCCCAATTTCATCATTAATAGTAAGATATTGTTATTGTATGTATTCTGAAGCTTTTCTCTATACTCTAAGACGGAACTTGCACTACCGGAATATAGATCCTCTTTACCACCAAATAGTAAATTACCATTTTGATCAATTACTTTTATTTTTTCTGTAGCTTCATTACCAATAGCCGCTGCAACATACTCTGCTACAGTCTCGGCAGTACCGATTTCAAAATCTTCCGTTATGGTCAAAGCAACACTTGCCGGATAATCTTGTTTCTCTTTTAGAACACTATAACTATTATCTTCAGGAACATAAGTTACTTGTGCATCTTTTATTCCCTTCATGGTGATTAAATATTTTCTAATCTCAGATTGTAAATATAGATGATTTTTAAGGTTTCTATCCTTGTTTGTTGTACTAAGATCATTTTTCATAAGTGTTTCTATTGTAAAGCCGGTAGATGGCACATCACTTCCTGCTATAAGCAGAAGTGCATCTGCATGTTTCTTTTCATCAACTGAAATTGTTACATTGTCCTCTCCCAGTTTGTACCCGATGCCATCTCCTTTTAACAGTTCCGCAACTTTGCTGGCATCTTTTGGTGTGTCACAAACAAGTAATGTTTTAAAATGTGTCCTGCTTAAGAGAACATATAAAATTATCAACGCTAAAAAGACAGCAGCAATTACACTTATGATTATTGTCTTCTGTTTACTAGAATACTTATTCCATTGTTCTTTTAATTGAATCGGTATCTTCTTTAATCTATCTGTCATCTCACCGCTCCCCTAGTCATCAAGTTAAAATTGTAGATTCATAATCTCTTTATAAGCTTCCAAGACTTTATTTCTTACAGCAACTGTGTATTGCAAAGAAATGTTCGCTTTTTCTTGAGCAGCCTGAAGATCATGAGTGCTATCTGTTAATCCTAATGCATAGGAAATTTCTGCCTGTTCTGCAGCATTGGTTAAATGATTGGTATCTTTAACCATTGAAAGTGCAGATTGAAATAATTTATCAAAGGTTTCATTTCGATTTGTTTTTGATAAACTATTATTTTCTTTATATAAGTTATTAAGACCAGATAAACTATTTAAAGATGATATGTCCATTTTTTCCTCTTTCCTGCATATCTCCCATTGTATACGCATTAATTAGTTCAATAATTTTTTATCACTTTCCAACCTCTAAACCTTTTAAAGCCATATTTTTAGTTGCATTAAATGCAGTAACATTAGCTTCATAAGATCTGCTGGCATCAATTAAATTTGTCATTTCTGTTACTGTATTTACATTTGGATAAGTTACATAGCCTTCTTCATTGGCATCCGGATGTGATGGATCATAAACCATTTTCATAGGAGTTTCGTTATCTTTAATGATCTGTGTCACTTTCACTCCACTTCCGTTTCTTGCACCTGTAGCACTATTTAAAAATCCGGCAAAAGGTGCCGGTGTCTTTTCAGAAAACACAACAGTCTGACGTCTATAAGGATGTCCGTTCTCATCTCTGGTAGTGTTCACGTTAGCAATATTCTGGGATATAATATCCATACGTAATCTTTGCGCACTCATACCGCTGGCACTAATATTCATTCCATTCATGTAAGACATAATTTACCTCCTAATTACCACCAAGCACAGTTTTTATTCTGCTAAATTCTTTTGTCATTGAATCTAAAAGGGTATAATATCTGATTTGATTTTCTGTAAGAGTTGCATTCTCTGTATCAATATCAACATTATTACCATCTAAACGATAGGACAAATTAGCATGATCGGTATAAACCGTAGCCTCTAAAGAATTTAGATTGGCATTTGCCACTTTTTGATCCAAAGAACCTTTTCCCGACATTTCTCGCATTAAATATGTCTGAAATTGAATATCTTTTCTTTTATAATTTGGTGTGCTGGCATTGGCAATGTTATTCGATATTAATTCATTTCTAAGCCAGCTTGCATCAGCTGCTTTATTCAGTATATTAACGTAGTTGAATGCGTTTGATTGTATCATTTTTACCCCTCTCCTTTCATTTAAGCATATTATAAATACTATCCGACAAAAAGACAAGGAATATTTTAAAAAATAGGCTAATAATACCATATCTTGTAGTAATAAATCGAAAAAAAGAGGTTTATGAGTTATTCACCCACAAACCACTTTAATACCTGTAATTATAATATTGTATAGTTTAATTTTTATTAATATGGTTCTATAATAAATGTTGGGGTATGCAAAAGACATACTTCCAACATTTTATTTTTTATATTAAAATGCATCTATACGAAGCCTCTAAGTAAATGCACGTCGTCCAAACAAACATTAAAAGGAGGTTTTCGATAGATGCACTCTCATTGTACCAAAAATCTACTGAATTTAGAAGATGTTTTTATTAAGAAAGTGGTTCATGCAGATCATTATGTTAGGATATTCATCGAAACCAATCCTACCATACAAACCTGCCCCCATTGTGGTGCTCAGACCAAACGTATTCACGATTACCGCTATCAGGAGT
>NZ_FOWD01000059.1 GCF_900115365.1 Anaerocolumna aminovalerica
TTTTTGAGGAAGTGTTAAAAGAAAGTGAATAATATCTGTAAAAGCTAACTTCCTCGTTCTTGAAAATGCTGAGTTGTTTACTCTGTGTTGTTCAATAAACTCACTAGAAGTAAGAAGAGTATTCATTTCTTGAAAAAAATCCTTTAAGTTATTACGAATAGACATAAAAATCCCTCCAAAATTTAATAGATAAAATGTATCTAATAAAATTTTGAAGGGAACATTTGTTTGTCAATTCGCATTTTAACCAAAACACCTATAAATAAATATACAATATGACGGTAGTGTCCTTAAGTTGACGACATTGGTAGGACGCTTTGCTCTAGTTTGTTGAACTCAGAAAGTGTCATTAAAGCTTTCATAATGACTCAATTTATATGTTCAAGGATAACAGGGTGTGTATTATAAATTTTGCTACCTTACCCTGTCGGCCGGATTACGCAAAATTTATAATACACACCCTGTTATCCTAATTTAGTTATGAGAGTCATTACGAAAGCTCAATGAGTACTTTTTGAGTTTAATTTATGTTGTGAAGCAAAGCTGTTTATGAAATAATTTTAATTTTCACCAATCAGGTTTAAATATATATTAATTATACTTAAGATTCTCTGTCAGACAATAACTATTAGTCTTTCCATATAAATAAAACAAATAGGTTCTCATATCATATTATCTGTTTTAATACCTTTAAAAATTCTATATCTATCTACATAAGTATTAAATATCTATTCAAAAAGAATTAAAAGCCTTTTCGAAACCTCCAATGTTCAATTTATGTTGTGAAGCAAAGCTGCTATTACCGAATTTATTTGAATATGTAGCTTAGCCTATAAATAAAATGTGCACACTTAATTGTTATAGATAATGGTCATACTTAAATGAATTATTATCATTTACTAAGGTAATAAATTAAAAGAAATTTTGATTACATAACTTTACCTCAATATATAAATAGAACTTTAGAGGTTTCGATAAAAGGCTTTTTAATAATATTTGATACTTATGTAAAAAATATTAATTTTTTAGGGTATTAAGCAGTTAGTATGAGGTGAATGAACATCCTATGTGTAATATTTAATGGAAGAATCAATAGCTATCATCATGGTATTCTTAACCGAATCACGCCGAAGCTCAACGAACTGCATGGATCGGGAACTCCATGCAGTTCTCAAATAATGAGTTATTTTTTTAAATAGAAACAATCTATATTAAAACTTGTTTAAAAAGTAAAAAATTATTTCATAAACAGCTTTGCCTCATTACGTAAGTTGAACTCTGAAAGTGTTAATTGGTCTTCGTAAAATGACTCTCAATAAAATAAATTAGGATAACGTGGTATATATGATTAATTTTGCGTAATCCGGCCGAGTAGGTATGTCCACAGGACATGCCGCACGAGGGTAAGGTAGCAAAATTAATCATATATACCACGTTATCTTACAAAACTTAAATTGAGTCATTACGAAGACCTAATTAGCACTTACTGAGTTCTCAACAAACTACAGAGCAAAGCGTCCTACAGCGTCCTACTGCAACAAATTTTATAATATTACCTATAACAATAAATTTTATCACTAATACTCCTTGACATTACCGGAAAGACATGATAAGTTAGTAACAGTTACTATTATTGGAGGTGATTTATGAAAACTCTAAAGTACAGCCGTCAGCGGGAAGCAATTATGAATTATTTGGCCCAGACCAAAGAGCATCCTACTGCTGACACCATTTATATGAATATCAGGGAAACCTATCCTAACATTAGTTTAGGTACCGTATACCGTAATTTGAACTTATTAGTTGAACAAGGCGAAATCATAAAATTTTCATGCGGCGACGGTTGTGACAGGTTTGACGGCAATGCCGATCCTCACTATCACTTCGTTTGTAAAAGGTGTTCTAAAGTTTATGACCTTGATATGAAAATAGATTCTCTTAATCATATAAACCTGATTGCCAATGCAGGCTTTGATGGAGAAGTCCTTGGACATTCCACTATCTTTTATGGTTACTGCCCTGATTGCAAAACATTATCATAAGTATCTTTTTTACTGGCATAGTAATATGTCAGTAAGAGGATAGTTATAACACCCCCGATACTTTCTTAAAATAGCTCAAGATAAAACCACCAAAATACCAAAGAAAAAGATTTTTAAAAAATTATAAAATAACTGTTGACAAAGTCATAAACCTATTGTATTATAATATCAGTAATAATTACTATTATTAATTACTTGTTAACTGAAAAGTAATGTATAGCAATTATTGAATTTCATATAAAATAAAAACAATAATAAAAAATTTTTAACTAAAAGGAGAATAACATTATGAAGAAATTTGTATGTCAAGTATGTGGTTATGTTCATGAAGGAGATGCAGCTCCAGAATTTTGTCCAATCTGTAAAGCACCTGGTTCCAAGTTCACAGAACAATCTGAAGATATGACTTGGGCTGCAGAACACGTTCTTGGTGTTGCACAAGGTTCCAGTGAAGATATCATGATGGATTTAAGAGCTAACTTCGAAGGAGAATGTTCAGAAGTTGGTATGTACTTAGCAATGTCCAGAGTAGCATTCAGAGAAGGCTATCCTGAAATTGGTTTATATTACCAACAGGCTGCTTATGAAGAAGCAGATCATGCATCCAGATTCGCTGAGTTATTAGGCGAAGTACTTACTGACAGTACAAAGAAAAACCTTGAATTAAGAGTAGCTGCTGAAAATGGTGCTACTGCTGGTAAGTTTGACCTTGCAAAACGTGCAAAAGAAGCTAACCTTGACGCTATCCATGATACAGTTCATGAAATGGCAAGAGACGAAGCTAGACACGGTAAAGCATTCAAGGGCTTATTAGACCGTTATTTCGGTAAATAATTAATTAGCTTATTATCTTATTTATATAGACAATAAAAACTTCCTCTGTGTATATAAACTCCTATTATATATACAAAACTATCCCATATTTTTTAGCAACCTTAATGAAAGGCAACGATTTCCCCAAAATCGTTGCCTTTTCCCTTTATTAATTATAAGTTTACTTCGTTTTAAGTTTGTTTACTATCTTATCAACTGGTTTTTGTTCCAATACCACATAATCAGAGGCATTTGTCAACTCTAAAGTAAGATAGCCTTTTCTATCTACTTTATAATTACTTTGTTTTAATTCTTCTAATTTGTTTGTCTTTTTATTATATCTGTATAGAAATACTCTTTTAGCTTTTGTTTTAGATTCATTTCCTATATGTAATTTTACTTTTGCCTTCGCCGGAAATTCACCTGCATTAAAAAAGCTTATTACTTTTCCTGATTTGTTCTTTGTATCTTTGTCAATTAGTTTTTGTATATCCTCTTTATCCTCAGTTCTGTATACTTCTAAAGCAAGATTAATATCTCCCGTTGCTTTACTATTTTGCAAATCTTTTGAATCAAAGGTCCATTTATATGCTTTGCCTTTTTCGTCCTGCACTTTGATTATCAGGTCTTTGTTCTTTAATTTTGCAGCTTCTATCACTGATTCAGGAACTATGATACTTGTAAATTGAATATTGTCATGATTACTTAGTTTAGAGGGAATCACAATGGTTGTTTGCAGGGATTCTCCTTTAGGAGAATTATTTAGTTGCTTTATAATATCCTTTTCCGGTAAAGTAACTTCAACTTCTAATACTGTTTCTTTTGATATTTCTCCCAGTTTATTTACAACGGACAGTAATCCCTCTGTAGGAATTTCAATGGTTATGTAGGAGGTTTTTTTATCTTTAGAAGTTGTAACCTTATTACCTTTGCTAATATTTAAAGATGCAACAGCACTTTCAACAGCCCCGTCTTTACCGGTTTTGATATTAGCAACTATGGTAACACCATTTTTATCTTTTATTTCCATAGTTGTAACAGTTTCTTCTTCCGGTTTTGGTGTCGGTGTTGGGTCCGGTGTAGGATTCGGGGTTGGGGTTGGTGTAGGATCAACGGGAGAAGGTGTCACATTAACCCCAGTCATAGTAATCTCTTTTTCAACGGTTTTTAAACCATCTACATAAACTTCTACTTTAAATAAATTGCTGCCATTTGCCAACTTTACAGGAATCTCATAAGTTCCGGAAACAGTATCCTTTAAAGTTGCAGCTTTTCCATTTACCAATACCTCTACAGAATCTGAGATTCCCCATGCCTTTACACTAAAGGATAGCACTTCATTCTCTTTATTATATACATTGGTATTATACTGTAAATAATCAGTTATGTAAGCAGCTGTTGTTTTGTCGCCTGCACTATAGCTGTTTGCAAGGAGCTGTCTTAATGTTCTGGATCCTGACTTATCTGCAGCAGATATTACAAAGCCGCCTTCCGGAATAATACTATTATTTAATTCTGTATTATCGCCCCATACCCAATCAATGGCTTGTTGTTTGTTCACTACATTAGTTACCACGCCATTTGTATCCACAATAACTTCAACACCCCACTGGTTCGTTCCGGTAGCGTCTCCATATTCACTGTTGTATAAAACAATAGTGTCTTCCGCACGGGAGGTATTGATGTCTGTAATTGTTAAAGGAACTTGGGCAGCTGGATTGTAGGTACCAATTGTAAATGGATTCTCATATACCCTATCTTTAATTGCACATTCTATCATATACCAGTTTACATAACAAAGATCGAATATCATGGCTCCATCACTGTTATCAAAAGCTGCCTGGAATCCAATACGTTGTAGTTCAGGAGTTTTCAGGCTGGTTAAATCAATAGAACCGATTAAAGGAACCTTTCCATTCGTTAAAATATTACCTAAAGTTGTGTATTTTGCTATCTCCGCTTCCGTATCATAGTAGCAGCCAATCATTAAAAACTCTATGGAATCCAAATAGCTTGTGCTTCTATATTCCGGTGTGTATAAATCAGGAGTTGGGAAATTCAATCTTTCATTATATATAAAACTTTCATCTGCCCAGTTAACACCGTTCTGATAATATACTTCATACCAGGAACCTACATATGCAGATAATAGAAGGTCTTTACCCTTTATGATCTCATATTCATCTACCAGGGTTTTTAAATCCGCTGCAAAGTCACCGATGATTTGACTTCTAAATGTCAGCCATTCATTGTATAATCTTCCTGTTGTCATAGTACCGTCTGCATTTATTTTATAAGCATCTGCAGGCCAATTTTCCAAAGTCTTGCCCTGCCCAGCCAAATATGCTTCAAATTTTGTTTTAGTTATATCACTAAAATCTGCATATTGGTTATCATACCTGCATCGGTCCATAACAACGCCATCTACATCGTAATTTTGGAGAACTTCTTCCACTCTATCAAGCTGGAACTGGCGTACTCCCTCATTAGCAGGATTTACAAAGATTAAAGTACCTTTTCTGTCGGAATCAAGTACACTCTTAAGCTCACCTTTGTCTTCCGGTGCCTGAAATACTTCTGCCCAATCACGATTTTTTTCATATATATCAATTGCTGAATCCCCGGTTGCTAAGTTACCTTCCGTAAAGAAGTTATAACTTGCATATAATTTGATACCAACTGCATGGGAGGCCTTTATCATTTCTTCTAAAAAGTCGATTTCCATTTCCACACTTTTTGAAGGGTTTGTTGTTTCTGTCAGATATGGAACATTGGTTAAAGTAGCTTTCTTATAAGACGCATAACCTTCCGGCCCCTTTACGTCAAATGCAAATGCAGTAACACCGGCATTCTTAGCTGTAGCTACCATTTTTTCAATTTTCTCAACGGTATTTAGATTCTTAGCATTTGCAAATTGATCAATCCACATAACTACTTGTTTATCTTCGTCTAATGTTATTTGATCTTTTTGGAATACTATCATGCTTTTTGTGGTTTTCTCCAATAATACTCCATTTTCAATAATTGCTACATCAATGTAATTTACACCTGTTTCTAGTGAAACCTCCTGTGAGAATGTTCCATCTTCATTAATATCTATAATCATACCTGAAATAGCAGAACCGGACACAATAGAAGGACCGGATACGATTCCAGGTTCTGTTACAGCCACATTACCGGAATCGGCACCAATCAGGTTGTTTTCTGCATCCAATAGTTTGATATTAATTTGATATGTCAGCCCACTGTTACGGTTAGTAACAGCACCGGAAACTAATGCTGATGCATCGGTTGTAGTATACATGTCCGTATAATTAAGTGTAAGTTGTGCTTTTGGAGCTTCATCATCACCGGACAGAGCAAGAACCTGTTTTAATGTAACACTTGTTCCATCTAATCTCAGCTTAACTGCGTCACCTACTTTAAAGTTCTCCGCAATAAACTTCTTATATCCGTCATTGGCATAACTGCTGTCACATGCCAATAGAACAAATCCGCCTTCTGGTGCAACTACATCTGTTGACTCTGTAAAGGAAGGTTTGTCTCCCGGCTTTGGTGCTCTATTAATCACTTGGATTACAGTCATATTTGCATCTACAACAATGGCTGTATTGGTTTTAATGGAACCTTCGCTTACAAAAGCTCTGTGTCCCGGTGTAAATAAAGAAATTGCCTTTCCGGGAAAAGCCGGACTTCCATTTTCAAAATCCGGATTTACAAAGTCGATGGTTCTTCTTTGCCCTTCACTGGCAAAGTTAGGATCGAATGCTGTTTCGATTTCGAGGCCCGGAATTGAATATACTCTTGCTGCAGAAGAAGTAATACTAAGTCCAGGGGAAACTAAGCCTATTATCATAGAGAGGCACAGCACTAATGAAATAAGTTTTTTCCTGTTTTTCATACACGTTCATCCTTTCTGGTTACACACATTGGGTGTAGTAATATTTGAGGATACCGCACATAAAATAGTTGAAATTATTTAACCTCATCAGGAAATCCTCCCCTTCTGTAAACAGGGGTAAGGACCTGCCTGTTCCAGCGGGAGTTCAAATTCTTGCTGAACTGCCACGTAGTGGAATGAGGTTATGAGCAAGTAGCGTAAGCGGATAAACTTGTCTGTAGGCAAGTGGAATATCCGCTTTGACTTGTTGTATGGGATTTTTATCAAAAAAAATAGCTTTCACTCTTTTATAATTAAAGAAATGATTTTAACTTATTTGTAGATATGGTTATAGTTCAGCCTTTGGCCAAATTATAACAATAGAAAATGTATAAATTTATTGAATATTGTGGAATTTTGAGATAGAATAAATATAATAGCTCATTTTCCATGATTTCTTTTAGCGGCAACTAAGGATCTCAAAAAGTTAAATGGGCTATTTTTTATGAAAAAAATTTTCTACAAATATTTAATTTTCAAATGTTCAAATCACTATTATGTACAACATCCACAATTCATTTTAGAATTTTTTTATTCTAAAACACTTATAATAATAGCATATGCAACGATAAGTGTCAATAATACATAAAAATTATATAAAAGATTTTGAAAAAAACTTTTTTTATTATTCACAATGCCACTATGTTTTCAACATTGAAAAACCTGTAGTAGCCCATTAAAAAAACTCTACATATTCCCATATATCTATCAAAATACATTATTGACAGATGTTTATGGGTATTTGTAGAGTTCTGTTTTTTAAATAAAAATGAATGTAGCCATTAATAAAAAGTTCATTTGAAAAATTTTAATTTTTATCTTTACTTATCTCGATTATAAAACCTCTAAAAAATCTTCCAGAAAATCAAAGCGTATCACATCCTTGAATTTATGGCCTTTTTCAAGAGCCTTTAACATAATTTTAATAAGAGATAGTATTATTTACGGTTTGCCGGTTCGATATTAATACTCTTACCTTTGATTTTAGCTTCTTTCATAACTTGTATTACTTCAGATGCATATTCCCTAGGTACTTCAACAAAAGTATATTTATCGTACATGTCAATGCTGCCGATTAATTTTCCTGGCATTCCGGTTTCACCTGCAATGGCTCCTAATATATCGCCAGGTCTGGTATTTTGCTTCTTGCCAATATTAATGAATAGACGAACCATTCCTGCTTCTGCACCGGTATCACCGAAATCTTCATAGGCATGCATATCTTCTGCCTGATCGTTGTCATCACCCATAGCCAATTTTAAGAAAGCTGCTGCCACATCAAGACTGGTATAATCTTCTGCATTGACACGGGCTTCAATTAAATCAATCATTTTACTTAAATCTTCATTTTCTATTATGGTTTCAATCTTATCCAATATTTTCTCTGCTTTCACTGCGGTAACATCGTTAATAGAAGGAATTGGCTGAACCATAATCTTTGTTTTGCAATATCTTTGAATGTCTTTTAATTTGTATACTTCTTTACCTACTACTAAGGTAAATGCTCTTCCGGTTCTTCCTGCTCTTCCGGTTCTTCCGATACGGTGTACATAATATTCATCATCTTGAGGAACATCATAATTAAATACTGCTTCTACATCGTCAACATCAATTCCTCTAGCTGCTACATCTGTGGCAATCAAAATATCGGTCTTTCCATTTCGGAAGCTGTTCATAACACGGTCACGCTGCTGCTGCTTTAAATCTCCATGAAGGCCTTCTGCAAAATACCCTCTTCCTTGCAACACAGAAACCAGTTCATCTACCTGTCTCTTGGTGTTACAGAATATTAAGGACAGCTTTGGATCATAC
The DNA here is from genome assembly GCF_900115365.1 of Anaerocolumna aminovalerica. Taxonomy (GTDB): domain Bacteria; phylum Bacillota; class Clostridia; order Lachnospirales; family Lachnospiraceae; genus Anaerocolumna; species Anaerocolumna aminovalerica. The sequence continues at coordinate 8,608 of NZ_FOWD01000059.1, forward strand.
ATATCAAGAAGTCTGCATAGAACTTCTTCTTTATTTTTTGGTTTTACTTCATAATAATATTGCTCAATCTTAGGTACTGTTAATTCTTTTTTAACCACTTTAATTATTTCAGCATTTTTCTGATAGGTTTTGGCAATATCCATAATAGGCTTTGGCATAGTTGCTGAAAATAATACCGTTTGTCTTTCTTCCGGAACATCCTTTAAGATAGTTTCTATATCTTCACGAAATCCCATGTTTAACATTTCATCCGCTTCATCTAATACTATCATTTTTACATGATCGAATTTTACGGTCTTTCTTCTCATATGGTCCATGACACGTCCGGGTGTTCCGATAACGATCTGGGTTCCTGCCTTTAAAGAGCGGATTTGTTTTGATATTTCCTGTCCTCCATAGATTGGCAAAACCTTAATTCCATGAAGAAATGTAGCCAATTTCCTGATTTCATCTGCTACCTGAATTGCCAGCTCTCTGGTAGGGCATAAAACAACTGCTTGTAAACGCTTATCTTTTGGATCAATGGACTGCAGCAGAGGAATTCCAAAAGCTGCTGTCTTTCCTGTTCCTGTTTGCGCCTGACCTACAATATCTTTACCTGATAATATAACAGGAATTGCATTTGCCTGAATTGGAGATGCCTCCTCAAAACCCATTTCCACAATGGCTCTTAATATTGGTTCCATAATATTTAAATCTTCAAATTTTACTGTTTGCATTATTACGTTCCTTTCTTTTCCCTGAGAATCCTTTTAGTATTTTATCCTGCGGCGGCTGTATATAAACAAGAAGCTGATCATCCTTGTCTATTAAATAATATAAACCCGACATTTTTTCTTCACCCCGCTAAGCATCTGCAAAAGGATATTTTCTCAAAAGAGAAAGCCCATAAAAAACATATCTCTCATAAAACAAAAAAGCTCTTGGTCTATAGGACAGAGAGCTTATATATTTCAATCTATATAATATTTTAATCTATTCCTTTGCTCTAGATGCTTAATCCAGATATTATTACCGAAGCATATTATAACATGAGTGTCTTTGTTCGTCAAATGAAATAGCTAAGTTTTTGCAATTTTCTTGTTAATTGCATTATTTTAGTCAAATTGCGGTTACCAGCCTGGTAACCCTTTCTTCTACCAGCCTTGCCATTTCAGCTACTTCTTTTTCCGTATTTACATTAGGTATAAATCCTGCTGCCATAGCTCCATGGCCTCCACCGTCTCCATATCCTTTTAGTGCCTCTTTAATTACTTTACCCGCATCTACTGATTTTGATTCACTTCGTACAGAGAACTTTAATCCGCCTACTCTATGGCTGTAAACCAAAGTAAAGTCTACTTCTGCCAGGGATAACAAAAAATCAGAAATACTGCCTATAATAGCTTCCGAACAATCCGCTCCGATATTGGCAATACCCAATCTTCCTTGAATTTTTAAAGTGGATATTGCTTTCTTATAGGCCTCTAAGTCTGCTTTTCGTAAACTGCATTTTTCAAAACTACGGAGTTTTTCAGCATCTGCTCTTTTATATACATAATAAAACATATCAATATCCAGTTCTGATACCCCTCTTGATAAGGCTGCCGTATCCATTTTTATTCCATATGCCAGGGCAGTAGCGGTATCCACCGTCATTTCCATATTATTCTCAAAAAAATAACCGGCTATAATGGAAGAACAAGCTCCCACATCACTACGGATATCATAAAACAAATAACTATCTACTTCCTGCTTCGGATGGTGGTCTATACAGGCAATTTCTTTTCCTGCAAAATCCTCCATATTAGAATTTCCTTTTTGCCCATCCACCAGAATAATCTCATCATCCGGCTTCATCTTTACTTCATCCACCATGAACAATTCAATGCCAAGCTGTTCTATCATTTCTAAGGTATTGTCTTTATCGATTTGTCCATTATAGCAAATAGTTGCATCTACACCTTTATTCCTCAGTAATATTTTAAGCCCAAAAGCAGATGCTATTGCATCCTGATCAGGATAATTATGGGTCTGTATATATACCTTGTTTTTCTTTATCACCTTCAATAATTCTTCTAATTTAGTCATTTGGATATTCCCCTTAATTCCAATATAAGTTAAAATTATTATAGAACAAGTACAACCAGAATGCAAACCATAACTTGCACTCACTATCTTCCTATAATAAAGTATAGTATACTCCGTAATCACCATTTACTATAATGATTATTCCCAAAATATTTCATTTCTATTTTAAGCCTTAAAAACAGATCTTTATAAAAGGCTTTCACAAGATATTCTATTCTTAAGGCACAAATTCAGCATAAATGAATTCTAAGTTGGATTATCTCAGGTTCACAAACAAGTTTCTTAATTTCGTCAATGAAATTCTTCCTTATAAATGAGTTTTCTTAAAATCCATAATGCTGAATTTGCTTTTAAAATTTATGTTTTGCATCTAATCAGACTGGTTTAGGATCCGCCTTCCAATCTATCTGTTATTTTACCCGTGCAATTAATTTATAATTTTCCACATCAATGAGTATGGTATCTTCTGGTTTTAATTGATCACTTAATATTAATCTTGCACTTAGTGTTTCTACATTTTTTTGTAAATACCTCTTCAGAGGTCTTGCTCCATATACAGGGTCATAGGCTTGCTCTGCAATAAACTCCTTAGCAGCTTCTGTTAATTCTATGGTTATCTCTTGATTCATTAGACGTGTATTTAAGTCCTGAATCAATAGATTAATGATGGCACTGATATTATCTTTTGACAAGGGTTTGAACATAATAATTTCATCCAGTCGGTTTAAGAACTCCGGTCTGAAATGTCCTCTAAGTTCATTCATAACCATCTGTTCACATTCCCCGGATATATTTCCATCTTCGCCTATACCATCCAGTAAGTAGACAGAACCAATGTTAGAGGTCATAATCAATATAGTATTCTTAAAATCAACGGTTCTTCCTTGGGAATCGGTTATTCTGCCATCATCTAAAACTTGAAGCAGAACATTGAATACGTCCGGATGTGCTTTCTCAATCTCGTCAAAAAGGACAACAGAATATGGCTTTCTTCTAACTGCTTCCGTTAATTGTCCCCCCTCTTCATAGCCCACATATCCGGGAGGCGCTCCAATCAATCTGGAAACGGAGTATTTCTCCATATACTCACTCATATCAATACGAACTATATTCTGTTCGTTATCAAAAAGGGATGCTGCCAAGGCTTTTGCAAGTTCTGTCTTACCCACTCCCGTAGGTCCAAGGAATAAGAAAGAACCAATTGGTTTGGTAGGGTCTTTGATACCGGCTTTCGACCTAAGAATAGCATCGGTTACCCTTTGGACACCATCTTCCTGTCCAATAACACGTTTCTGCAATTCTTCATCCAAATGTAAGGTTTTATTTCTTTCACTTTCTGTTAATTTAGTTATGGGAATACCGGTCCATCTGGATACGATCCTAGCGATCTCTTCATCTCCTACATTCTCATGAACCAATGAATGACCTTCAGCCTTAACTTTTTCCTCTTCCTCTTCCAGTTGTTTAGCAAGTGCAGGTAATCTTCCATACTTTAATTCTGCTGCCTTATTCAGATCATAGTTACGTTCTGCTATCTGAATTTCGTTATTCAGGGTTTCTATTTCTTCTCTTAATTTTGATACCTTTTCAACTGCGGACTTTTCCGCATCCCACTGGGATTTTGATAATGCAAAGCTTTCCCTTAGTTCTGCTAATTCTTTTTGCAGATTTTCCAATCTTTCACGACTTAAATTATCCGTTTCTTTTTTTAATGCAGCTTCTTCAATTTCCATCTGCATAATACGTCTTTGTACATCATCCAATTCGGTGGGCATGGAGTCCAGCTCTGTTTTAATTAATGCACAGGCTTCATCCACTAAGTCAATTGCTTTATCCGGCAGGAAACGGTCGGATATATACCTATTTGATAAAGTAGCTGCTGATACTAATGCGCTGTCCGTTATCTTTACACCATGGAATACTTCATACCGGTCTTTTAATCCTCTTAATATGGAAATAGTATCTTCTACGGTAGGTTCATCTACCATAACCGGTTGAAAACGCCTCTCCAATGCGGCATCTTTTTCGATATACATTCTATATTCATTCAAAGTTGTGGCACCGATACAGTGAAGTTCTCCTCTTGCTAGCATTGGTTTTAACATATTTCCTGCATCCATGGCACCTTCTGTTTTACCGGCACCTACAATGGTATGCAATTCATCAATAAACAGGATTATCTGACCTTCACTTTTCTTTACTTCTTCCAGTACTGCTTTCAGTCTTTCTTCAAATTCACCCCGGTATTTTGCACCGGCCACTAAAGCACCCATATCCAAGGCAAATATCTTCTTATCCTTTAAGCCTTCCGGCACATCCCCTCTTACAATTCTCTGGGCAAGTCCTTCTACTACGGCTGTTTTACCAACTCCGGGCTCACCAATAAGTACCGGATTATTCTTGGTTTTTCTGGATAGAATCCGTATAACATTACGGATTTCAGAATCTCTGCCTATTACCGGGTCTAATTTTTGCTGTTTTGCCCGATCCACCAGATCAGAGCCATATTTCTCAAGGGTATCGTAAGTAGCTTCCGGATTATCACTGGTTACTTTCTGATTGCCTCTAACGGTTTGCAGTACTTGTAAGAAGCTGTCTCTGGTAATTCTAAAGTCCCGGAACAGCTCCTTCACATCTTTATTAGGTTGTTTTAGCATGCTTAAGAATAGATGTTCCACAGAAACATACTCATCACCCATATGTCTTGCTTCATCTTCTGCATAAATCAACACTTTATTCAAATCGCTGCTAATGTACACCTGTCCACCGGATACTTTAGGACGTTTTTTTAGTTTACCTTCTACCTGTGCCTGAAAAACTTCTGTTGTAATGTCCATCTTTTTAAGAAGTTTCAAAATTAAACTATCTTCTACTGTAATCAGGCTATAGAGCAAATGCTCCTGATCAATCTCCTGATGTCCGTAATCCATTGCGATTTTTTCGCATTGCTGCACTACTTCCATAGACTTTTGGGTAAATTTGTTAATATTCATCTAATCACCAACCTCTCGTATACTTGTTCTATAAGTAATATAACACATATAATATCATAATTCAATACCGAATATTTGTTTTTCTTTGGAAATGATCTAAAAAACATTAAAGCTTGCGGCCAGTATTAAAGTTCATCCTAATGAGATAATTGAATATGTTAAAGAGAATTTTACGGAAAATACTATTGTTGTAAATTAATTAGACTTCATTAAGCAACTTCAGTCAAATACAGTAGATGAGCTTTTAGAAGCAGGTCTTACATTAGAAGAAGCAGAAAACATTCTTAATTATGATTTATTTTAATTAAGAGTTTCTTGATATTGTAAGTAAATTTGAAGAATGAAAGATTATGCAAAAGAACTTTCTGATCGTGTAGACCTTACTACTTAATGAAATGAGCGAGAGGGACTTAAGAAAATGTATAAACGCCAGAAAATCACCGGAGGATTCCGAAAGTCTAACGGTAATGAAATTTATTGTACGATTAGGAGTATAGTAGAAACATGTAAAAGTAAAAATATTCAGGTATTTGAATCTGCAAGGTTTTTCAGAACACACCGGCCATTTTTTAGCCGGTGTATTAGTGGTGGGGTCCAGCCGGAAGGCTGAACTGTAACCTTCATTTCACTTATCGCTTTCTCCATTGACATATAAAAAAATTATTAATTTTTTTTATAAAAAGATAAAATAGCATTAATATAAAAGAGAATCCCTATAATAAAAAATAATAAAGCAATTTTGTTATCAAAAAAAGAAATTCTATCTGGTTCAGAATTAAAACCTCCATTTCCATTAATAGCTATTATATAAGAAGACCATTTATAATAGTTCAACGCTTTGTCAATCTCATACATAATACCACTTGAAATTAAAAATATACTTCCCAACAAAATTTTCTTAAAATGCATTTTTAGCTCCTTGTTCTATTATTTAGAGTTTTTTACCATAAGTTACAATAATTGTATTTTCAAAAATTTATAAATATGTTATAATATGGTTGTATTTCAATACATTACTATATTATAACATATTTATACACGAAAGGGGATAAAGAAATGAAAAAATTTAAAAGTTTATTTTTAGTATTTTTTTTAGCTTTAACGTTTGTATTTTCGGGTACGGAAGCGTTTGCTGCTGAAAATTATAATTCAGATTCTATAATTCAAATTGAGAAAGAAACTGATGATGCGAACCTTTCACGAAAAGAATCAGTTATTAAATTTATGAACCAACATCCAGAATATAAAAATGAAGTCATGAAAATACTCAATGACAAGGGAGCTTTAAATGCTGATGGAAGTATAAAAGATGACCTTGGTATCTCAAATACTCCTTCCATATATCCAGCTTCACTATTATATAATGGATACCTGTATACTCTTGAAGGTCATGGCCCATCGTATATTGATTATCCAAAAGAGATTATAGCAAAATACACCAATAATACCAGTTCATCTAAAAATTTTTCTGTATCTCAATCTTATACGGCAACAACTACATTTAGTTATGAAAATTCTATTGGTTCAAAAGCTAAATTAGAAGAAGTTTATGAAATAAGTTCAGGTGTTAAGCTTGGTTATACATATACAGAATCAGCAACGACACAGTATGGAACTCAGGTATCAGTACCTGCTTATACAACTGGGACTCTTAAAGCATCTCCATTAAAAGACTGTTACGCATTTCATGAACAATATTATGTTTTGGGAGTAGCTGTTGGGAATCCTAAAGTAGTTGGTGTTTTCAAGCCTACAGGTGTTCATTGGTTTTATAGTGAAAGTAAAAATTAATTTTTGAGAATTTAAATCGAGTAGGAGGGAAATTTAATTAAATTTCCCGACCTCTCACACCACCGTGCGTACCGTTCGGTCAATGTCGTCAACTTTAGATGATAGCAAATTTCTACAAGAAAAATATTATATTATTTATATTTTATATTTTCATTTTTTTTAAAAAAGAGTATAATAAATAAACCTAACAGAATAGGCTTTTTGCAAATATTCACTTAAATATACTTATAAAGTTGGTTTTGAGTTTTTGTGATATTTTCTTCTGTTACGTGTCATTTGTCGTTCATATTTCCGGTTACGGCGGATTTGTGAACGACATTTTTGAATTTCGTAAATTAAATCATTATATATGTAAATCCAGTCTTTTGATGATTCTATTAAAGTTATTATTTTACGTAC
>NZ_FOWD01000045.1 GCF_900115365.1 Anaerocolumna aminovalerica
AAAGATTTCAATACAACATCTGTTATTGTTCAATAACCTGGAAATCCAGTTCATCAATCGGATTCGCTTGTATTTCAATACAACATCTGTTATTGTTCAATGTATGTTTCTGCCATTATAATGCCTCGCTTTCTAAAATTTCAATACAACATCTGTTATTGTTCAATCCTAGAAAATAAGCCATTCTATAATTTAATTATACCTAATAATCCCTTAATAATCAATGAAATATCATTTTTTTACCAGGCTTTCTAATTAATGCGTGATTTTAAGTAAAACAAGTACAAGTGCCTTATTTTATGCATATCTCCACTACTTTAGAATTTTGTAGCTTGGTAAAATTAAATTAATAAGCTTTCACCTGTGTCATATTGCTGATTTCCCAATACTTCTTCTCCATAAACATTATTATTTTTTAATTTAATGATACATATAAAGTCCTCCTGCATATTAATCACCTTATTAAGTTCATTTTTTAATAGCAATAGATTAGAGGGTGTTACCTCTCCACGAAATACAGATTTTTGATAATGGGACAGATATTTTTTACATATTTTAAAGACTTTTGCAACTCTTTTTTCATTAACATCATAAAAAAGAAAAGCATAATTATAATTATAATTTTCTTTTTTCTTCATTTATCGTTTCTCCTTTAGATTAAATGGTTTAAACTCTTGTTCTTCAAGTATACATTTTATTAATTTGTAACAATCCAATTTAATTGATGTACGATATGTTACCTTTCTTCCTAGTTTCCCATGTGTGAAAGTAGACTCTAATCTTTCTTCAAATGCTTTTATAAATACATTTCTTCCTTCTTCATTCAATAAGCAATAATTATATTTTTTCTCAAAATGTTTATCAACTTGAAGCCTTCGATTATTTACTAAATCAAATATTGTTCGAAATACTATAACAGGTTTAAAAACTTCACTTATATCTAAACTTAAAGAAAATCTTCTTTCTGCTAATTCATGCAAAAAACTAATTCTTTGATCCAAATGGGTATTATATATTGCAGATACTGTCTTTCCATATAAAAGCGTATTACCAAAAGATATTAATGCATTAATTGGGTTATCCGGTGGACGTTTTACTCTTCGATTCATAACAAAATCTTCCGGTAGAATATGCTTAAATTCACTATAAAATCTGCACCATATCTCACCTTCCACTTGAAGAATTTGCTTTATATCATTTGCTTTTTCTAAATTGTATTTACATTCTTTCGCAAGCCAGTCTATTGTTCCTTTCGTTTCCTTTTTATCATGTTTGTAATAGTGATACAAAACTTCGTAAATATTATCTGCTATACCTCCAACAATTGCTTTTGCTATTTCTATACGTTTATTTTTATACGCTTCCACTTGTTTTACTAATAACTTTCCACTGCAATAATGGTCTCTGGGATAAAAGGTTCCACTGTAGCCTTCGTAATAATTAAAGATATGTAAAATAATATTATTTTGTGCCAGAAAATCTAGTAGCTTTGTATTAAAACTTACTTCTGACATACAATATATCTCTTTGGTATTCTCTACCGGTATGTAAACATTCTTATTGTTTTTTCTAAAACATAATGAATTATCTTTTCTACTTAATTCACCCATTGACGTAATATATCTTGTACTTCCCATGACATACTTCTCCTTGCTCTCCGTTTTATTAGTCCAATATCATTAGCCTTTTCTATATAAAACAATATTCATAATAAGCACACTTTTTACATTTTGGCAGTTTAACAACCGGCGGAATCTCTGAATTCTGTATTAGTTCTTCTATTTCAACTTCAATTCTATCCAATTCTTTGACCTTTTCATCATCTAATTCTAAGTATATAATGTTTTTACTTTTATTTTTCTCTACAAATTCTAATTTCCCTTTTTTATAAATCCCCTTATTTCTTAATATTTTTAAATACAATAGCACTTGCCATTTTGCTGCCTCAATATCAGCATCAGACTTTTTTATCTCAGTAAGGTACTCGCCTGAAATTTTATCAATTTTAATATTATCAATACTTATCTCCGTTTCTTTGTTCTGCTCCTGCTTAATCATATGAATCGATTTTCCTATTTTAACGTCTTCGCTATTATCTTCCAAATTAACACGATTGCCGTGAAGCCAACATTGCCTCTTGCAATGAAAGTAATAATTTATAAGGGTACCATTTACTTTCATATAGACCTCCTTAATTATCTATGAGAACATATCATTATCTAAACTGTTCCTTATAAACTTTCCATCTTTAAAATACTCATCTGTCTCAGATATATAAAACAAATCTCCAATACGCTTTTCATATTGTATATTATTATTACTTGTTTTATAGATAAAGTAATTTAAGTCCGTTCTTGCATCAAATAGCTTTACTTTCTTTTCAGTGTATTCCATTTCTTCATCTTCCAGGATTTTTATGTAATCATTCCATACAGTTTCTCCATTCAAAATTTCAGTGTCACTTATTGGAATGATCCTACTTAAAAATACACTATATTTATATTTATCATCGTCAATTAATCGCATTTTCTCTTCAATTTTTATAAAATTAAGGGTGTTCACTGCGTTTTTTATAAATTCGTCAAATCTAAAGCTATTATCTTCTATTGCATTTAATATTCTGTGATAATATACTTCAAAATCCTTGTTTAGTAAAATTTTTCTTACCTCTTCATTTTCAAGTGTAAAGACCTTTTCCTTCCTTACATCCTGTTTATAAAGAGTGGTGGCAGAATCTTTATTAAAAAAATATACACTTCCTATTTTACCAACATCTTTAAAATGACGATTTATTCTACCTATAAATTGTTCTTCTGAATCCAATAGAGATATGTCTTTGTAACCAATATCAGCATCAATATCTACACCGGCTTCAATAACTTGTGTTGCAATCAATATAATATCTTTTCTGCTTTTAAAATCTTCAACAATTTGCTTTCTTTCAAAACTTGTATCATCACTGGTAAGAAGCATGATTTTTTTGCCAGGAACAGCACCTTGCAGTCTATCATAAGCTTCATATGCACTTCTACGATATATGAATTCTACTAAAATATTTATATTCCTCTGTTGTCCTGTTTGGATAATATGCGAAACTACATGCTCCATAATATTATCCTGAATATTAATAAGTGAGAAATCAATTTTAACTCTATCCTTAAAAATGGGATTTAAGAAAAACTTATCGCGATCTGTAATTAAGTTAACTATCTTAGTATCTGTATCCACAAGTCTTCCAAGATTCGGAAGTGTTGCAGACATTATAATGATTTTAATATTTAATATTTTGGCATAGTGATTTAAGAACGTAATAATTTCTTTCCATATTTCGTTTCGATAACTTTGTATCTCATCAAGTATAATCACACTATTTGCTATTTGGGCTAATGGAAAAAGGGCTTCCTTATCTCTTCCAAAGAAATAGCGAAACATACTTACGTGTGTTGTCAATACGATTGGATAATGTAAAAATTGTCGGTCCAGTAAGGTTCGAACGTAATCAATGTTCTGATTTATAACATCCCCTTCTTCTTCATCGTCTTTCATTACTTTATTCATTGGAATTACAGAATTTATAACTGCGATGTCTTTTTTACATTCACTTTCCCCAAATATGTCGTTAATATTGTCAATGTTTTGTTCTATAAGAGTATTAAATGGATAAACGTAAAATATTTTATTCAAGTTAGTTACCTGATCCAAAAGATGAAACCCCAGGTTAAAACTTACCATGCTTTTACCGGAACCGGTGGGAGCCTCTAAAAAAAATATGTCTTTATCAAGATTATTACATAGGACTTTTTCCGCATCCAGAAACATTTCATTTCTCAATATATTAATATCGGTAATCCCGTCAAAGCCTTTCCTTTTACCATACTCATTTTTTTCATAGTTTCTAATCTTCTTGTATAGAGACGTATTTCTAAAAACTTCTGTAAACTTATATATATTATTGATTTCTCCAAAATGATTTATTGCTGTTTGATTTTTAAATTCAGTTGTTGCATAGTAATCACATGAAAGCAGTAAAGAAGATAAAAATCTTTCATAGATAACTATATCAATTGATGTTTCCTTATTATTGATTTCTAATTTTTTTAATGTTTGTAATGCAAAATCAAAAAGTTTTCTTAATAATTCCATATTACTTATTTTTATTTCTTTTGTATAAATATCTTTGTAAAGAATCTTTTGATCTGTAATTATTCTTTTACCTTCTCCATCTAAACCAGTTAATTTATTCTGAAACTCTTCAAAACTATCGAAATTACCATGATGTTTCGATATAACATAAGCATTTAAGAACATAAATACATTCAGTTTGGGACGATCTTTTATTGTTTGGAGTTTGGATATTCTCTCATAAAATTCGTTAATATAAAGAATGGCAGACAGCATAGAATGGTTTGTTGTGTTACAATCAATAGAATATTTATCTTTAAAAAATAGATTTTTCATCTTAACGTATTGAAAATTACAATTAATCTTTCCCATATCGTGTAGCGATATAGTATTATAAAACATGTCCCAGAATAATTCTTTCCCTTCGGAACTCATATCAGATAAAAAGCACAATTCAATATTTTGTAATACATGATATAATTGCTTTCTCTCCAATATCTTTTCAAGGTATTGTATGCAAAGTTCGGAATGTTCCTGTAAGGTTTCCTCCCTTCCATCCTCCGATAAATGTGCTAATATATGCTCATGATTTATTATTAAATTTTGTATTTTTACGGTATGTATTTGTTTAAAATACTGCATAGTACCCTCCATGCTTTGAAAGCCTGCAAAATTAGGCGCAAGCATAATTTTAGTATGGAAGTTGTTGCAAAATTGTTGCTTACTGATTTATTTACAGTATTGCAAATTTCAATTTTGCAACATCCTCACATATACTTACGCCTTGTCAAATCTATTTAGAAGAAATATATATTACTGCCACAACATTTTAAAACATCTATCTGACTTTCATTCACATCTTCTTTTAACTCAACTTTTTTATTGGTATATACAAAATATCTTATAATATATTGATTTGTTTCTTCATCAAGTTCGGCAGGTAATTTCTCTTCATATCTGTAATTTGAATCCGGATTGTAATCACTGCTCCACAAATCATTTATATCCTCTATTGACATATTAAAATGATCCTTTAAATACAAACTGTTAATTATAATTGGTTCTGATAAATTTATACTTTCTCCCTCAAGTATTTGTATCTCACTTATATTTGCCATATGATCATTCTTTCCCAAATAAGGCACAAAGACTGAATGAGAATTAATTATACTTTTACAAAGTTTATCCGCTGTCTCGCCTTCAATAATCATATAGATATTCCAACTTGGATTTTCCAGCCATTGTTCTTTCACAATTAGATTCCCATCCGTATTAGCGTATCCTACCGTATTATTAAAGGTTTGTATCTTCTTTGTAAAATAACCATTATGAGCTTGTCCATGTTTATAAGGCTGTATACCGACTTTAATATGTTTCAGTTTTTCATAAAATTCCGGATATACATCCTTATCTTTTTGCTGACTATATCCACCATAACCCATAATAGCTCCAAAGATACCCAGCAAAGCAATTTTATGAATGTGGCCATATGTAAAATAATAATAAGTATTTACATCTGGCTTTTTAAAAAAGGCATGATCACCACTTAATTTAAATTTTAATATTTTCATTTTATCTCCATTCTGCCAATAAATCTCAGCTTTCCAAAGATATATTTATACTATTTCCTTATATTAGCTCTTTCTTGGTAAATAGATTAAATTTTTTCACATTCTTAATATCATGTTGAATTTGTAAGGTATGAGGATTATAATAGATTTCCACACATTTAATTCTATCCCACAATGGATTAAGTATATCTCCAATATTAAACTCTATTATGCTACAGTCCTCTCCTTTTACAAAATTAATATATTGTGATAAATCTGGTAAGTAAACATCTCGTTCCGTTTCAATGAATACTGCTAATTCATTTTCACATCCAATTTTAGCATTGGTATTAAAGGCTGTTGCTGCAACTAAAGCAGTATCTTTAAATTTCTCATAATCTTCTTCTGTATAGCCTTTCGTTACGCCAAGAGCAACAAACTCGTCATAGGACGTAGGATTAATTACAAATGGGTAGAAATAATGGGCTTCGTCACTTATTATCTTAGTTCCCAGCGTTGTAGCCTTCGCATCTTCTTTATCTTCTTTATCTTTTTTGTTTTTGTCTGAATCATCTCTAAAAGGTGATAAAATCTGTTGTTCAAAAGCTATACTGTTTTTATATTTATTCATACCTTGTCCAATCTGTACAGCCCCTGTAATTGAAAGATTATTACCTTTTTCAGCGAATGTTGCTCCAAAGTTTTTAACATCAATGGTGGAAAACAAATTTTTAAGCAGTAAAATCTTGTCCTTCCCCTGTTCATCACTTTCCGGAAATAGATAATCGTATCGTTCTGTTAAAGACCTTGGTGTTAGTTCAATTCCTTCCTTTTTAACTTCCTGCTTAAAGGATTTGATATAAAGCACTTTCTCCCCTTGTTGATTCCACATAATTTTCATTGGATATTTTAATGCCTTATCACTACCAAATACACTTCCGTCCGAAGTTGATTTTGGATATCCCGTAAAATCTGCATTCCAGTTACTCATTTTTGATACTATTCCTATAACTCCATACACTCGTTTATTCATAACAAATTCCTCCCTCATCATTTAATTTTCATTTGTTTTAGTGTTCGTTGACTTAAATATCATACAAGGATGTAAAAAACCTTTTAATAAATTATTATTGTCTATTATATTATTGGATACTATATAATCATTTACCATATAATACATATTGTTAAATCTTCTGTTACTAATTATATCGTGATTATATTTATCATATAACTTTTTTAGTTCTAACTCAATTTTCTCCGGAGATTTTGCATTCAAAATTGGATTCATTAATGAGTATTTTTTAACATTGGCTTTACTTTTTGTCAGAAAATAGTTGGCTAATTGACCTGCTGCAAAGTAATATTCTCCATCATTAGAAAACTCTCCCGGCTTATCTAAATCAAGTTTCTTCTCAAATTCTTCTACATTAATTTTTGTTTTCTCCATTTTTTCCTCCCCTTCAAAATATATTTTTAGAGATGTATACAAATTAAATTGTTCTTTTGCCGTTGGTAAGTAATTATTAACTATAGAATTTTTTATTAAATCCAAACAACAAAACTCCAGTGTATTCCATAAAGAATTGTTTATTCCTTTATAAAACCAGTCAAACAAAATTCTTCTTGCAAGGAGTATATTCCGCCTTATGCAATCGTCATAAATCTTCATATCTTTTGCATCCGTAAAATAGTTCGTTTCTAAAAACTTACGGAAAAAGACTTCGTTGATAATTTTTTTAAGCTCTGCTCGGGTATGAATCGTTTTATACTCGATATTAGATTTTTCCAAACGTAATTCATTCTTAATTTCAATTGGCGTGATATGATTACTAAAATTAACAACCGTATCAAAATCATGTATTTCTGTTTCCATACCTTTTTGCAGTCTCATAAAATATCCTGTAAAATTTTGTTTAGGTATATCCTGACCGGTTAGAGCATATATTCCTTCTTCATCTATATATAGATTTATTTTTCTTTGCTGTACTAAGGTATTCAGATAATCAAAAAACTTCTTTTGTAATAATACTTCATCTTGATTTAATAATATTGGTGCAACATTTTTTCTTGTTTTATGCTCAAGATACGGTTTTTTACTATTTAACCCCATGTTATTATTGGGAACTCCATAAATGATTCCTTTTATCTTTGTATTATATTTTGCATTATTGTAAATGTTAGTAAGAATATATTTTTCACTTTCTTTTCGATATTCTTCCAAATCGTAATAGAAAAATAATTTTACATAGGTTTTATCCTTGCTTAATTTTAAAGAAAACAGATTCTTCTTAACCCATTCTTCAATTTTATTGATTCGGTCAATATCCGGTTTTCCATACTTATCTTCCAAAGCTGCATATGCTATTTTTAATTGTTTCTTACAATATTTTGTATATGGATTTTTAAAAGTCTCATAATATTTTGTCAATACATCTTCTGTGATTTTACCATTAAAAAGATTTTCTTTTTTAATGAATAAGGTTAGATAATTATTACTATGAATGTTCTTATCTGCAATCGCTTTGTTAGATTCTAAATACTTACTTAAATAATCGGCATATTGTATAAATTTGAAATATGAATTCGTTGTTTCTACTGTTCGTGTTTTTTTATCAACTTTAACGTTAATTCGATCAAGCTCTTGAAATCCATCCCTAGTTTCTTCAAGGATAATATAATCACCATCTTCAGGAATGTGGTCCTTCGTAATGTAAAAATCCTGATTATCTTCTCTGCTTTCAGCCCGATACTCTTTTTCAAATATCTTAACTACTTCTTTTAACACTGCTTTATCACCTCCTGTTCACTTATAGATACTGATAACCAATAAAGCCGCATCCGCGGGATCCGCATTCTCCTATACCAACACCGATTGCAAAATACGTCAATTTCTGAGCCATTTCATTCTCGCTTACATGAAAAGTGACTTTATCACCTAATAATGTAATGTTATTCTTAAATGGCACTGAAATCGGCTTTTGATTATTAAATTCGATATAGGTGAAAAGTTCAAAGTCTTCATTAATCTTGGTATTATAAAAAGTGTTATAGTTCTTTATTAAGTTGTTTCTTAATTTTTTTTCAAATTCTTCTATTGATACGTGTGTACGCCAATATCCTTCTTCCGTCTTAATAACTATTGGAGTTATTGAAAATATTCTTTCTAAGTACTTTTTCGGAATTGTTCGCTTAGTAACCGTAAGGACTTTCATATCACTTGTGTAAGCCGTAAATAATGCCTTTTCAAGATAGTTACTTAGTTGAGCATCTACAGTTCTGATACGAAATGAATATATTTTCCCTTCACGATAAACTCCATCATTTTCCACATTATAAAAATTATCATAAGAATAATTTTTAAAAGTATTTTTTCTGTGAAATGATAAATAATACTCATCTTTTGCTAATGTTTCATCAATTAATTTGGTAATTTTATCTCTCATATTAGATAGAGAAATGTCGTTCAATAAATAAACTTTAGAAATTAATTCATAAACCATACCATTTTCACCTCCTTTCTATAAAAAATATGTTATATTATATCCTTTATATACCATATATGTAATATGTTGTCAATAAAACAAATAATTAATAAAAAATATTTCATTCAATTATTAGATTATTTTTATACAAAAATATAGAGAAGTCCCTCAGGACTTCTCTATACTCTTTATAAACCGGATATTATTATATACATCATATGTTAAAAGTTCAAAAATAACTCCATTTAAAAATTAACATATTTCAATACATTATATGTTAACTTTCAATGAAACTTCTTTCCGTATTATTATAATTTAATTAATTCATATTGTCTACTGAAAAAACTATGTTTACTTGTCAAATACCGCCATTTGCGTTGCACGCTCATACAATTCAAGGCTTGGCATCGGACCCGCAAATCCTGCAATATCAAAACTCCAGAAGGGTACTCCGCTCAAGCCAATGCTTAAGCCCGCAGAAAGTATATACTAAAATTCCTCCCATTTCGACATGTGATCTCCCGCCCATTGGATTGGGTATTTCTGTTGCCCCTTATAACCGGCTCTGCTAAATAAAACCCGGTCTTTTCCGACAAAACGGCTATAGGCTTTTACATAGCTTTCCGCATATCCGTTTCTCATTTCCAACCCGGTACAGCCATTTGCTGCAACAACATCATTACTTAATATGAATTCTCCCCTATCGGTTTTAAATCCGTCAACTATCGTCATAAGGAGATATTTTCTTTTCTCAAACCACCAGTCAACCGTCTCCAGATTGGAAAATCCAAGAGAAACGCTCCAGCGAACCAATGGTCCTCCGGTATGGTATGGGGGTACCGTCCGGATTAAGAATACAGAGCTTATTCTTGATGGCATAATCCCGGTCCTGCTCTAATATCCCATGTCTCTCATCCTTTTCCATTCTCTTAAGGACCGGTATCTGACGAATGCCCGCCCATCTCCGGAAGGTTCCATCCTTACTGGTTTGTTGGTGCCGGGCTAAGATATGAAAAATTAATCTTTATAAAAAAATCACCTTTAAAACTTGCGTTATAAAAGTGATTTTTCTTCAATCTGAAGTCTAAAATATTTCAAAATATTAATATGTATCTAATCTATTCCCATTGATTTTTTAACTTCTTTACCAATAACACCATCTACCGTTAAATTATAATCTTCTTGATATTCCTTTAAAGCTTTTTTTGTCTTTTTTCCCATAATTCCGTCAGGAGTTCCGCAATCATATCCTAATTCATTTAACTTCTTTTGCACTTTCTTTATTTCAGATTTACCAGCACTATTGCTTGACTTACTTTTAGTGGATGCTGTGGTTTTACTAGAGGTGGTAGTCTTACTAGAAGTTGTTGAATATGGACACTCTCCATTGCTATGTAAATGAGCGGGGTATCCTCCACAATGATAGTGGTATGAGCCTAATCCACTTTTATTTTTATTATCTTTATGCCCACCGCTGGAATCTGTTCTGCCTGAATGAGCCTCTGTTGTGACTGATACTATAGACGTATTAAATACCGTGTCAATAGTATTAAATAAAAGAGTTGATGTTAATAAACAAATCATAATCTTTTTTAATAATTTACTCATACATTTTCCCTCTTTTCCTTATTGTAATTTATTTAATAAAATGTTCTTCATTTTATTTTATAAAGTTTTATAGTTCTGTATTAGGGTATCATAAATATTAAGATATATATTTATAATTGTAACAGATTGGAATTTTTAAATCAATGGTAATTCCAATATATTCAAGTAAAATGGAACCTGATTAATATCAAGTTCCATTTTATTAGTTGTTTTAAAGTATATATCTTCTATAAATATTTTCTTTTAATTATTAATTTTATCAAGTATAAATACAGGGCTAATCACAATTATCTTAAAATATTTCTGCCATCACGTTTTGCAGAATATAATGCCTTGTCTGCTTCCTGTAGAAGGCCATCAGGTGTATTTTCTATCCCTTTACCGCTCCCATTACTAAGCTTTCCTGCACCTGATTACTTAAAAAGAAATAAACAATGATTGTCGGCAAAGTTGCAATTACCATGGCTGCCCCAATTAGTCCCCAGTCCGTGGAATATTGACCGGAGAAGGACATGATACCAACCGGTAAGGTTCTAAAGTCTGAGCTGTCCACTAGTGTATTAGCAAACATAAGCTCATTCCAGGTACCAAGAAAAGTAAAGATTGAAGCCGTTGCCAAAGCCGGTTTTATAATTGGCAGTATGATAGTTCCAAAACAGCGAAGAACTCCACAGCCATCAATATAGGATGCCTCTTCCATCTCCTTAGGTATTCCTTTATAAAAACTTACTAGAATCATTAAACTCATAGGAATTGCAAATGATATGTAAGGAATTAGCAAGCCAATGTATCCACCTTTAAGCCCAAGTTTATCCAGAACCTGAAATAACGGAAGAAGTGCTGCCTGAGTTGGTATCATAATTCCCAAAGCAAAGAAACCAAATACAAGATTATTTAATTTCCACTTCATTCTCGCAATTGCATATCCTGCCATAGCCGTAATAATGCCTGTTACAGCTACTGTTGTTCCTGAATAAAATACGGAGTTAAGAAAATATCTAAGTACTCCTCCATCAGATAAAGCAGTTGTATAATTAATCCATCTCCAATCCTTGGGTAGACCAAGCACATTTTCGCCAAAGATCTCTATGTTGCTTTTTAAAGAAAATGTAATAAGCCAATATAGCGGGAATAATTGTGCAATTGCAATTAATATTAATATAATAAATAATATTCTTTTTTTTACTTTCTTCATATTAATCCTCCATGCTTTATATACCTGCGAATTTAGGCGCAAGTACAATATTTGCAGAGCGAATTGTTTCACAATTCACCGTGTAAATTTTTTTCACTTCCCTCTTATATCACTGATGCATTTTCTTCTGCTTTCTTAAATAACCGGCTTATAACATAACTAAATACCAAACATTCAATGACAATAAAAAAGGCTTGGGCACTACCATAACCGTAAAGTCCCCGTCGGAATAAACTGCTATACATTAAGGTACCGGGAACTTCACTTGCATGATTGGGTCCGCCCCCTGTCATAACATAGATTAAATCAAAGGCACGGAAAGAACCAGTTAAAGCAAACAGCAGACAGGTTTTAATAACCGGTGTCAGCAATGGCAAGGTTATCTTTAACGAAACCTGTCCATTAGAGGCCCCATCGATTTTTGCAGCTTCATAATAATCTGTTGGAATCGATTTAATACCTGCATAAAAGATTAACATATGATATCCTATATACTGCCATACTGCCGGTATAACGGTGGCAATAAAAGCTGTTGATGGAGTGGATAACCAAGAATATTCGAATTTCTCACCGGTAAAAAAACCTATTATTATATTTAATAAGCCGTATTGGCTATTAAAAATTTTCATCCATAATTGACCAATAACCATACTAGAGATAACTACCGGTACAAAATATATTGTTCGAAATGCTTTTTCCCCTTTGATTCCCCTGGCCAGAATAATTGCAAGAAGCAAAGATAAAGGAATCTGAATAAATATGGAAGCACCGGCCAGAACCAGGGAGTTGGTTAGTGCTTTTGGAAAATATCGGTCTTTTGTAAATAATTCTATATAATTACTTAATCCTAAAAATTTCATAGTACCTATTCCGTCATATTCAAACAAGCTATAGATACCTGTGACAACTAATGGTGCCACAACAAAACATAGAAATAGCAACAATGCCGGCATAACGAAAATTGCAATATATCGTTTCTTACCTAACATTTTATCCATAGATTGACCCTCCTGATATTGTATTTTGATTAGTCAAGGGTGTTTGACTGACAAAAGATACCCTTATACGATCGAATTAATTAAGTTAAGGGATTATCACTTTTTAACTTTGTAAGTGATAATCCCTTAGACCTATTGTTTAAAAGTGTATTAAGATTTATAAATATTGGGAAATAATTTCTTTATTGCCTATCTAGCCATCTTTCATAAATTCTGTTTTGCAGAATGCACTGAGAATAATAAAATTGTAACATTTCAGTAGTTTTCTATTGATTGATAGCTGCTTTATGTTCTTCAATAAATACATTAACATCTGCATTTGGAGCAAATAAAGTCTGAACTTGTTCATTGTGAATAGTTGCCGGATTAGAATCCAAGGAAGTATCCCATGCCAACACACCTTCCACACTCTCACCTAATAAACCTTTGATTTGAACAAATAATGGATTTAACTTACTTTCATCCAGTTCTACGTTCCATCCGCAGAAACCGGTTCCGGTTTCATAAGCGGCTTTACCCATCTTCTCATTAATAAATATTGCAAATTTTGCTGCTTCATCTGCATATTTTGTATTCTTATTTACCCAGAAAGATTCAACGAAACCACCGGCGTAATCAGTTGCGCTGCCTTTACCGGAAATCATAGGAATCTTTAAAGCTACTACATTCTCCGGATTAATGGTGGCTGTAGCATCTGTATATACCTGATTTGCAAACCAGCTTCCCATGATTCTCATAGCTGCTTTTCCACTGATAAATGCTGAGTTAGCATCATCATTTCCGGTTTCAAGGGGATTTTTACCGAATGCACCTGCATTATAAAGCTCGATTACTTTATTGGCGGCTTCTGTGTAACCAGTATCTTCAAATGGAACTTCTCCACTTAACATAGCATTGATATTCTTTGCACCGACTTCTCTTAGTGCTAATGCCTGATATATAAATGCAGCATTCCAGCCGTCTTTCGCACCTGCTGCCAGAGGAGTAACCCCATCAAGAGCTGCTAATTTTGTACAAGCTTCTAATAATTCATCGTATGTAGTTGGTATAGTTGCACCGGCTTGTTCAAATAAATCTTTGTTTGCAAATAAAGTCATATACCAGGAGAACATGGGTAAAGAATAAGTTTTACCATTGTATTCAAATGCAGATGTTGAGCCTGGTAAAATCTTAGCTTTTACATCATCTGTAATATAGTCGTCTAAAGGTAATAATTTATCTGCATTTACAAGTTTTCTGGCTGTACCGGCACCCCAATAATAGAATACATCTATACCGCTTGCAGTACCTGCAAATTCTGCGGATATTTTGGTTTTATATGCCTCTGTATCCAATGTCTGGGTATCAATTTTAACATGAGGATTTGCCTCGATATATTCAGCAACTGCCTGATCATAAAGTTTTTTCAATTCATTGGTATCATTGGACCATTGATGCCAAACATTTAAAGTAATTTGCTCTGGAGCCTTGTCCCCATCTGTGTTTTTCTCCGTTTTACCTTCTGTTACCTTGTCTGTATCTTTGGAATCTGTTGTAGTTCCTTTATCATTCTTCCCGCAGGCAGCTAAACTAAATACCAACACTGCTGCCAAAAGTAATGACACTAACCTTTTTGTTATTTTTTTCATAACCTTCCCTCCATATTTTACAATCGTAATTGGATTTTAAAGAATTTAGCCCAAGGCTTATTAATAACAGCATGCTTTTTATGTTAATATAAGTATATGAAAATAGTAAAAAATACTCAATTTAATATTTTGAGTAAAAAGGTAATTATTTTTACATTATCAATCATATTTGGGCTTCTTATATTCTTTAATCGTAACTCCAACTTGTTTTTTAAAACAAATGCTAAAATAATGAGGGTCACCAATTCCTACCTTTTCCGCTATTTCATAGGCTTTTAAATCCGTAGTGTTAAGCAGAACCATGCTTTGTTCGATTCGCTTTCTATTTATGTATTCAATAAGCCCTTCTCCCATTTCCTGCTTAAATACCCGGCTTAAGTAGCTTTCATTAGTATATACCTTACCTGCAACGGATTTAAGTGTAAGACTTTGTTCATAAAGATGGGAATTAATATATTCCAAAGCCTGATCCACCAGTTTATTGCTTTTCTTGGTTCTTAAACTATCACTATATTTAAGAATATGGTTGATGATATTCTTTAGGCATCCATTCATTTCCCTTACGGTTGTAATCTTGGAAACTTCCTCATATAACCATGCATCCCCCACTAACTGTCCTAAACTTTTACCATGTCTCGTCAGAACAGTTGCTGCTTTTGAAAGCATATTCATTGCCATTAATTTTAGATATTCTGTATCCGTAACTCCTGCTTTCCTAATTAAGTTGGTGTATCCATCAATATATTCTTCCACTTTCTTTTCCAAACAGTTTTCAACACTGAACACAAAATCCTGCCAGTTAATTTCTGTGTTTCCCTGATTAGCTTTTTTAATACCTGCATATTCATCATAAGTAATACATAAATTACGTCCGAGAATTACGCTGGCACTAATTGCTTTTTCCGTTTGTCTGTATGCTTTTGAAATTCCTGCATAATTATGTTGAATCTGACTGATTCCTACGTCAACTTCCATGTTCAGTTCTTCGTTAATACCCTTCTTGATCTCATTAGCAATTGTCTTTGCTTCTTTGGTATCTTCATCAGTCAAATAAATAATGATATTACATAGATAATGAATAAACGAAATACTGTTTATCTTATAATTATCATTTATAAAATCCAGTATGTTTTTACTGGTGGCTAAATTTTCTTCCATTAGTCCATCCTGATTTTTAAAGGGCTTTATATTAATACATACGCATTCTTTTAAAAGGCCTTCAAATCCATACACTTCCAGCTTAGGAAGTGCTTCTTTTTCTTCAATTCGGTTCTCTGCCAATAACTGCAAAAAGCTTTCAATAACAATACTCTGGTTTTGTTTTGCCGTTTCTTTCAATTGGTTATATTCACGGTGATGACCTTCTTCTTCCTGTAGTTCTTCCTTAATATTTTTTACGATATTAGCAATATCATTAATATTTACAGGCTTTAAGATAAAGTCTTTTACCCCAAGTTTCAATGCCCGCCTTGCATATTCAAATTCCCTGTAACCTGTAACAATCACTACACGGCATTTTGCAGAACGCTCCCTGATCCTTTCGGCAAGCTGCAAGCCATCCATATATGGCATATTAATATCTGTTATTACAATATCCGGTTCTTTTACATCAAAGAATTCCAGTGCTTCTTCCCCACTGCCGGCTTCTCCAATGATTTCAAACCCATTAGCTTCCCAGTCATATCCTTTACGGATTAAAACACGTTCTAACTTTTCATCATCAACAATCAATACTTTATTGTTCATTGTTACCCCCTTGAATAACATCTGCTTCAGATATATCAACTTTCCATACATGGCTTTGTAACATCTCAGATAATGGATGTAGTAACCTGACTGATTTCCAATGGATTTCAGTTCAGATTACTTTTACCCTAATTGTAATTTCGGTACCATTTCCTAATTCACTGGTAATGGTAATTGGTTTCTCAATACCGTAATAAAGGGATATTCTTTGGGCTGAGCTATATAATCCGAAACCGGATTTTTCTTTTTGTATCTTCCCCTCCACAATCTCATGAATTCTGTCTTCACTCATACCAAGTCCGTCATCCGTTACTATGAATATAACTTCATCCTCATCCCGGTATCCTTTAATAGAGATGGTTCCTTTACCTTTTTTATTACGAATGCCATGATGAGCTGCATTCTCTACAATAGGCTGTAAAATTAATTTCAGTATCTTTAATTCTTTTATATCTTCCTCCACATCATAAGTCATATTAATCTTATTATCATACCTCATATTTAAAATAGTAATATAACTTTCTATACACTCCATTTCATCTTGAATGGATACCAAATCTAAGCCGCTGTTTAAACTATTCCTATAAAAATTTCCCAAGGCCTGTGTCATCTTTAAACAATTTTCATTATCTTCTATTAATGCAAGGGCAGAAACAGCATCCAATGTATTGTATAGAAAATGGGGATTAATTTGAGCCTGAATGATATCTAATTCATTTTTTGCAATAATTTGCTCCTCTTTTTTTACTTCCGAAATCAAATTGTCAATTGCGTCTACCATCTGGTTAAATACCTTTTTTAAATCATTTATTTCATCGGAATGTTTCTCATTTACCTCCATTTGAATAAGTTTACCGCCTTGGACCATTTTCATATGTTTTTGTACTCTGTTTAAAGGTTTAAAAATCAAATTGGTTAATGCCACAGAACATGCAAATATAAAGAACAGGTTCAAACTAATAATAAGTACAATCCAGGTTCTATAAGCTTTACTTACAGATATGTTATTAAGATTCAGAGGAATGGTACCGATTAATTTCCAGTCCCCGATACCCAGTTCCTGCATAGCCACAATCATTTTATTTCTGTCTGCCTCCAATGTCCGATAGCCATTCTCATCTTTTGAATATTGAAATATGTATTCATCCATACTTTTGTCGTATCCATTTGGCCTGATAATATAATTATTATTAGAATCCACAATACAAAACTGAGAATTATATTTCTTCCCTACTTCTTCAAAATAGTCCTGTATGGTTTCTTCATCAACTATAATTAACAAGGTGGCCAGTTCATCATAAGTGTCCACATCATAAATCTCTCTTACAAGAGAAATATAATTTTTATCCTTTTTGGTTGGAAATGTTAATACATCTTCACTTTTATGAATGAAAACCACATCGCCTTCTGCCTCTTTTGTCTTCTGGTACCAGTAAGTTTCTTTAATAATGTCTTTATTTACGGAAATAGGCCCGGATTTATAGGAATTATAGTAGTTATTATAAGTATCAAATATAAATACACCAGATATATAATCACCGGACAAAAGCATATTAACCATGCTCTTTTGCATGGTCTGCTGTACATGAGGGTTAATGTTGCTGGAATTGATCTTAGACAGAGCACTTTGTACATCTTTATCAAAATAAATAAGATCTGAAAATTGATTTACATTTTCAAATATAAAATCCAGATTACCTTTCAATGCACTAACGGTCTGCATAGCAGCTTCTCCAACCTCTTGCTCGATCTGCCTTTCACTCATAATGGTAAAAATGCCATAAGTCAACAGAAGGGATAGTATAAGAACGCTAATATAAAGTAAAATAACCTTGGTTCTGATTTTAATAGATTTTAAAAACTTACTTGCTTTAATCAAAGTAATTCCCCCCTGCATCTTAGTTCTTATACCTTCCAAAGGCTACAATCCCCAAAAATGTGGGATTTTTCTTTTCCAAATGAATAGTAATACGATTTTATATTAGTTTATATTCAAATTCTTGTCAACATATGTAATTTTTGATTATTCCAGTTGATATTCCGCCTCAAAGAATTAAGTTTTATAATTATTTTCATATAATTTGCTTTTATGTTTTGTATTTGATATCATATCACTTGTAACTACATTAAAATATAATAAAGGGGGATAAAGCGGATGAACGAAGTGTTATTTTAATTCCGAGCTCATAAACGCTAAATCCTTATGGTCAAACAATGAATAATCAAGAGCAAAAACACCAACGGCGTGTTCGATATAAAGGTACTCATCCCAGAGCTTTTCATGAAAAATATAAAGAACTGCAACCAGAAAAATATGCTGATGCTGTGGAAAAAGTGATTCAAAAAGGTGGCACTCCTGCTGGTATGCATCGTTCCATCTGCGTGGATGAAATAATGGAAATCTTACAGATTACTCCTGGAGAAACAGGATTAGATGCAACACTAGGCTATGGCGGTCATAGTTTAGAGATGCTTAAATGCTTAGATTCAAAAGGACATTTGTATGCACTGGATGTAGATCCAATTGAATTGCCCCGTACAAAAGAACGGTTAGAAAGCCTAGGTTATGGCCCACAAATTTTAACAATCAAACAAATGAATTTTTCCAGCATAGATCAGGTTGTTCTAGAATCAGGTCCTTTGGATTTTATATTGGCAGATTTAGGAGTCTCTTCCATGCAGATAGACAATCCTGAGCGTGGATTTTCATTTAAGAGTGAAGGGCCATTAGACTTACGTCTGAATCCAAGTAAAGGTATATCCGCAGCAGAACGTTTAAAATCTATTACACAGGAAGAATTGCAAGGTATGTTCCTTGAAAATGCTGATGAGCCATACTCTGCTGAAATATCCCGTGCAATTATCTCCGAAATCAAAAAGGGAAAAAACATATCAACAACAACGGAACTCCAACAAGTGATCAAAGATGCACTGAAATTCATTCCGGAAGCTGCCAGAAGCGAAGCTGTAAAAAAATCCTGTCAACGGTGCTTTCAAGCATTGCGAATTGATGTAAATAATGAATTTGAAGTTTTGTATGATTTTTTAGAAAAGCTTCCTGCTGCCCTGGCTTCAGGCGGACGAGTTGCAATCCTTACTTTTCATTCCGGAGAAGATCGTCTTGTCAAAAAATCTTTTAAACGTTTTTTAAGTAAAGGTATCTATAAAGAAATAGCTCCTGAGGCTATCCGGCCGTCAGCAGCCGAATGTAATTCCAATAGCCGGGCTCGTTGTGCAAAATTACGCTGGGCTATAAAATCCTGATATTGTATTTAGATTATTTATAAATTGCATTAAAGGGTATCTATAAAATATATCCTTAAACCGAATCATACAGGGGTACGCTTTTGCAAATTACAATTTGTAAAGAGCCTACCCCTTTATCTTCTATCTCCTCATAATATCCTCAACTATTCTTTTTTACCTTTACCTGTTTATTTTATATGATTATCTCCTTGGCTATTGTACATTTCCTTTGGTACATGCTGTTTGTATTCTGCATAGGTTTTCCATCTGTGTTTCGGACAAATTCTTGGTTGGTGAATTCTCTTCACAGGTATCTTGGTTTTCCACAATTAATACCCTACCTTTTTTATCTAAAGTATGGGTATGCCAAACTCCCTTTTTTACATTATAGAGTTGATATGGCTCCATGACGATTCCTTCAATCTCTTCAATATTTTCCCCTTTTCCTCCTGCAAATAAAGTACAATTACCATCCAATAAAACAAAGACTTCATCTGTTTCATCATGTTTCTGCATGGTTTTTATATTATGTATTTCTAATTCTTCGCAATATCTAAGGATAGCTACCCTCCATCCCTGATAATCAATCAGAGGTTTATAACCTTCCCCATTGTAACTTGTGATTTCAATATGTTCTCTGTTCACAATACCTCTCCTTTTATTTGCTTTTGCCCAATAAGTATTATAATTTTCATATTAATTCTACTATAATTTTATGTTCCATGATCGAATCTAAGGCTTCAATGTCTTTTCTCAGTATAATACCATCTAAACATAAGTTATCTAAGTGGCTCTGGTTTTCAGTAATAACTGGATTATTGTAATTACAATACAATTTGCCATTGATAAATATACTTTTTATCTGATATTCCCCATACTCTTTCTTTAATGGATTATGGTATACTACCAATAATTTTTTATCAGCAAAGGGGAATTTTACATATGCTTCCTGGTTATCATCAAACTGCTCTAAAGTAAGCTTTGGTGATAATTTAAGATCACCGTAATGTCCTTTTACTCCATACATTTCCGTTAAAACAGTTAGTAAGAGCCAGCTTGCAGCTCCCGTTAGATAATGATAAAGTCCTCTTCCATTTCCCCCTATGTATTCCGGAATTCCCGGATAAATTCTGGACTTTTCAAAATTACTGCTATGGCGGTAAAGGGTATCTATAACTTTATAGCCTTCTTTTGCAAATCCTCTCTGATATAAGGCATTGGCATACATAACAGCCATATGAGAAAATACTGCTCCATTTTCTTTCTGTCCATAGGCAAAACCAAACATTCTTCCAAGGTCCGTCTTAAGTTCTTTAAAGTTGGTATTTAGTTTGTATCCTCCAATATCAGGATCATAAAGATAGGCATCTGCCGAGGATATGATTTCTTTTACCTGTTCTGTGACTGCCGTATCAGACATAATGGTAAATACCTGACCTGTGAGTATCATACGTACACCTGTTGGACTATCTCCCTCTACTGCATTACCCCTATTATCATAATATCCATTGTACCAGGAATGTCCTTCTTCATTAGTAATCCACTCCGTTTCCCGAATATGCTTTTTGATCCAACCGCCTTTATTTTTAAGGTTACCAGCTAAATCAAGAGATGAAATAAATAGCTTCTCTCCACTAATTCTGCTTTTACATTGTTCACAATACCGGCTAAGAATTTCTTGCTTCTTATGAATATCTTCATATACCTTACAATCATCTTCTAAAAGAATTTCCAACTCTTTCGCCAAGGCTATTTTTTTAAACCCTTTCTGGTATAGGTTCAGAATAAGTTCTCCAATCTGGTTAAGGTTCTCTCCATATAGGGCTGTAAACGCTACACTTTCTCCACGTTCCTTTGCCATATCAAGAGCATCATTCCAATCAGCTCCCCGAAGCCTTATATGATTATGTTCACCTACATCATAAAAAGAAGTCAAATGTTGTATTAACATATGTTCTAATATGCTTCCCTTATATTCAAGCCCCTCATTAGTCCTGACATGGTTACCATCTTCTTGTTTCCATAAGTGATCTATTTCTTCCCCTCTCATACATTGGGGATCTTTAAAATAGTAATTTTCTTTTAAAAGAATTTCAACATCTCCCCTTTGCATAATATAAAGTTTTGTGGTAAGAAATGGCCATACTCCATGATCCATCCAGACACGGGTAATATTATTACGGTCCGCAATAAATTCTCCTTGATTCCTTCCAATGATGGTGGCATTGGTTCCATCCATTCGGACTCCTGAGAAGTTGTCAATAAGCATTTCTTTTACACCATCCGGATTCATCATCAGCAACGCAAGACAATCCTGCCATAAATCACGCCAGCCCCGTCCCCCTTTTCCATAGTCATGATGTGGCAGGAAAGAACAGCCATAAATTCTCCGTAGGATTGGCTGAAAGCTTACCCAATACATCCAAGGATCAAAGTCTTTCTTACCGGAGCCAAATTCTATATTCAGCTTTTCATCCCAATACTTTTTCATATCAATAAAGGCTTTTTCCCAAGGCATTTGTGAAAGAAAATAATCTGCTTCTTTCATAAGTTCCTCTTTGGAATCTCCATATCCCAAAACAAGGATGTATGTCTTTTCTTCCATAGGTTCTAAAATAATATTCTTGAATTGGATACCTCCAAGAGCCTCATAACCTTCTATTATAATTCCTTTTTCTACTGGTACTATGTTCTCCTCACTTATGGCTCTGGGGTTCTCAAAAGACCCGCCTTCTCCAATGAATTCTTCCGTACATGGATAAAATCCAGCAGGAAGTTCTCCATCGGAAGTTCTCCCAAACACTCCATATACCACTTGATTCTCCTGATGACCTCTTTCATCAAAAGTAAGGGTTGGATTAAGAATTACTCCTGTTTCCACGGTCTCGATTCGATGAAGAAGTGAGGTGACATGCCTATGGTCACGAATATTATCTGCCGATCTTCCATAAAGGGGAATGGCAGCGGTAGGTGTGATGTCCAGATTCTCCTTACCGGAATTCTTAAGCTTCACAATCATAAGTTCAGATTTATGTTTTGTATGAGGTACAAAAGAGGTGATTTCAGAGGTTATGCCAAACTGTTTTGAAGTCCTTGTAACCTTCTGCCACAAGACTCCTGCTTCTAATTTGGTTTCATCTTTACATTCCGTGAAAAGTTCTGCCTGCTGTTTTGAAGACCTGCCGGTGGCAGACCAAATTCCTTTCCCTTTTATATAGCACCAAAAGTTTCTGGAAGATTTATTATTATGTAAGTCTTCACTGCTTACCGGAGATAATAAGAATGTATTCTGTCCCATCTTGGAATCTCCTCCAAATGTAGGTGTAAGACTGCTCATAACTCCACTTTCATTGCATATTGGAAAATAGAGATAACTGGTTAGCTCCGGGTTCTCTAACTCAAAGGTTCCTTTTTTATCTAAATATTTATATCCCTTCATACGCCTCTCCTTTATTTAGAATGTATAGTTCTCTAATTGTATATTATAAAGGGAGTCCGCTTAAGGATAAACTTAATATTTTTATTATTTGGTGTAATTTTTTTACCTTCTTATTACTTATTTTTTATATAATCTTTTTTATGGGTATTTATATGATTAATTTGCAAATATAAAATGGATTTGTATATACAAATATTTATACAAATCCGTCTTGGCTTTATTTATGAAATTTAATTTTATCCTCAACCCTACAAAACATTTGGCTATTTGGCACTTATATTTTATAATCCATTTATAGCTATACCAATTTATATTGCTGAATCATCTCCTCCAACCTTTCTGACTGGCTGATAAACTCCTCACTCATGGCCGAACTTTCCTCCGATGCCCCAGAATTGGTTTCTATTATGTCTGAAATATGCTTCAAATATTCCAGGGTTTCATTTAATTGCTGGGCCTGCTCTTTAGAATACTTAGATATATCTTTGATTACTTCATTTGTTTTCATGGATTTTACGACAATTTCTTCAAAATGTTTTGCTGCTTCATCGGCAGATTGAACTCCCTCTTTAATTACAGCCATGGAATTGCCTATGAGTTCTGCTGTAGTTCTTGCAGCATTGGCACTTTCTTCTGCAAGCTTTCCTACTTCACCTGCCACCACTGCAAACCCTCTTCCGGCTTCTCCTGCTCTGGCTGCTTCAATGGATGCGTTTAGGGCTAAAAGATTTGTTTGTGCAGCAATATTTTGTATAAGATTAATTACTTTGTTAATTTTTCCGGAGTGCTTTTCAATGGCTTCCATTCCATGAACCAAAGTAACCATCTGCTCATTCCCCTGTTTTGCTACCGAAACGGTATTCTGTGATAATTGACTCAGATTATCTGCGTGATTGGCATTGGCATTTACTTTATATGCAATGGCGCCAATTTGTCCTACCAAATTGCCAACTTCTTTTGCCTGTTCTGTTCCTCCTTCTGCTACCGAACTTGAAGTTTCAGCAATTTTTTCGGCTCCCAAAGTGATCTGCCCTGCTGTTTCATTAAATATTAAGAGCATATTTTGAAAAGATTCTGCTATGTTATCAAGAGAATCTCTGATTGGTCTAAAATCCCCTTCATAATTAATATTCACCCTTGTAGTCATATCTTTCTCTTCCAACTGTTTAATTACTTCTGTTATATTGCTGATATAGACTTTCAATTTCCTGCTAGTCTCTCTTACTGCATCACACAGTATTCCGATTTCATCTTTTGATATATAGGGAATATGTACCTGAAGATTTCCTTTTGAAATGTCAATCATAGCTGATTGAATGTCTTTCATTGGATTTATAATGCTTTTCTTCGTAATATTTAGTAAACAGATACAGCTAACTGCTCCAAAAACAAAGATACTGATAAATACTATAATACTGATTACTACACTAATACTTGCTGTTTTTATATAATCCTTTCCATAAAGGATAGAATTTTGCTCTACTTCATCTAAAATCGTCAGAATATGATTAAAGATGGGAGCATAGTCATTCTTATATACACTATTTATTTTCTTTTGATCAAAGACATTGGCACTTTCTATAATTTGTTCTCTATAACGTTCTCCTTTTTTTATTTCCCCTTCTAACTCCATTACATTATCTAAATTTATATCTAAAGCAGTCATTGCTTTTCTTAAATTCAGTACGCTTTGTTCTAATACCCCATAATCTTTTTCCGATTCTTCTATGTACTTTTTACATAAATCCTCCAGCTTTGTCATATAGGCTTTATAAATATTATTTTCTATTTTAATCATGGAAACCTGCGCTTTTAAAACATTCTCTTCTATACTATAAGGTCCTGTATAAAAGTCATTAATTTTGGCTTCTATACTTTTCATATTTAGTAATGCCACCAAAATAATAATCATGGATATAACTCCTACATAGATAAATGAAAGATTCATTCTTTTTCCTATGGATAAATTTATGAATTTGTTTTTAAAGGAAACATATGCTTCTTTCCAATTTAATTTTGAAATTACAAACTTTTTACTTTTCACACTCTTCTTTGTCATATGTGCCTCCTGGTTTTCAACTTCTACAATAACTTTAAGATAGCAATACTGCATTATGAAACTGTTTGTCTAATGTAAAATTCATGTAAATCAAGTTCTTATTTATTTCCTGTTTTATATATCATTCATTTTTATTTATATGTTTTTCTATTTAAAGGCTTGGTGAAAGCATTATGATACGAGATGTTTTCATTACTTATGCGCAAAAGTCATTGAGTGTTTTCCAATTTTATGGTATTATTTTAACAAATTATATCAATTATTTTAAAGGAGGCAAGTATGGAAGAAAAAAAATGGTGGAAAGAAAGTGTTGTTTATCAAATCTACCCAAGAAGTTTTATGGACAGTAATGGAGACGGTATTGGAGACTTAAATGGTATTACAAACAAGTTAGACTACCTTAAAGATCTAGGCGTGGATGTAATCTGGATCTCTCCTGTTTATGAATCTCCCAATGATGATAATGGCTATGATATAAGTGATTACAAAGCCATTATGAAAGAATTTGGTACTATGGAGGATTTTGACCGGTTACTCTCTGAAGCACATAAGAGAAATCTTAAAATTGTAATGGATCTGGTATTTAATCACACTTCCGATGAGCATCCTTGGTTTGTGGAAAGCAGAAAATCCCTGGATAATCCATATCGTGATTACTACATATGGAAAAATCCAAAAGAGGGCAAAGAGCCCAACAACTGGGGTTCCTGGTTTAGTGGTTCCGCATGGGAGTACTCAGAAGAAACGGATATGTATTACCTGCATATCTTCTCTAAAAAACAGCCGGATTTAAACTGGGAAAATGATAAGGTTCGGGAAGAACTGTACCGCATCATTGATTGGTGGTGCAAAAAAGGTGTAGATGGTTTCCGTATGGATGTAATTAATTTCATTTCTAAGGTTCAAAGTTTTCCGGATGGACAAAAAGAAAAAGGCCAGCTTTATGGTGACAAGATACCTTATATTGCAAATGGTCCCCGTGTTCATGAATTCTTACAGGAAATGAACGAAAAGGTATTGTCAAAGTATGATTTAATTACCGTAGGAGAAACTACCCATGTAACTCCGGAAGATGCCAAACAATACGCTGGCTTTGATACACAAGAGTTGAACATGGTATTTCAATTTGAACATATGACATTGGATTTTGGTGAACTTGGTAAATGGTCTGATAAAAAGATTCCTTTTGTTCCTTTAAAGAAAATATTATCTAAATGGCAGTATGAATTAGAGGGATGCGGCTGGAACAGTCTCTATTGGGAGAATCACGATCAGCCAAGAATCGTATCCCGGCTGGGAGATGATTCCCTGAAGTACAGGGATTTATCCTCCAAGATGTTAGGCACCTGCCTGCTTATGATGAAAGGAACACCATACATCTATCAAGGGCAGGAACTGGGCATGACTAATATGGAGTTTAAGTCCATGGAAGATTTTCGTGATTTGGAAATTCTCAACGCATATAATGAATTTGTAGATAACAAGCTTGCAGAACCGGAGGAAATGATACGGTATTTCAACCTGAAAGGCAGGGATAATGCCAGAACTCCAATGCAGTGGGATGACAGTGAAAATGCCGGTTTTACAAAAGGAACACCCTGGATTAAAGTCAATCCCAATTACACTTATATTAATGCAAATAGCCAGATAAATGATAGTAATTCTGTTTATTCCTATTATAAGGAATTAATCCGGCTTAGAAAAGAGATTGAGGCTCTTGTTTACGGTACTTATGCTCTTTTAGATGAAAATCATGAAAGCTTATATATTTATACAAGAACACTTGGAAGTACTTCATTACTTATTATTTGTAATTTTACAGAAACAGAAAAATCCTATACAATTCCTAAGGAATATGAAGAGGCCAAAGTAATTATAAACAATTATCGTAATAGAGCAAACGACAACATAATAAGGCCTTATGAAGCTATCGTTTATCACAAGATATAGCCAAAAAATATAGAAATCTGGCTCCATATTAGTGTTAACCAATCATCTCTGTGCTATAATTAAAACTACGAATTTATTAAAGGAGAAGATTTTCATGATAACAATAAAAGAAATGGCTGATATCATTGGCGTAAGTCCTACCACAGTTTCCAATGTAATTCATGGAAAGACGAAGGAAGTTTCAAAAGAAACTGTGGAAAAGGTCAATGAACTTTTAGAAAAATATCATTATATCCCTAATATGAATGCCAGAAATTTAGCGAAAAAATATTCTAAAATTGTAGGAGTAGTGTTTAAATATAATAAAAGTACAGATAACAATTTTGTACAAGATCCCTTCGCCGGTGAAATATTAGGTGCCATTGAAAAACAGGTACGCAAACATGAATATTATACTATGATTTATCTGTCCGAAGATTTAGACGATATACTTCGTTTTGTTTCAACCTGGAATGTGGATGGATTAATTGCTGTGGGATTCTGGCCGGATGAATGTCATTTAATGAAAAAATCCATTACAAAACCAATGGTTTTTGTGGACTGCTATTTTAATGAAGATGGTTTTGATTATGTTAATGTAGGTTTAAAGGATAAAGAAGGCGGATATGAATTGACCCGGTATTTAATTCAATGCGGACATAAAAATATTGCTTTTATTACAGATTGTATGATAAGTGTATACAAAGCCCGCTATGAAGGTCACAAAGAAGCTTTGGAGGAAGCAGGCATACCTGTTTCTGAACAGAACTTATTATACCTTAGGCCAAATCAAAAAGAGTTCGAAACAAGCATAGAAAATGTATTTAAAAGATACCGTGAATTTAGTGCCATGTTCTGTGTGTCCGACTATTATGCTGCAAAAATCATGAATTATTTTATAGACCGTGGAGTTAAACTTCCAGATGATATATCCATTGTTGGTTTTGATGATAACTTGATTGGTCAGTCCGTAAGGCCTGGATTAACCACTATGAGACAGAATCCAAGCCAAAAAGGATATCTGGCGGTTGAGCAGCTCATTAAATTAATTGATCAAATGGAAATTGAGGAAACCAATATTCAGATGACGGCACAATTAATTATACGTAATACCGTAAAAGTATTGAATCCCTGATTTAATATTTCATTTGGCATAAATAGCAAATGTAAAATCGCACAATTATGTGGAATAATACTTGAAACTTTTGTGCGATTGTGATATTCTGTAGCTAGAAAGCTTTTGCGCATAAGTTACAATATAATTAATTATTTTACCAAATATTTAGACAAAATATTGACTATTTTTATTTATCTCAAAAGCTTTTGCTCGAATAATATTATTTTAAGGAGGATATTTTATGAAATTAAGAAAGATGGTTACTCTCTTACTCATGATTGTACTGGTAGGATCCCTATTCACTGCATGTTCCAAAACTGATAAAGATACTGCAAAAACGGAAAACACTGAAAAAACGGATTCTAAAAAAACAGAAACATCAGAAACAAAAAATCAAACTTCTGACGGACAAAGTATTCGAGTATTTCAGCTAAAAGTAGAAATTGATGAGCAATTAAAAGAATATGCTAAAGTATATGAACAGAAAACAGGGGTTCATGTAGATATTGAATCCATTGGAGGCGGAGCCGATGTTCAGGGAGCTTTAAAAGGATATCTTCAGGCAGATAATATGCCGGATATCTTTGTATTTGAAGGTCCCGGTCATTATGCAGTTTGGAAAGATTATATGGCAGATTTAACTGAAGAACCATGGGTAAAAGAAACTGCCTCTGCTTATATTGGTGATGGGGGCAAAGTATATGGTTTCCCATATGCGGTAGAAGGTTATGGTTTAGCTTATAACAAAAATATATTAGATAAAGCCGGTATTGATCCAGCTACTTTAACAACTATTGAGGCCTATAAAGCAGCTTTTGAAAAATTAGACAGCATGAAAGAAGAACTGGGTATTGATTCCGTTGTATCTATGGGAGTTAGTGCCAGCGGAGGTTTAACCTGGGTATCCGGAAGCCATAACTTCGGTGTATATTTATCTACCGGTCTTAAGAATGGTGATACAACTATTATTGATAAATTACTGGCTGGTGAAGTGGACACAGACAGATTAAAACAATACGCAGAATATGTAAAATTACTATTTGATTATTCTGATCAGAACATATTAGTAACTGGTAACTACGACCAACAGGTTCAGGCCTTTATTGATCAAAAGGCTGCGTTTGTTCACCAAGGGAACTGGATTGATCCAAATCTTCCGGCAGAACCCGGATTTGAAATGGGCTTTGCACCCCATGCTTTTAGCAAGGAAGTAACAGATGGTGTTCAAGTAGGTGCTCCTTCCTGGTGGGCAGTTTATAAAGATGGTAATGTGGAAGGGGCAAAAGATTTCTTAGAAGCATTTGCCTTATCCGATGAAGGCAGGGATGCCAGAATCAATAAGATGTCTCTAATCTCTCCTTACTCTTCTGATACATTGAAACCTAGTACTCCTTTATCCGCTAATATCCAGTCCTGGGTAGCAGCCGGTAAAACATTTGACTGGGAACAATTTAAGATGCCCGATGGTTTCGGTCAGGATACTTTAGGGCCTATTTTTGAATTACTTGCTCAAGGTTCCATAAACACAGATGAATTCGTTCAACTGGTAACCGACGCTGTTGCGGGAATACCTGCAAAATAAAACGGTAGTTTAATTGGTGAAGCTGTTGCTTATTATATAGAGCTGTTACAGGGTCTATTTTGCAACAGCTTCCCTTTTAAACGGAGAGGAATGAGACTATGATTTATATGGCGAAAAAAAAACTGTCAACTGTGCTGGCTGCTATTGGTATTCTTGTGACCATATTTGCGCTATGGATTAGTTTACAATATAGAACTCTGACCTCCGGATTCCTGGCGTGGCCAGCTTCCATTCGAGGTGTTCTGCTAATTACCGGCATTCTGTTTATCATATTAGGGGTGTATTTCTATCCAACAAAGAAGCACAGAACCATAATTAACATTTTATTCCTATTACCTGCTGTTCTTGCATTTACTATGACCGTTATTATTCCTTTTATATTAGGTGTGTTTTATTCTTTCACTGATTGGAATGGCATAACATTAAATAATTTTATTGGTTTTGAAAATTACAAGGACTTTTTTAAATCTCCTGAGTACATACATTCCTTTATGGCAACTTTAATATTTACTATTCTTAATATGCTTTTAGTAAATATCATTGCCTTTGGGCTATCTTTATTGGTAACCTCTAAAATCAGGGGACGAAACATATACCGGGCAGGATTCTTTATTCCTAATCTAATCGGCGGTATTGTTCTTGGGTACATATGGCAGTTTATATTTAATTACGTTATCACAGATATTGCTGCCGCCATGAATATAAAATCGCTTTCACAATCCTTATTGGCCTTACCGGATCGGGCTATATTGGCAATTATCATAGTAAGCACCTGGCAATACGCTGGTTATATTATGATGATATATGTTACTGCTATTCAAGGGGTACCGGCTTCTGTTATTGAAGCTGCTAAAATGGATGGTGCCCATGGTTTTAAACGTATTACGAAAATTATCGCACCATTAATTGCCAATTCCTTTACCATATGTATTTTCTTAACTTTGGTAAACTCCTTTAAACAGTTCGATCTGAATTATGCAATTACCAATGGCGGACCCAGTAAATTATTTATGGGTAAAGCCATTCACTCAACGGAACTTCTTGCTCTAAATATTTATAAAACCGCATTTACCCGTAATGATATGGCAGTGGCTCAGGCAAAAGCAGTTGTTTTCTTTGTTCTCCTTGCCATAGTTTCCTTAATTCAGGTTTATGTCAGCAAAAAGAAGGAGGTTGAGATGTGATGACAGTAAAAAGGATACGGGGTGTTCTCCTTGAATTGGTTTCCATATTGTTATTCCTGCTCTTTTTAGCACCCTTTTTCATTGTTGTAGTTAACTCCTCCAAAATGAATGGAGATATTATTCGTGATCCTATTAGTTTTCCTTTGGATTGGTCACTGTTATGGAAGCATATTCAAGCAGTAATACATAATCCAAATATGAATTATTGGAAATCTTTTTTGGATTCTGCTATTATAACCGTTCTATCCTTAACTGCCATTGTCCTATGTTCCTCTATGGCAGCCTGGGTACTGGTTCGTAATCATAAAAAATGGTCTACTGTTATATTTATGATTTTTGTTGCAGCTATGGTGATTCCTTTTCAGGTAGTTATGCTTCCGTTACTCTCCTGGTTTCGTCAGGTTTCCAATTTTAGCGGAATATCCTTTTTATCCAGCTACACCGGAATCGTATTTGCCTATATAGGATTTGGTTCCTCCATGACTATCTTCATCTTACACGGTTTTATAAAGAATATTCCTTATGAGTTGGAAGAGGCTGCCCTAATTGATGGTTCCTCACCGGAAGGCGTATTTTTTAGAATTATTTTACCTCTTCTGAAACCGGTGCAAATGACGGTATTGATTTTAAATGGTATCTGGATATGGAATGACTTCCTGCTGCCTTCCTTAATGCTAGGCTTAAACGGCAAAATTAAGACTCTACCTCTTGCTGTTACCAGTTTTGTAGGTTCATACGTAAAACAATGGGATTTAATCCTTACTTCAACTTTACTTGCCATGCTTCCGGTTGTGATACTTTTCTTATTCGCACAAAAATACATTATTAAAGGTATGGTGGAAGGTGCTATTAAGTAACATAACAGATTCCTTTCTAATAATGATAAATGCCATAGTTCAGTTCACTAAAAAGAGGTCGAATAATTATTCAGCCTCTTTTAGTGAATTAATCCTGAAGCTAGGCTTTTTATAGTTTAACACATTTTTCACTCAGCTTACCACTTTTTGAATATCAGACTTGCTTGTTTAAACCATTTTTCATTATTATACTAAATTTTCTAGTATTGCCAGAATACCTCCTAAAATAAGAAGAATTCCCACCATAACTACTAATTTCAGATAAAATTCATTAGGTTCGTCACCATTCTTTGTTTTCCAAGAATCTGATATCTTCCATATCAATCTTGGTTTTAATAACATAACAAATCCAATTACAATTAAAAAACCTCCTGCTACAAATCCCATATAATTATCCTCCTTTTTATTTAATTAAATAATAAATAATTGCGAAACAAGTTCACAAAATTGATTCAAAACTATATTCAGATAAAAGTCTATACTCCTCTATAATAAGAATATATTTTAAAGAACATAAAATCAAGATTATTTGTATGTTTTTTAAATACTTATTTATACATAAATTAAATAAATTAACTCTAATAATGAAAGGTTGAATTATAAAGAATTTCTATTTAAAGTATTTTAAATCATGACCACCAGTGAGAACTGGTGGTTTGTTCTGTCCCTGTAAGGGACTATTACCGGCATAGGCCTCAAAGGCCCTTCGAAAATAAAAGCCCTAACCGCACCTTTTTCTCTGGTTTAGCCCTAACAAGGGCTTTTATTATTTACCTTTTATTACTGACTCACCCGTAAACGGGTTTATATATTCTTTGAGACTCAGTTGGTCATATGCTTGATCATCCATTAATTGATTTCTGATATATTCTTGAATCTTTTTGGC